>NZ_DVEH01000017.1 GCF_015295825.1 Thermosynechococcus sp. M98_K2018_005
CCCCTCGCTGAAGCGGAGGGGTTTTAGCCTGCCCACATCACTCCTATAAAAAAAGAGGCCGACCCCTAGGGAGTCAGCCAGCGGATTACTTGGGAACGCGCGCTAGACAGTACAAAGCAATTGGCAACAGGATTAGCTATGCACCACAAGCTTGACGTTGGCGTTCTGAAGGCCAGGACGCTTCACCTCAGCCAAGGTTTTGTTGATGGCATATTTTTGGTTGATCGAGTTGATCAGCTCGGTTTGGTTGTGTTTTTTGGCCACACCCCAGAGGTCAGCAATCAGATCAAAGGTGCCATCAGCATTGCGAGACCAGCCCAGATCATACTCGCCATCGAGGACAGCGACGATGTCAGAGCGAACACGTTGACCATTGTAGCCACGCACATCGGCATTGGTTTTCACCGTAATGCCTAGATCCCGCAGGGACGCTTTCAAGATTTCAGCATCGGTAATTTTCGTACGCAGGGTGCTGAAGTGAGACATGTGGATTTCCTCCAGATTGAGACAGAAACATTGGACTGAATGAACCACAATTTATGGCGAACCAAACCCCTGTGGTCGGGTCTTTCTCCCATCTGCGCAGAGCAGACAGAAGGAAGCTTGTCAGAACTCCAGTCGCTGGTATTCAGCCACTGAAGCAGCCGCCGGACGCGCCCGTTGGCGTGCCCAATCACGAAGTGCCGTGACCTGCTCTTGCATCGTCTTGGAAAGGGGTTGAGTGGCACGGCTAGCGGCAATAATGTCTAACTGGGTAAACTCGCGTCCTTGAGCAAAGGCTTCGTACATAGCAGCAATGATGGCCTGCTCAATCTCGGCACCCGAAAAGCCATCACAGATATTGGCCAGTTGCTCTAGGTCAAAGCGATCGATCTCGCGACGGCGCTTGGTGAGGTGAATGCGAAAGATTTCCTTGCGCTCCTCAGCATTGGGCAAATCCACAAAGAAAATTTCATCAAAGCGACCTTTACGCAAAAATTCACCAGGAAGCCGTTCAACGCGGTTGGCCGTCGCCAAAACAAAGACGGGAGACTTTTTCTCCTGCATCCAAGTGAGGAAGGAGCCAAAGATCCGGCTCGAGGTACCGCCATCGGAGTCTGAGGAGCCTGCCCCGCCAGCAAAGGCCTTGTCCATTTCATCAATGAAGAGAATGGCAGGGGAAATGGATTCAGCGGTTTTCAGAGCATTGCGCAAATTGGCCTCTGATCGCCCCACCATTGAACCGTCATAGACGCGACCCATATCAAGGCGCAGCAGCGGCAACCCCCAAAGGCGGGAGGTGGTTTTGGCAATAAGGGACTTCCCACAGCCGGGGACCCCCAAAATCAACATCCCCTTCGGTTGCGGTAAGCCGTATTCTCGAGCTTTTTCACTGAAGGCGTTGGCGCGTTGGCGTAACCAGACTTTCAGTTCCTCTAAACCGCCGACCGAATCAATAGTTTCATCCACTTCCATATACTCGAGGATGCCATTGCGGCGGATGAGTTGCTTTTTCTCGGAGAGGATGATGTCCACTTCGGCTTCGGTAAGGCGCCCAGCGGTGACTTTGGCTTTGCGAAAGACTTTTTCGGCTTCATCCCGCGTCAGGCCAAGGGTGGCTTTGACGAGTTTTTCCCGTGCTTCGGGGGTGAGGTGGCGATTGCGGGGATCCAGTTGCTCCCCGAGCACCTCATCTAGTTCGTTGATACTGGGTAGGGGGTAGTCAACAACAACGATTTCTTTTTCCAGTTCGACGGGAATCCGCTGCGCCGCTTCGGGGGACATGAGAATAATGGTTTTGTGGCTGCTCTTGAAGCTGGCGATCGCATCCCGTAAAGAACGCGTCACAGGGGGCGAATCAATGAAGGGGTGCAAATCCTTGAAGACGTAGATGCCCGGTTCCCGTTGATGAACAACCCATTGAATGGCGGCTTCCGGTGAGACAGTGTTGTGGTGACTATTATTGCGGGGATGGCCATACTCGACCATGCCGTGGGTCACTGTCCAGATGTAGAGCTTGCGGGGAGACCGCCCTTGAGGCCCGACTTGACTTTGGGCAATGGTGGCGATCGCCTGCTCAGCCCGCTCTTCTTCAGAGGTCAGGAGGTAGATCAAGGGATATTGCGCTTGGATTAGGATACTCAATTCTTCTTGCACAGCAATCACCTCCTTCTTGCAAGGCTGACCCAACACCCCCGCCACTGGCCTAGCGGGCAGACACCAACTCGACGGAGAGCGAAGGAACACTGAGGCTGTCGTCATCAATCACTGTAGGCTGATTGACCAAGGCCGTTAGCTCATCCCCCCGCAGGACAAGGGCACTAGCACACTCTGGGCAGTGGTAAACCCGATGCACATTGCCATGTTTTTGTTCGGCATATTCCGCCAGGACTTCTGGGTGAGCCAATAGAAACTCAATGGCACGCTCAGCAAGGGTGGACATCGTTTCCTGCTCGACCACAGCGGCAATCTTCAGCTGGCGGTGCACATCGGGGGACAGATACAACGTAACCTTTTGCTTATCTTCCATAGGGGTTAGAGACGTACCTAGGTATGTGTGCCAGTGTAGTGAGCCGATCCGAGGGGTGTCAAGGTGAAATGCTGTCAAAACGGCAAAATTGTAACATTTAGTTACATTAAGTCCGGTGTGCTTAAAACTCAGTTACAGCGCTGAGGGCGCAATACCGAATTGAGTGGCGATCGCCAGCCGCACCCCATTGACAAAATCCCACCCCGATTGGGCTTTGCGACCACTCAAGTGCACTTGACTCAGCAGCAGGCGACCCTTGCCCGTCTGTACCACGGGGCCCCACCCCTTAATTAACGCCACCACGGTACCGGGGGCGGAAGATGCCCCAGGCTCGCAGACAAAGGACTGTAAGGGTTCGGGTAATTTGGCGGCGACTTCGGGCACCAATGGCCACGTTTGCAGCAGTTTCAAGGGGGTGCCTTGCCACTGGGTATAGGTATAGGGGTAAAAGGCGCGCACTTGGTTGTGGAGGGCTAGGGCCGATCGCCCCCAATCAATCGCATAGTTACTTTTTTGAATGAGCGGTGCATAGGTAGCCTCAGCATCGTTTTGGGGTTGGGGTTGAAGCTGGGGCAGTTGCTGTAAGGTTTCTAGTAGGAGGTCGGCACCCATGTCACTGAGCTTGGCACTGAGGGTAGCAGCGTTATCCCCTAAATGAATCGTTACTTTTCGCTTCAGGAGCATTGGGCCTGTGTCCATACCAGCATCCATGCGCATCGTCGTCACCCCGGTTTCCTGTTCACCGTGGTAGAGTGCCCACTGAATCGGAGCGGCACCGCGATACTTCGGCAGCAGCGAGCCGTGGATGTTGATGCAGCCGTAACGGGGAATCTCAAGGATCGACTGGGGCAGGATTTGACCGTAGGCCACCACCACAAAGATATCGGCGCCTAGCGATCGCAAGACCTCAGGCAGCTCTGGATCCCGACGCAGACGTTCTGGCTGCCAAACCGGTAGCCCATGGCGAAGGGCTAAGGCCTTGACCGGAGCAGGGGATAATTGGTTGCCCCGTCCCCGTCGCCGATCAGGCTGGGTGACCACCCCCAACACTTGATAGGTCTCTGTTGCCAGCAGCCGTTGTAGGGGCGCAAGGGCAAACTCCGGTGTGCCAAAATAGACGACTTTCAACCGCTGCCCACTCCCTGCAAAATGTCAACTGCTGGTTTGGAGATTCTCAGGGGCGTCATCCCCAGAAGGGGTGAGGGCTTCGCCGCCGTCACTGCTGCCGTTGAGATCTTCTTCCGTCGCTTGGGAGCCACCACTAATTACCGCCAAATCCACCTGCTGGCGGTAGGAATCCACATTTTTAATCAGCACTTCAACGCGATCGCCCAAGCGGTAGCGCAAGCGGTTACGCCGACCCGTCAAGGTTTGGGCATGGGCACGGTAGTCATACCAGTCATCTTTGAGGGAACTGACATGGACTAGCCCTTCAACATTAAAGTCAATCAGTTCAACAAAGAAGCCGTAGGACTGCACGCCGGTAATAATGCCCGAGCGCACTTCGCCGATGGAGGCTTGGACTTGGCGCACCCGTTGCAGCCCCACCAAATCCTTCCAAGCCGTGTAAATTTGCCGCTCCCGCTCTTGGAGGTGGGGGGCTAATTCATTAACGAGGGTGTCCACTTCCCGCTGGGTATCAGTGGTGAAGACGGTCCAATTCACCTGCTCCAGGCAACTGGATTCGCCAAGATTGACGCGCTCTTTTGCCCGTGGCCCGCGGCGATCGCGCCCTTCCCTCAGAAGAATATGCAAAATGCGCTGATTAACAATGTCAGTGTAGCGTTGTAGGGGTGAGCAGAAATGGCCATAGCCCTCGCAAGTGGCCAAACTAAAGTGGGGCAGGGGCATGCTGGCATCACTGGCGGGTTTAAGTTTATCCAGTAACAGTTCTTGCAACAGCGGCGCCAAATCTGAGGTAACCAACTGTGCCATAAAGCACTGACAGTCGTGGGGCGTGACCTGCGCGGGATTGTCTAGGCTCAAGGGCAAGTTGAGATTTTGGCAGAGCTTGAGAAACTCCTGCACCGCATAGAGTTCGGGCACAGGCTGCGTGCGGTAGAGAGCCGGTACCCCCAACTTCGCCAAATGACGGGCAAGGAGTTCATTGGCAAGGATCACTAAGCTTGTCCAAGGGGTGACCCCCGGTAGGGGAATGGCGGAGGCGAGACCCTCATCGGCATAGGCAAGCCTCAGGGCATCCGCTGGGGTGACTTCAATACTCCCCCGTGCCTGTCGCTGCTGGCTCACGGCAGTGGCAAGGTGAATCAGGTCACGCAACCAATCACTGGCACTATCCCCTAGGGCAAGGGTGGCTGCCACCTGCTCGCTGGTGACACAGGCATCCACGCGGATACAACTGCGGTAAATCCTGTAGGACTGAACTTCACCGGCATTGTTGATCACCATCAGCAGCGAAATGGCAGCGCGATCGCCCCCCGGCAGCAAGCGCAGCCTCTCCAATTCCTGCGGCAATAGGGGCAAACTGAGTTCAGGGGTCGCAAGGGTCATACCCTGACGGCGGGCAGTGCGATCCAGCAGTTCATCAGGGGGGAGCAATCCCCCCACATCGCTAATGTGAATCCCCAACTGCCAGAGATTTTGCTCGAGGGCATCGAGGGAAAAGGCCACTTGGGGTTCTTGGCCGGGAGCCACTAAGGTAATGGTGACCAATTCCCGCAAGTCTTGGCGATCGCTGAAGTCCAAGGTTTCCAACTGGGCATTTAAGGTAGCTGCTGCTGTCCGCAGGGCTGGGCTAAATTGGCGGACAAGATTGTGTTTGCAGCAAATCAAGTCCAAGGCAGGTGCCGATTGGGCATCACTCCCTAGGATCTGGCCAATTTCCCCCGTCGGCAGGTACCCCCCCAAGGGATAGCGGCGAATGTTCACATGCACCAGTTGATCCACCACCGTCGATAGATCGGGCACAAGGTCATTGGGTTCAAGGGCAATTTCAAAGAGCAGGCGATCGTCGAGGGGCGTGGCCCGAAAACCATCTTCGGTCTGTTTCACCCGGGCAATTACCGAGGGATTTCCCCGCTCAAGGATCAGTTTCACTTCCCCCTCTGGAGATTTCTTGCGTCGGCCTTCACGGGTGACCCGCACCAGCACGCGATCGCCATTCCAAGCAGTGCTGAGCTGATGCTCGCGCACAAAAATATCTTCAGCACCCTCGGTATCTTGAATGGCAAAGCAAAAGCCCTTACTGGAGCAGCGCAGTCGCCCTTCAATTAACCCATCATCACTGGCACGGCGATACTTACCCCGTTCTTTGATGAGCAGCCCAATGCGTTCTAGGGCATCAAGGGCTATTTCCAGTTCTCGCTGGCTCTCAGGATCGTCACAGCCAAGTTTTTTTTCGAGAACTTTCGGGGCAACAAATTTATCTTCGCTCAAGTGGGCAAGCAGACTGGCAATCGTAAAATGCATCGGCAACTCGGTGAAGGGAGGGCGACAGTGGATGTAGCGTTGTTGGTGTCAAGTATCCAAAGTGTAGCTTATCACAGTTGCAGCAGCAGCTTAGGGGATCCCCAATCTGCCCTATAATTATGGCGCGTTGATTCTGGGCACGAAACATCCTAGATTTGAGGAATGGCGATCGCCCGCATCAATTATGATTCTCAATCGTTGTCCATTGAGTTAAAGCATCTATGAATCAATCTGAAATTCTCGAAAAAGTAAAAGCCATTGTTGCCGATCAACTCAGTGTTGATGCAGAAAAAGTTGTGCCCGAAGCAAGTTTTGCCGAGGATCTCAATGCTGACTCCCTTGACTCCGTGGAGTTGATCATGGCCCTTGAGGAAGCGTTTGGTGTGGATATTCCCGATGAAGAGGCAGAAAAACTGAAAACAGTCCAAGATGTCCTTGACTTTATTAACAATAAGGTAGCTGCATAAATCCATGGCAAAGGCGCACCAAAAACGGGTCGTTGTCACGGGGATGGGGGCAATTACCCCCCTCGGCAACACCCTTGCGGAGTATTGGGAAGGGTTAATGGCCGGTCGCAACGGCATTGATTACATCACGGCTTTTGACGCCAGTCGTCATGACTGCCGCATTGCGGGTGAGGTGCGTGGCTTTGATCCCACCCTCTACATGGATCGCAAAGATGCCAAACGCATGGATCGCTTTGCTCAATTTGCCGTGGCTGCCAGTAAGCAAGCCCTTGCGGATGCCCAATTGACGATTGACGAGGGCAATGCCACTGACATTGGCATCATTATTGGTACGGGTGTGGGTGGCCTAAAGGTGATGGAGGATCAGCAGGAGGTCTATCTCACCAAGGGGCCGGATCGCTGTAGTCCCTTTATGATCCCGATGATGATTGCCAATATGGCCGCCGGACTCACCGCTATTCACACCGGTGCCAAAGGCCCCAATTCCTGTTCTGTGACCGCCTGTGCAGCGGGTTCCAATGCCATTGGCGATGCCTTCCGCATGGTGCAGCACGGTTATGCCAAGGCGATGATCTGTGGCGGCACTGAGGCGGCGATTACCCCCCTATCGGTGGCGGGTTTTGCGGCAGCCCGCGCCCTGTCCACCCGCAATGATGATCCCCACCATGCCAGCCGTCCCTTTGACCTCAACCGCGATGGCTTTGTCCTTGGGGAAGGGGCAGGCATCTTGATCCTTGAAGAATTGGAATTTGCCCTTGCGCGGGGAGCACGTATCTATGCAGAAATGGTCGGCTACGGCTTGACCTGTGACGCCTACCACATGACTGCTCCCTCACCGGGGGGAGAAGGGGCTGCCCGTGCCATTGAAGCTTGCCTCAAGGATGGGGAGATTGCTCCGGATCAAGTGAGCTATATCAATGCCCACGGTACAAGTACCCCCGCCAACGACACTACAGAAACTGCCGCCATTAAACGTGCCCTTGGTGAGGAAAATGCCCGCCGCGTTCCCGTGAGTTCGACAAAATCCATGACGGGGCACCTGCTGGGGGGGTCAGGCGGTATTGAGGCGATCGCGACGGTAATGGCCGTTGCCCACGATCGCATCCCCCCTACAATTAACTTGGAGCAACCGGATCCTGCCTGCGATCTGGACTATGTTCCCCATCAGAGCCGGGCTTGTCCGGTGACGGTGGCTTTGTCCAACTCCTTTGGCTTTGGTGGGCACAACGTGACGTTGGCCTTCCGCAAATTTACTCCTGATCGTTAACTGTCTGCTGCAAACCCAATTAGAGAGAGAAAGCAATGCCTGCGGTTACTCAGTCCCTTGATGAACTCTGTATTAATGCGATTCGTTTCCTAGCGATCGATGCGGTGCAAAAGGCCAACTCCGGGCACCCTGGCCTACCCATGGGGGCTGCCCCCATGGCCTATGTGCTGTGGAACCAGTTCATGCGGTTTAACCCCAAAAATCCGCAGTGGTTCAATCGCGATCGCTTTGTCCTCTCGGCGGGTCATGGCTGTATGTTGCAGTATGCCCTGCTTTACCTGACCGGCTACGACAGCGTCACCATCGAGGACATTAAACAGTTTCGCCAATGGGGATCGCGCACACCCGGTCACCCGGAAAACTTTGAAACCCCCGGAGTGGAGGTGACCACAGGCCCTCTCGGTCAAGGGATTTGTAACGCCGTTGGCTTAGCGGTGGCGGAAGCCCATTTAGCGGCCCGCTTCAACAAGCCGGATGTCAAACTGGTGGATCACTACACCTACGTTATCCTTGGCGATGGCTGCAACATGGAGGGCATCTCTGGTGAAGCTTGCTCCCTTGCGGGGCACTGGGGCTTAGGTAAACTCATTGCCCTCTACGACGATAACCACATCTCCATTGACGGTTCCACCGACATTGCCTTTACAGAGGATGTCTGCAAGCGTTTTGAGGCCTACGGTTGGCACGTGCAGCACGTTGCCGATGGCAATACGGATCTGGCGGGCATTGCCAAAGCCATTGAAGCCGCCAAAGCCGTAACCGATAAACCTTCGCTGATTAAAGTCACCACTACCATTGGCTACGGTTCCCCCAACAAAGCCAACACCGCTGGGGTGCACGGCGCTGCTCTGGGGCCTGAGGAAGTCAAGCTCACCCGCGAAAACCTCGGTTGGAACTATGAGCCTTTTGTCGTTCCCGAGGATGTCCTCAACCACTTCCGCAAAGCTGTGGAGCGGGGTGCTAGCTATGAAGCTGAGTGGAACCAAACCCTCGCCACCTATCGCCAAAAGTATCCTGAGGAGGCTGCCGAATTTGAACGGCTCCTGCGGGGTGAGTTGCCCGCCAACTGGGATGCCAATCTGCCGAGCTACACTCCCGAAGATAAAGCCGTGGCCACCCGCAAGCATTCGGAAATTTGCCTGAACGCGATCGCCCCCAACCTGCCGGAACTTATTGGCGGTTCTGCGGACTTGACCCACTCCAACCTCACCGAACTCAAGTGCTCCGGTGACTTCCAAAAAGGCCAGTACCAAAATCGCAACATTCGCTTTGGCGTGCGGGAACACGGCATGGCTGCTATCTGCAACGGCATTGCTCTCCACAATTCCGGCTTGATTCCCTACTGTGCCACTTTCTTGGTCTTTGCCGATTATCTGCGGCCTGCCCTGCGCCTCTCAGCACTCTCTCAAGCGGGGGTGATCTATGTGATGACCCACGACTCCATTGCCCTTGGCGAAGATGGCCCCACTCACCAACCTGTGGAAACCTTGGCCTCATTGCGTGCCATTCCCAACCTACTGGTGATCCGTCCTGCCGATGGCAATGAAACCTCGGGTGCTTACCAAGTGGCCGTCCAACGCCGCAAACAGCCCACCCTACTGGCCCTGACCCGCCAAAATGTGCCCAACTTGGCTGGTAGCTCTGCCGCTAATGTCGCCAAAGGTGCCTATACCCTTGTGGATTGCCAAGGTACCCCCGACTTGATCCTGATTGGCACCGGTTCAGAAGTCTCCCTCTGTGTTAAGGCTGCCGAAGCTCTGAGCGCCAATGGCAAGAAGGTGCGGGTCGTGTCCATGCCTTCTTGGGAACTCTTTGAGGAGCAGTCCCCTGAGTACAAAGCCAGTGTGCTGCCGGCGGGGGTAAAACGCCTTGCGGTGGAGGCGGCTTCTAGTTTTGGTTGGTGCCGCTATGCCGATGCAACGGTGTCGATCGAGCGCTTTGGCGCCTCGGCGCCAGGGAACGTCCTCATGGAGAAATTTGGCTTCACGGTGGACAATGTGGTGGCCAAGGCCAATGCCCTTCTCGGCTAAGTTGCCGGTGGTACGCCTTTAGACGGAAAATTTTTAGACGGAAAATATCAATAGATGCTCAGGGTGGGGAGTATACCTCTCTGCCCTGCTTTGCTTGTTTTGAGAACGCCCTATGCCACGTCGTCGGAAACAATTTCCCTGCGGCCATCAAGGCTATGGTCAGGTTTGCCACTACTGCGCTCAGTTGGTTCAAGCAAAAGTTTTAGAGGCAGCAGAACGGGAACAAGCACGCTTGGCACGGCAGGAATGGGAGGCTTCCTTTGCCAGCGATGTGGTAGATCTCCAGGGATTGCCCAAGTGGATCGTCCTCAAAGCTCGCCAAGTGATTGCAGAACTTCTTGCAGGAGCTGACTATCGTCAGTTCAAGGGCAAGCGCCTGAATCACGATCGCCGAATTATTAGTATTCCCCTGAGCTATGACTATCGACTCATTTGCTATGACACTGGCGATCGCATTGAACCCCGCAGTGTTCTGTCCCACGAAGCCTACAATGTGAAAAAACCAAAGGCCTAATCTCATGACCGCCAACATCGATCATCCTTGGTATGCAGCGGCACAACTGATTCAACCGGCACTGATTCGCCTTCTTGATCATCTGCGGCGATCGCTAGAAACTTCCCCTTGGCAGGGCAGCTACGAAACCGTTGAGATTCCCTGTGGCGAAGCCGAACCACAAATTCTCTACTGGCTGCATTTACGTCAGGGCGATCGCCAAGAGCGGGTGAACTTGTGGGAGCTGTGCTACCAAATTTGTTTTCAGCAATACACCCCAGAACTCGACTACAGCGGCATCCATGACTTTCAGGTGGGGGAAGTGCAAGCCGACCTCAGCCTCTTTGATCCTGCTGGGGAGGTGGACTGGCACAAGCTCGATCAGAAAGCAGCCCAGGTGGTTGCAGCGCTATTTGCCGGCTTGGATCCCCCTTAATTTTAAGTTTTTAGAGAAAAATTAACCAAGGCTGCCCCAGGGAATGCCCCACGGCGACCCGCTGCATGGTATGCTCCAATGCCATAGGGAATCTTTTTACCGAAGCAGCATGGGTTCAAACTATCAAAACCAGCAAAACAGTGATGAGCAACCTTGGGAGGAGGAAGACTTCGAGGAGGAGATGGAGCAGCTCCGCCTTTACGATGATGATGGTCGCTTCCTCGACTGCTACATCGAGTTTCGTTTGAATGTGCAAGGGGAAACCTATGCGCTGCTGCGGCCGGTGGACTACCCCGTAGAAATTTTTGCGGTTGTAGCCGAAAATGACGAGGAAGAAACCTTGGTGCCCCTAGAGGAGCAGGAAATTGATGCGGTCTTTGATACAGCCCGTGCCATCCTTGAAGAACAAAACCTCACCCTCAGGCGCACTGCACTTACCCTCACTGTAGCAGGTGAACTGCCGGATCTGGATGAAGATGAGATTCTCACGGTTGAGGTGGAAGCTGATGATGACATCGAGGAGTATCAACCCCTCGGCAGTAGCTTCTTTTGCGGTGCACGGGAATACAGCGTTTATTCGCCCCTGAGTCCCACCCTTTATGTGGCTCGTCTTGTCCCCGGTCAAGAACCTGAACTCCTCTCTCCCCAGGACTTTCAACACCTGCAACCCCTTTTGGAACAGCATTTGGTGAGCCATCTCATTGAAGAGGAGGACTGGGAAGACTAGACCCTACAGATTCTTAGGGTTTGCAGTGTAGGATCGGCAGCCCCCACGATCTCTGCCCCCAGCTCTTGGAGGGTTTGCAAGGTTTCAATGACTGAGGCAGTGATCCGTTCGCCAGCGATCACCGTGGGAATCCCCGGTGGGTAAGGGGAGAGGGTCTCGGCGCTAATCTTATTTAAGGCCGCCTTTAGGGGAACGGAGACCTGTGGGCAAAAGTAGGCGTCCCGTGGTGGGAGCGCGGGTTCTTGGAGGTTAGGGATTGGTGGGATGGCCAGTGGTGGCAGAGGGGCATGGTGGCAGTATTCGGCGTAAACACTTTTTAGGCGATCGGCCAAGATTTCGAGCATTGTTTGGCTGGTACCGAGGCCAAGGCAAAAGGTGAGCGATCGCCCGCTGGGAAATTCAGCAATGATCTGCGGTTGCAACAACTCCTCTAGGGCAAACCCCGTCAGACCGATCATCCAGGTGCCTAGGGTCAATCGCAGCGGATCCTGAGGGATGCCTGTGGGCTGCCATCGCGGCAAATGCCATTCAGAAGTCTTGATCCACTGGAGAAGTCGCGCGTAGATTTGCTCTCCCTGCTCGGCCATCTGAACCCCCGCTCGCTCAAGGGCTGCGAGAAACCAATAGCTGGGACTGGTAGTTTGCACGAGGTTTAGGGCTTGACTCAGGCGCTCGGGGGACACCCGCTCCCCCTTAAGATGGAGCACTGCCGTTTGGGTTAACGTTCCGAGGGTTTTGTGCCACGACTGCACCACCACATCCGCGCCTGCGGCCAAAGCGGCCACGGGAAAGGCAGGATGATAGGCAAAATGACTGCCGTGGGCTTCATCGACAATGAGGGGCAAACCGCGGTCATGGACGCATTGGGCAATCTCTATCAAAGGCGAGCAGAGGCCTTCATAGGTGGGACTGACAAGCACAACTGCCTTGGCATCGGGATAGGCGACCAAACCAGCAGCAACCACATCACAGGTAACGGGCAACGGCAGCCCCCACTGGGGATCAACTGCGACTCCCAAATAGACGGGCTTCGCCCCGGTTAACACCAGTCCTGCAATTACCGAGCGGTGGACATTGCGCCCCACGAGAACGCGATCGCCCGGCCCTACGGTGGCTAGAAGTGCCGCTAAAAGACCACTGGTGGCACCATTCACCAGAAACCAAGCGCGATCGCTCCCCGCCGTCGCCGCTACCGCCCTCTGTACCTCTGCAAGCACCCCTGTCGGCTGAGCCAAATTATCAAGGCCGGGCAACTCACTTAAATCTTGGGCTAAGGCCGTTCCCCAAAGGGCACGCAACAGCGGCTCCATGCCTCGACCCCGTTGATGGCCGGGCGTGTGTAAGGGAATCGTGTGGTTTTGGGCTAAAAGAGCAGCAAGGAGAGAAATCGTCAACTACAATTAATATAAGGGTCTAAGTAATTATACGGATTTAGGGATGTCTGTACCGCAAGACGATCGGTTGGAGTATTCACTGCTGTCGGAGCGTGAGCTACAGGTGTTGGAGCTTGTGGCGGCGGGGCTAACCAACCAAGACATTGCCGCCAAACTAGACATCAGCAAGCGTACGGTAGATAACCACATCAGTAATATTCTGATGAAAACAAAATCAGAAAATCGCGTCGCACTTGTGCGCTGGGCTTTAGCGTGGGGTAAAGTTTGCTTGAATGATGTCAATTGTTGTGCACTGCCCACCCCCCCTACCCAGCCCCATGAGTGAACGTGTGTACTACAACCCCCGCCTGCCACTGGCCGTCTATCGTGAGCTGGCTGCCCACTTGCAGTTAGTCGATGGGGTTTCTGTGCGACTGTTGCCCCAAACCTGTTCCCACTTTGACTACGAACTCAGTCAAATTGAAGGCATTGCCGTGGCTATGCCCCCCACGCTTGACGGAGATGCCCAAGCACGATGTGAGGAGATTCTGCAACACTACGGCCTTCAGCACGGTGGCTGGCAAGGTTAGTGATGGCCATTTTCTAGCAATGAAACATTACTCCCTACTTTAGACTGACGATGCAAGCTGAAGAGTTTCTCGCTCGCTATGCCAAAGGCGAAACCAATTTTCAAAGTGTGAATTTGGCGGGCGTTAGTCTTGTGGGAGCCGATTTGATTGGCATTGATCTGCGCGGTGCCAGTTTACAGGGGGTGCATTTTCAGTTTTGTCATTTTGGCCGTGCTGACTTTAGCTATGCCCTCTTGACGGGCGCGCGGTTGGAGGGATGCAACTTTACCCAAGCGATTTTTAATGACAGTCATTTTCGCGATGCCCAATGTCATGGTTGCGTGTTCGATCGCGCCAATTTACAGGGAGCAGAGCTGACGTTGGCGGTTTTTCGCGACTGTAACTTCCTGAGTAGTGATTTGCGACAGGTGAATTTAGGCCATACGGTTTTGGCTGGCTCCTGTCTGCGTAGTGCCAACTTTCGCAAAGAGAACTATCAGGAGGGGGCAAGTCTGGTGGGCGCAGATCTGCGCCAGGTGGATCTCCAAGGAACGAATTTGGCAGGGGCAGATCTATCGCGGGTAAACCTCAAGGGAGCCAATCTCAAGGAAGCCAACTTCAATGCCGCCAACCTTGCCCAAGCGAATTTAGAAAATACCAATCTTCAGGGGGCGATTCTCACCCGTGCCATTCTCTACGAAGCGAATCTGGTGGGGAGCAACTTACGGCAGTCGCGGCTGGCTCAAGCGGATTTGCGGGGAGCAATTCTCAATCAAGCGGATTTAAGTCAGGCGATTCTCTCCGAGGCGCGACTCGATGGTGCCCAAGCTCAAGGGGTGAACTTGCGGGAAGCGGTTTTGAATAAGGCGGATCTGCGGCGTACAGATTTAACGGGGGCTGATTTGCAGGAGGCACGCCTGATTGATGCCTACCTAGCCCGCACAAATCTCAAGGGCGCCAATTTACGTCAAGCCAACCTCATGCGTGCTGATCTCAGTAGTGCCCTATTGCTGGAGGCTTGCTTGGAGCAGGCACTGATGCCCGATGGCAGTGTCTTTATCTAAAGCACTTGCTATAGTACAACAGAGGCGCAGTTTTCCTGAAGAATATGGCAGAGTTTGCAGCGGCACTGGCACCAGAGCTAACGATTCAGTGGGTGAACGCGATCGCCAGTGTTCCCCAAGATCAGTGGGATGCCCTTGCTCTGCCCCTAGAGACGCCTTTTTTTGAATGGGAATGGCTGCACCAAATTGAAGCCTCTGGCAGTGCAACGCCGCAAACCGGTTGGCTGCCCCATCATTTGCTGGTTTGGCGCGATCGCCAAGGTCAGCGGGAACTGGTCGCTGCCGCTCCCCTCTATGTCAAAGGCCACAGTCAAGGGGAATTTGTTTTTGATCACCAATGGGCAGAGCTGGCCGCACGGTTGGGCATTCGCTATTATCCGAAGCTGCTGGGGATGGCGCCCTTTACGCCAGCGGTGGGCTATCGCTTTCTCATGGCCGAGGGGGTGGATGTGGCCATGATGACCAAGGTGATGCTCCATGAAATTGATCGCCTCTGTCAGCGTCACCGTTTTTCCAGTTGTCACTTTCTCTACGTCGATCCCCAATGGCAACCCGCTGCCGAAGCCTACGGTTACCGTGCGTGGCTCCACCACAGTTACATCTGGCAAAATCGCAACTATCAGACCTTCGATGATTACCTCGCGGACTTCAATGCCAATCAACGCCGCAACATCAAGCGAGAACGCAAAGCCGTGGCTCAAGCGGATCTGACCTTTCGGGTTCATCAGGGGGATGAGGTTAGCCGCAGCCTGTTGCGACAGATGTACGATTTCTATGCCGATACCTGTGACAAATTTGGTTGGTGGGGCAGCAAGTATCTGACACGGCAGTTTTTTGAAGCCCTGAGCGATCGCTATCGTCATCGAGTGGTGCTCTTTGCTGCCTACCCCAGTAGTGGCGCGCAGCGTCCCATTGCCATGTCCTTTTGCATTACCAAGGGAACGCATCTCTACGGTCGCTATTGGGGCAGTGCCCGCGAAATTGACTGCCTGCACTTTAGTGCTTGCTACTACGAACCCATTGAGTGGGCGATCGCCAACGGGATTCAGCGCTTTGACCCCGGCGCCGGCGGACGCCATAAAAAGCGACGGGGCTTCCCAGCTACTCCCAACTACAGCCTGCACCGCTTCTATGAACCCCGTTTAGCGCAAATTTTTGACCACTACATTGACCAGATCAATGACGAGGAGCAACGGCTCATTGACACGATAAATGCGGATCTACCCCTGAAGTCTCCCTAGGATTGGGAGAGCGTCACCAACTCTGGGGAGCCAGGGGTCTCTTGGAGATGGGCTAATTCAGCAACAAAATCACTAATCCCTCGAAACTGACGATACACAGAAGCAAAACGGACATAGGCCACTTCGCTCAGATGGCGCAGCCGTTGGAGTGCTGCTTCCCCCAATTCGGCGCTACTGACTTCGCGGCGCGATCGCAATTGCAAATCCGCCTCAATATCATCTACAAGGGCTTCAATCTTTTGTTGGGGAATGTTGATTTTGCCACAGGCAGTCATGATGCCCCGCAACAATTTTGAGCGATCAAAGGACTCGCGATCACCATTGCGCTTGATCACTGTAATCGGAACGTACTCAATCCGCTCATAGGTGGTGAAGCGACGGCTACACTCAAGGCACTCCCGACGCCGTCGAATACTTTGCCCCCCCTCTGCCGATCGAGACTCTAGAACCCGACTATCCGTATGGTGGCAATAGGGACACTGCATAGGGATCCCCGCTTATTTAGGAACCTGTAAGGTATCATAGCCGATTCTTTCGACTCATTAACATTCGCAAGGGCTGCGACAGCGTTTGTTAGGCTAGGGGTATCCATCAGGTCTCCTGCCATGACCGATCCAAACCCCCGAAAGAAACGTCATCAACCCACGATCATTAACGTCGAACCAGAAAATTTACTGCTTATTGTTGTCCTGAGTCTCTTTATTCCGCTGATAATTGTGGGCTTTTTTGTACACTAGAGTCGCCCACTAAATCTCAATATCAGTTGCAATAAATTGTAAATCAAAATGAGATAAATGGCTCAGTGCCCTTTGCTGCATAAAAGTCTCTCTGTGGCGGAGTGATTTTGTCGGGACAGGAACTATCAAGAAATCCTGAAAAACTTAAATAAGTCTTAATTATTCAACCCTTCAGTGATTGAAAAGCAAAAAAGAATTACGATCTTTGAAAAAGTAGTGATCCAAGTTTTAGGATGATTTATAGACAATCTCTAAAGCGAAAACGCTTTTCCAGCCTGATGTGGCTCGTCAGATGGATTGTCGAAAATCAAGCTTTGTTTGGGGTGAAACTGATGAATAATTGTCAATTTCAATATGAGACTCAATATCTCAAAAGTGATCATTTAGTCGATAATTTTGGGATCAAAAAAATAATTAATCAATATCAATTAAACTCTCTAAATAAAAATTAATTAAAACTTAAATCTCGTAAAAATACGGGAAGTTAGTATTCACCAATACCAAAACTTAATTGACAGAAATTAGTGAGGTTGCCTAGACTATGAGCATTGGTACGCTATCAAGGTTACTCCAGAAAATCACTCTCCTAAGCGCAATCTTAGGACGTAAGGAGGTTGACATGACTGGGTCGGTTTGTAGTCTAGATAA
>NZ_DVEH01000010.1 GCF_015295825.1 Thermosynechococcus sp. M98_K2018_005
AATAGTTTGTCAAAATAAGCGGCGAATGGTTCTGGCGATCGCGTAGCGTACCCTTCGGATAATCGCTCTCGTAAATTCTCTAGTGAACAGAATGACTGAGGCACCTATTTCAGCGACAACGGTTTTGCAACAACTGCAATGGCGCTACGCCACGAAGAAATTTGACCCCGACCGCAAAATTCCTGCGGATCTGTGGCAAACACTTCTACAGAGTCTGGTACTAGCTCCTTCTTCCTTTGGCTTGCAACCGTGGAAGTTTTACATCATTGAGACGCCAGAGCTGCGCCAAGCCCTGCTCCCCCACACTTGGAATCAACGGCAGGTGGTGGATGCCTCCCACTTAGTGGTATTTGCCATTAAAACCAATCTCAATGCTACGGATGTCGATCGCTACCTTGCGCGGCAAGCGGAAGTCCACCATACCGCAGTGGAAAATCTGCAAAAGTATGGGGATTTGGTCAAGGGCTTTTTGCAGTCACCCCCCTATCCCCTCAATGTTGATGAATGGTCAACCCGCCAAGTCTATATTGCTTTGGGGCAGTTTATGGTGACGGCGGCTCTGCTGGGCATTGACACCTGCCCGATGGAGGGCTTTCTGCCGCAGGAATATGATCGCCTTCTCGATCTACCTGCCCAAGGCTATCATGCAGTCGTTCTGTGTGCAGCGGGCTATCGTGCGGCTGATGACAACTATGCAACTTTGCCCAAGGTACGCTATCCCCTAGAAGCAGTTGTGGAAGTGCGCTAAGGGTCACTAATTGACCCAGTGGGACATGGGCTAAGCTAGAAATAGCTCGCTACAAACGTTTGTATGTCTTTGCACACTGATGATCCCATTGACCACAATTTAGTTGATTTAGAAATCGTTCCTGCCAAAGAAGAAGAGCGCTCTGAACCCACCAACATTATTATTCGCGAGATGGGCATTGACGACATTGCCCCTGTCTTTCACCTTGGCGAGGAACTCTTCACCAGTGATCTGTATCCCTCGCTTTATCGCATCTGGGATGAGTGGGAGGTCATTGGCTTCTACAACACTGATCCAGAATACTGTCTGGTGGCTGAAGCCGACTCACAAGTGGTGGGGTTTATCTTGGGCACAATTATTAGCAAAGCCCCCTGGGTCTATGGCTACATTAACTGGCTGGGGGTACATCCGCAGTATCAACGGCGGGGGATTGCCGACAAGCTCGTAGATAAGCTGATCGAACGCATGATTGAAGAAGGGGCACGGTTTATGCTGGTGGACACCGACCCTGCGAATACCCCCGCAGTGAAGTTTTTTACCCGTAAGGGCTTTGGTAATCCTCGGCGGCATGTCTTTTTTTCGTTAAACTTAACCAAGCATGAAATTTATGGCCGGCTGATTGCCTACGAGCGCGATCGCTCCGAGCGGCTCACCTATCGCCGTCCCCGCCGCCGCTAGAAAGCTGCAATCTAGATAGTCGTTCCTTGGAGGTGTCTGCTCTGGTGACTCTTTCTTCTGGCTCCTCAGATGAGGTTCCCGTTCCTGCCCACATTCATTACGAGCTAGTGCTGCAAATTTTGGAACGGGCCTCGTTGCCCGCCCTCCCCCCCAACTCCAGTGGGTATCAACAGCTCCACAGCGCTGTCATTCATCTGCGCAAGGCGCTGCGGCTGCAAAAACAGTTTGAGGAGGAATGGCAATTGGGCGGCGGCAGTGTCGAGTACCAGTGGTCATTAAATCGCGATCGCCCCCAAGCTCAAAGTAAATAGCCCAGTCCCAAGAGCAAGCTACTCCAAAAATGCAGTTGCACCGCAATAAATTTCGAGTTCTTGATCTGCTCAGGGACACTGTGAAATTGCGCCATCCGCTGGCACAAATAAATCGCCCAGGGCAGTGAACTCAAAGCCAGCAGTGTCGGCCACGGCAGGATTTCCCACGCAACACTGGCCAGCAACACCCCATAAAAAAGACCACAGGCACCATAGACCAGTTGAGCACTGCGAGCCGTCCCTAGGCGCACGACCGGCGAACGTTTGCCAGCGGCTAGATCATCGGCCACTTGGTGAAAGTGGGAGCAAAAAAGAATCAGCGTTGTCGTCAGACCATTGAGGATGGCTACCGGCCAAATACTGGGGCTAAAGGTTTGTCCTTGGCTATAGGAGGCAGCAGCGATCGCCAACGGTCCAAAGCAGATAAAACAAATCGGCTCCCCCAAGCCCAAATAGCCCAAACGAAAGGGCGGGCCTTGGTAGCTATAGCCTAGGGCACAGCAGAGCAATACTAACCCTAAAACCGTTGCATCCTGTTGCAGCCAACTAATGGCCGCAACCTCCAGTAGCCCCAAGAGTAAGCAGAGGTTGCTCAGCCAAAAGAT
This sequence comes from Thermosynechococcus sp. M98_K2018_005, assembly GCF_015295825.1. Taxonomy (GTDB): domain Bacteria; phylum Cyanobacteriota; class Cyanobacteriia; order Thermosynechococcales; family Thermosynechococcaceae; genus Thermosynechococcus. Next base: position 2,343 of record NZ_DVEH01000010.1, read on the forward strand.
TAATTGCTTTTTGCCCGTGAGATTGACAACCGAATGGTACTTGTGGCGATCAATCCCCGTCTCGGCATCAAATACATCATTACTGAGATTCAGCCAGACCAAAATCAGCACTGCCGCTGTCAGAAACAGACCAAAAGGCCACCAGCGCACCCTTCCTGTCTCGGCGATCGCCACCGCCGTGCCCAACCAAATGGGCATCACCGCCACACTGTACATGGGAAGTTTAATCGCCGCCCACCACAAACGGGAGCGATCTATCGATTCTGACGGACTAGCCATCTCACCTATACTTGACTCACCTTCGTCAGCATATCATTGCCGCTCCTGCCCATAAATCGCTTGTCTTGTTTCGCTGCCCAAATGGCTTGCCGCAACGCTGGATTATTCAGCTTGTAGCTATAAACGCCCAAGTCCCGCGCTAGGGCCACCAGTTGGGGGCGAGTCAGCCGCTCTAGCTCCGCGATCGTCAGCGTTTCGATAGTGGGTTGAGGCGGGCACAGTCGGCGTTCAAGGGCTGCCACTTGCTGTTCTAGGGCACTCAGGCGCTGCAAAACTGTGGGACAGGCCATCGCCGTCGGCTGAAGAGATTGTTGCAAAATTTTACGAACTGTCTCACTGAGGGAACTGCATCCCTGCTGCACTTGCCAGCGTTGGAGTTGGCCATAGAGTTCAGCATCTAAACGAACCGTGATCTTTTTGTGGGGCATGCCTGAAATTCTAAAAAAAACCGACAAACTTACGTTCAGTCTGTCGGCTCGTTGTGTGTTCCCTGTTGATGACTCGGATAGTACTGAGTCACTATTTAGTATGACCTATCCCCCGATAGAATGACTGTGACGCTGATCACAACTTAGCCGCCTTTGATTGCGTTTCACCAAAGTCTCTCATTAGAATTCCTAAATTCCCTATGACCTCTACCCTAGATGGCACGATTCTTTTGCCGCAGAAACCTCTCAGTGCTCCTGTGCGACGGCGTTTACTCCATATAAATGGGATAGGGAGCGATGCTGCCAAGCAGCGGCGGGATTTGAACCGCCTGGCCGAACTCACAGCGACTTATCCTTTAGAGATTCGGGGCATTCACAATCAGACCCATGGCTTCCAAGCGGATCTCTTGGAAAGTTTCCTCGGTAAGGCAGAACTCTACCGTTTTTGGCCCCAGACGCCAGCTCCAGACCCTAGTAAAGATCGCCGCTATGAGTATGCCAAACTCCTTGGCCAACTGGTGAGCAAAGACCTTGCCGACGATGCGGATATTCTTGCGATCGCCCAACCGAGCCAACTACAACAGCGCCCCCTCGATATCAATAGCACCGCTGACTTAACGAAACTCCTTAACCTATCGTTCCTACAAAAATTAGGCTGGGGGGATTTTGTCCAGTATCTCTACGGTGCCTTTCCAGCCGGCGCGCCGCGCCCCACCCTGCGGTTGGCCTATGAAATTGTCAAGGGGTTACAAGCGGGGGCTGAATTGTATCTTGTCGCCCATAGCCAAGGGTTAATTATTACTGCCCTTGCCTGTCACATTGTCCGCCAATTGCTGCTGCCGCAAACGAAATGGATGGAGATGGTTCATCTGATTGGCTATGGCCCAGCCATTTTCTTTGCGGATTTACCGCCAGAGCTACAGCCGCGAACCATCTTAATTCAACACCGTCAAGACGTGGTGGCCGAAATCCTGAGCAATCTCCGCAATGTGGATCTGTGGACTAACTTGCAAACCCAGATGGAAAAAGCTATTCACTCCGCCGATGAGCTGCTGCAGGTGCTCGGTCAAGATAGCCATCACTCCGCCAGTTTCTATTTGGGGTTACAGGACAGCCCCAGCAGCCGGCGATCGGCAGAACTGATACAAATTTTATTAAACCAAAGCTGGACGGCTAGCCCTAGTCTTTCCGTCCTTAGGGGCACACGGCTCATCCTTGAACTTTAGCGGATGAGTAGCAGAAGCGGCTATCCTAGTAAAGAGAAAGAAATAGGAAGAAGGAAAAATAGAAGGCAAATGAAGGGTCTAGAAAAGATTATCCCCCTAGATGGACGGGATATTAAGGTAGTGTTGCAAAAATTTGCCCCCCAAGCCGCCGGTTCCATTCTCATTAGTTCGGGAGAAACGGCTGTCCTAGTGACGGCGAATCGTGCCGCCGCTCGCGAAGGCATTGATTTTTTACCCCTTGTGGTGGATTACGAAGAACGCCTTTATGCTGCTGGGCGGATTCCCGGCGGTTTTTTACGGCGTGAGGGTCGCCCCCCTGAAAAGGCGATCCTTATTGGTCGTCTGATTGACCGGCCGCTGCGCCCCCTCTTTCCCCAATGGTTGCGGGATGATCTGCAAGTAGTAGCAACAACAGTTTCCTTAGATCAAAATGTTCCCCCCGATGTATTGGCGGTAACGGGAGCCTCGATCGCCGTTCTCCTGGCGCAAATTCCCTTTAATGGTCCAATGGCAGCGGTGCGGGTGGGGCTTGTGGGGGATGAGTTTATTATCAACCCCACTTACACAGAAATTGAGCGCGGTGGCTTAGATCTGGTCGTGGCCGGCTCTCCCGATGGCGTGGTGATGGTGGAGGCCGGTGCCAATGAACTGCCGGAAGCCGACATGATTGAAGCCATTGACTTTGGCTATGAGGTGATCCAAGACCTGATTCAAGCGCAGCGGAATCTCCTCAAGGAATTGGGCATTGACATTGTCCACGCTGAACCGCCGGCGATCGACCCCACATTGGAAAACTTCATCTACGATCGCGCCGTTGAACCGGTCAAAGCCATTCTCAAACGCTTTGAAAAGGACAAAAATGTTCGCGATGCTGCCCTCGATGAGGTGCAAGGGGCGATCGCCCAAGACATTGCGGCTCTGCCCGAGGATCACCCAGTGGCTGTGGCGGCGGCGGAAAACCCCAAAGCCCTACCCACCCTCTTTAAGGCCGTGACAAAAAAACTCATGCGGCAGCAAATTATTGAAGAAGGGGTGCGAGTGGATGGCCGCCGTCTCGATGAAGTGCGTCCCATTTGGTGTGAGGTGGGGGTTCTGCCAGAGCGGGTTCACGGCAGTGCCCTCTTTAATCGCGGCTTAACCCAGGTGATGTCTGTGACCACCCTCGGTTCTCCTGCCGATGCCCAAGCCCTTGATGATCTGCATCCTGAAGACAGCAAACGTTATCTGCACCACTACAACTTTCCCCCCTATTCTGTGGGTGAAGTCAAACCCCTGCGATCGCCCGGGCGGCGAGAAATTGGCCATGGTGCCCTTGCAGAACGTGCCCTTGAACCGGTCATTCCTCCCCAAGAGGAGTTTCCCTATGTGATTCGCGTCGTGTCGGAGGTGCTCTCTTCCGATGGTTCTACGTCCATGGCATCCGTTTGTGGTTCCACCCTCTCCTTGATGGATGCCGGGGTACCGATCCGCAAGCCCGTCAGTGGTGCGGCCATGGGGCTGATCAAGGAGGGTGATGAGGTGCGGATCCTCACCGACATTCAGGGCATTGAAGACTTCCTTGGCGACATGGACTTCAAGGTGGCTGGCACCGATAGCGGCATCACCGCCCTGCAAATGGATATGAAAATTACCGGCTTGTCCATTGCCGTGATCAAGCAGGCGATCGAACAGGCGCGCTCGGCCCGGCTCCATATCCTTGAGAAAATGCTGACGGTGCTCGACAAACCCCGTCCACAACTGCCGCCGAGTGCGCCACGACTGCTGACGTTGCAAATTCCCCCCGATATGATTGGCCTTGTCATTGGTCCAGGGGGCAAAACCGTGCGCGGTATCTCCGAGCAATACAACGTCAAGGTGGACATTAGTGAAGAGGGGCTGGTTACCATTACTGCCCCCAATGAAACCAACGCGAAGCAAGCACGGGCAGCCATTGAGGGTCTGACGCGAAAGCTCAACGCCGGTGATGTCTATCTGGGCAAAGTGACGCGGATTATTCCCATCGGTGCTTTTGTTGAGTTTCTCCCCGGCAAAGAGGGGATGATCCACATTTCCCAATTGGCGGAGTATCGCGTCGGCAAAGTCGAAGACGAAGTAAAAATTGGCGATGAAATTGTGGTCAAAATCCGTGAGGTGGACAGCAAAGGCCGCATTAACCTGACCCGCCTTGGTATTCATCCTGACGAGGCCGAAGCCGCCCGCAGTAGCTCCGTTGTCTAGCCCATGGTCACCATGCCCAACTCATCACTGCAGACGTTCCTTTTGGAGGTGGGAACCGAGGATCTCCCCGCCCGCTTTGTCAGTAGTGCCCTGCGCCAGTGGCACACCCTGATTCCCCAAACCCTCAAGGAACAGGGATTGGTGGGGGAAGTCAAAGTCTGGGCAACCCCGCGCCGCTTAGCGGTACTGATTGAGAGGTTGCCGCCCCAGCAGCCAGATCAAGCGATTGAGATCAAGGGGCCAGCGGCCAGTGTGGCCTTTCGCGAGGGGGAACCCACCCCGGCCCTATTGGGCTTCCTGCGATCGCGCCAAGGTAGTCTTGAGGAAATTGAAATCCGTCCCACGGAAAAAGGGGAGGTCGTCTATCTCAAGCAAGTCCGTCCCGGCCAACCGACCCCCCAACTATTGACCGAGTTGGCACAGCAGTGGATTACTGCCCTTGAGGGGGCCCGCTTCATGCGCTGGGGGGATGGGGATTTGCGGTTTTCGCGTCCCATTCGTTGGCTGGTGCTGCTGTGGGAAGATCAAGTACTGCCCTTGGTCTTGGAGAGCCATTCCGTGCGCCTTGCCAGCGATCGCACCACCTATGGCCATCGCGTCCTTTCTCAAGGGGCCATTGTCCTCAAGCATGCCCAAGACTATGAAGCTGCCCTTGAAACGGCGGGGGTTTTGGTGGATCCAGAAGTCCGCCAGCAACGGATTCGCGAGCAAATTGCTGCCCTTGCTGCGGAAGTGGCGGGATGGGTGGATTTAGAGGTGCCCCTTTTGGAAGAGGTCACCCACCTCGTGGAATGGCCAACGGCGCTCTTGGGGAGTTTTGAAGCGCGGTTTCTTGCCCTGCCCCTTGAGGTGATTACTACCGTATTGGTGTCCCATCAGCGGTATTTTCCCGTGTATACCGATGCCACTCGCCAAGCGCTGCTCCCAGTGTTCATCACAATTAGCAATGGCGATCCTGCAGCTACCCCCTTGATTCGTGCTGGGAATGAGCGAGTGATTCGTGCCCGCCTAGCGGATGCCGAGTTCTTCTACAAGGCGGATACGGCACAGCCCCTAGAGCACTATCGTGACAAACTAGCCACGGTTACCTTCCAAGATGAATTGGGATCCATGGCCGACAAAGTGGAGCGGCTGACCGCACTGGCTCGCCAAATTGCCACCGCCTTAAATTGTGTGGCTGCCGACGTTGCTGCCATTGAACGCACAGCCTGCCTGTGCAAAGCGGATCTGGTGACGCAGATGGTGGGGGAATTTCCTGAACTTCAGGGCTACATGGGGCAAGTGTATGCCACGGTCTCTGGGGAGCCGCCAGCGGTGGCCACGGGGATTTTTGAACATTATCTGCCTCGTTTTGCTGGCGATCGCCCGCCCCAAAGTCTCACGGGTCAGGTGGTGGGATTGGCTGATCGCTTGGACACTCTAGTCTGCCTCTTTGGCATCGGCCTGTGTCCCACGGGTTCATCAGATCCCTTTGCCCTACGGCGGGCCGCCAATGCTGTGATCACCATTCTCTGGCAGGGAGCACATCACTTGGATCTCCTCGCTCTCCTGCATGAATACGCCCAAGCCTTTTGTCGCCAATTTGCCGCCAAACTCAGTGCCGCTGACTTAGAGCAGCAACTGCGGCAGTTTTTTAGCCAACGGCTGCGAACCTTACTGCAAGAAGAACTCGGCATTGAGTATGACTTGGTGAATGCCGTCATTCCAGAGGATCAGGCGGAGTTGCAGACTCGTGCCCTCAAGGATGTGGTTGATGCCCGCGATCGCGCCCAATTTCTGCAAAAACTGCGCCAATCCGGTGAACTGATGACGATTTACCCCACCGTGAACCGTGCTGCTCGCCTGGCACGCCAAGGCACCCTAGGGACAGACTGCCTGAATATCCGCGCTGTCAAGGCCAAGCACCTCGAAGCCCCCATTGAAAAGGAATTCTATGCCGCCCTCAAGGACATCTTGCCAAGGGTGCAACAGGCGCAGGGGCAGCGTGCCTATGGGGAAATTGTGGCTGCGTTAGTCTCCCTTGCCCCGATTGTCAGTCGCTTCTTCGATGGAGACGAAAGTGTACTGGTGATGGCAGAGGATGCAACCGTGCGTGCTAATCGCTTAGCGCTCCTTGGTCTGTTGCGCAATTGTGCAGCAATTATCGGCGATTTTGGGGCGATCGTCCAAACGGAGAGCGTTGCATCCAGCTCATAGTTCTCACAACTTTTGGCAGGAACCAAAGTGTTGCTTAGCTCACAGTGGCAACGCATAATTGAGAGTACCCCAATTGAGAATTGCCGTGGCCTGTTCATCTGAACAGTCGCTCAATTGGTATTTAGACTGTTTGCGAGAATTGCCATGACTGCTGAACCCCCGGCCAAGCGCACCCGCGCCAAGAAGACCCCAGCGACTCCGCCAACGCCTTCCCCTGAGTTAGAAACCAAATCTTGCCCAGAAATTCTCGGTGTTGCGGCAGCGGGTAGCTCACCGCCCAAGGTCAATACTGCTCCTGAAGAACCGCTTCCTGAGCAAGAAGAGAGTCCTTCCCGTCCCCAGCCGATCCCACCCCCCAGTGAACGGATGCAATATCGGGCAATCGGGGTTGTGCGCGGTCGCTATGTGCCCGCTTCGGAGGAGGAGTTCAACCGAGGGGTGATGATGACCGAGGATGGCGTGGAAATTGAAACCGTCCTCTTGGGGCAGGTGATAAACCTGATTAAAAAATATCTTGACCTGAATGAACCCCACCTCTGGGTGGTCTATCCCCGCACCCGCGACGTTGACAAAGAAGAGGTGAAACTGCACCTGCAAATTGTGGGCGTATGGGAACCAGAGCGTCTGCAACAGGCCAATGCCGCAGCAGCGGATCCCGGCGTCAATGACGGCTACTTTTCTGTACGTGGAGAAGTGATCTTCAACTCCCAAGAAAAGAACTTTGTCGTCGTTAAAATCCAACAGTTGCCGCGTCGGCAGGGCGAGAAACCCAAAGCTTTCAAACTGAAACTAACCGGCACCGTGCCCATGAAGTCACCAGGGTACTTTTGGGACTTTCAGGTGCAGCGACAGGGGACAAGTCTAGTGGTTCAGGAGGCAACCACCGTCGGTATCCTGCCCCCCCGCAAAATCAAGAAGTCCAAGAAAGTCAAGAAGGCACGGCCAGCCCGTCCCCAAAGACCGCAGCCGCAGCGTCCCGGTTCACCGCCCACATCGCCGCGCCCGACCTCCTTTCGCCCGGTTCGGCGATCGCCCAACCCACCATTCAACTAGCGCCAAGGCATGGCTTGTCGAGGTGTTGTAAATTTTTGTAAATTTGTTGCACTGCCACAACGACGTAGACACCGTACTTGATCATTATTTAGCCCACCTACTGCGAGGAACACCATGACGATTCAACTAGGGGGACATCGCACCGCCCGTCGCGCCTACGGTATTGATGAAATTGCCCTTGTCCCCGGCAACCGCACCCTTGATCCCCAACTGGCGGATACTCGCTGGCGCATTGGTACCATTGAACGGGAAATTCCGATTATTGCCAGTGCCATGGATGGCGTTGTGGATGTCACGATGGCCGTCAAACTCAGCCAAATGGGGGCACTGGGTGTCCTCAACCTTGAGGGGATTCAAACCCGCTACGAAGATCCAGCACCGATTCTCGAACGCATTGCCAGCGTCAGTGTCGATGAATTTGTGCCCCTGATGCAGCAATTGTATGCCCAGCCCATTCAACCCCACCTGATTGAAAAACGCATTCAAGAAATCAAATCCCAAGGGGGGATTGCTGCCGTCAGTTTAACCCCAGCGGGGGCTAGTCGTTTTGGCGATGTTGTGGCAGCGGCGGGGGCCGATTTGCTCTTTGTCCAAGCCACGGTGGTGTCACCGGCTCACCTTGCCCCTGAGGGAACAGCCTCCCTAGACCTTGCTGCTTTCTGTGAACGGATGCCAATGCCCGTCATTTTGGGGAACTGCGTCACCTATGAGGTGGCTCTCAGTCTCATGCACTGTGGTGCGGCAGCAATTCTGGTGGGGATTGGTCCGGGGGCAGCCTGTACCTCCCGTGGGGTGCTTGGGGTGGGGGTGCCTCAAGTCACGGCGATCGCCGACTGTGCAGCGGCACGGGATGCCTATTTTGAAGAGACCCAACGCTATGTGCCTGTGATTGCCGATGGGGGGCTTGTCACGGGTGGCGATGTCTGCAAGTGTATTGCCTGCGGTGCAGATGCGGTGATGATGGGATCCCCCTTTGCCCGCGCCAAAGAAGCCCCCGGTCGCGGTTATCACTGGGGTATGGCCACGCCCAGTCCGGTGCTGCCTCGGGGGACCCGCATTCATGTGGGCACCACTGGTACCCTTGAGCAAATTCTGCGGGGACCCGCCCAGTTGGACGATGGTACCCACAACTTCCTTGGGGCATTGCAAACCAGCATGGGCACCCTTGGCGCCAAGGATCTGCGGGAAATGCAGCAGGTGGAGATCGTCATTGCCCCTTCCCTCCTCACGGAAGGCAAAGTCTATCAAAAAGCCCAAAAACTGGGGATGGGTCGCTAGCCAAGAGGCAGATAGCTATAGTCAATGCGGCCACCACCGCGAAACTGCTGCTGATAGGCGATGCTTACGGGATCCTCACTGGGGTAGAGGGTATCAATGCCAATGCCATTGCGGCCATACTCTTTGCCAGAGCTATGAATATACTGTCCCTGCCCCAGATAGAGGCCCACATGGGTCGCCTTTTCACGGGTACCGAAAAAGACCAGATCACCCCGCTGCAGTTGGGGTAAGGTTTCCACAATGGAGTTGCTCCCTAGGGGCGTCGCAAAGGCCTCCTGCTGATAGGCATCACGGGGCAGCCAAATGCCTTGACTGGCAAAACTGGCCTGTATCAAGCCAGAACAGTCGTAGTTGGGGGCGACGGTTCCGCCCCAGAGATATTCATGGGGAACCTGCTGTGCCGCGTAGCAAAAGGCAATAACCTCTTCAAGGACAGCCTCGATGTAGGGGCGATCGCGGGCAATGGGCTGATAGGGCTGAGTTGCGGGTGTGAGATGGCGGTAATCCCTTGGATCTAACCAGCCCCAGTATTCATCCTCTGCGAGTTCTACGTAGGTCCGTTCAGTACCCAAAGGAGGTGCCCAAAGAAACCGCCCTGCTGCGCCTTGGGTGGCGAGGCGATTGCCTGTCGGTGCATCGTAGAGATTCACTGTTGCCGTGAGTTGATAAAGCTGCATGCCCGCCTACTTGTTCAGGCAACAATCACTAGCCAACGGCAGCATCCAACAGGGACTTAAATAACTGCAAGCCGTCTAAGGTGTGGTCACTGGGGGAGTGGCTCAAGACAGGGTCCGCGGCGCGCTCAGGGTGGGGCATCATTCCCAAGACATTGCCGGCAGCATTGCAAATACCGGCGATATTGTTGAGCGACCCATTGGGATTACTTTCGGGGGTGACATTCCCTTGGGCATCGGCATAGCGAAAGAGGACTTGGCGGTTGGTTTCCAGTTCAGCGAGGGTGGCAGGATCGGCATAGTAGCAGCCTTCACCGTGGGCAATGGGCAAGCGAATCACCGTTTTATCGCCATAGGCCTGTAGCCACGGACGCTCCTTGGCTTCTAAGCGCAAATGCACGCGATCGCAAATAAAATGCAAGTCCCGATTGCGCACTAGGGCACCGGGGAGCAGTTTTGCCTCGGTCAGGATTTGAAACCCATTACAAATGCCTAGCACCCATTTGCCAGCGGCGGCATGGTCTTTGACAGCAGCCATAATTGGTGAGAAGCGGGCGATCGCCCCACAGCGCAAATAATCACCAAAACTAAAGCCCCCCGGCAGCACAATCAAATCATAGTCGCTCAGATTAGTCTCTTCGTGCCATAGCAGTTGCGTCGGCCACTGGAGAAGTTCACTCGTGACGTAGGCCACATCGCGATCGCAATTGGATCCGGGAAAAACAACAATCCCCACGTTTAGGGCATGACTCACAGCAATCCATCCATCACGTCAGTCATCGGCTTTAATTTGGCAGGGGCATGGAGTAGCTCAATATCCCGTAGCCAGACCACACCGCGTCCCATGAATTCCACCCCAATTTTAATCCAGCCGGGGGTTTGGGGTTCTGGTTTGAAGTGAAAGGGCACTTCGCACAGGTGCCAGTCGCGATCGCCCACGAGGGAAACGGTGCGGGAAAATGTCCAACCAAAGGGTTGACTGCGGCTGAGGAAGAGTTGTCCCCCCTCAGGCAATGCCCCCGTTTTGACTAAGGCACGGCACAGGAGCAGTTGCTCTCCCCCTTGGGCAGAGGGCACTTCCAACCACAGGCGAGCTTCCGGGAGTTCAAAGAGGGGAATCGTCTGCGGCCAGTGGGACTCCAGACACCAAGCGGCACCTTCGACCCTAATGCCCGAACCCGCGATCGGTTGATCTACACCCGCCCGAAAAAGGGCAATGCGCTGGAAGGGAGCTGCGGGTTCCGGCACCTGAAGCAAGGGGGCAAGCGTCTCCGTCAAGGACTGTAATCCCGCTTCAATCCCGGCCTTGATGCCCGCCTCGATACTGGCTAATAGATTATCCCACCAGTTGAACATCGGGCCTATCCTGCGGCAGTTGCCAGCTCCTGCAATTCAATGCGAAAGGTTTCAATCACGGGATTGGCCAACAGTTGATCGGCAATGTGGGTGAGTTGTGCCTCGGCCGTGGCGCGATCGCTGGCCTCTAAAGTCAGTTCCACCAGTTTGCCAATGCGCACCGATTGCACATTTGTATAGCCCAGATGATGAATCCCCGCCTGTACCGCGACGCCTGCGGGATCTAACACCGATGGTCGCAGTGTAACAAAAACTTGTGCCTGAAATTGTGTCATGGACTATACCTCACGGGGAGACTGCTCGATGAGGGACTTCACACCCTCAATCGTTGCTGGGATAGTGCTGGGATCCATGAATAGTACTTTACTGCTATCACTGCGGCCAATGGTGCGTCCCATATCCAAATAGCCCTGGGCAAGGAGAAACTGGAGCGCTTCCTTCGCATTGGGATCTTCGCGCAGTGCTGCCGCAATAATCTTCATCGCTTCTGCGGTTCCTTGGGCACGCAAAATCTGATCTTGGCGCTCAGCTTGGGCACGCAACACCACCACTTTTTGTTCCGCTTCTGCTGCCAGAATCGCGGCTTTTTGTTGCGCCTCGGCGGCTAACACTTGGGCTTCCGCTTTACCTCGGGCAGAGTTGATCGCTGCTTCCCGTTCCCCTTCAGAGGTGAGAATCGCAGCGCGTTTTTTGCGCTCCGCAGACATTTGCAGTTCCATCGAGTCTTGAACCGCTTTCGAGGGGGCAATATCCCGCAGTTCCACACGGGTCACTTTCACGCCCCACGGATCTGTGGCAATATCGAGGTCCCGCAGGAGATTCTCATTCACCTGAGTACGAGCGGTAAAGGTTTCATCCAGCTCTAGCTTCCCCATTTCTGCCCGAATCTGCGTTTGCACCAGATTCACCATCGCCATCTTCAGGTTTTCCACCTTGTAGTAGGCGCGCTCCATATCAATAATCCGCCAATAGACGACGGCATCCACGGTAATCGTCACATTGTCCCGAGTGATACACTGCTGCGGCGGAATATCCAGAACCTTTTCCCGAATCGTTTCCTTAAAGACCACGCGATCAAGGATCGGCACTGTAAAATTTAACCCCGGTTCCAAGCGACGGCTATAGCTGCCTAACCGCTCCACCAAGGCCATATTACCCTGACTGACAATCCGCACAGAGCTAGCGACACCCCAGCCCCCAAACCCCAGTAGAAACAGGAGGCCAAAGAGTTCACCCATAGTTTTCGTTCCCAAACCCGTTGACTACTACTATAGTGGCTCACAGCTTGAACGTTATGCTCAACCGCAACGACTTTATAATCCGTTACCAAGTTTTTTTAGAACTTGTAGAGTATGTGTGACTGAGGTCCCCTAATACATGTATACATGGTATTGATGGCATATTTCATGTTAGAGGATATACTGGAATCCTTTGCGCGGAAGCGGTTGGTTCAGTTACGATATGTGCCGCTAGAACTGAGTCGGCGGTGTTCGATAGTGCACTGGAGCTTTGATGGGAAGCCAGAGCTACGTGTGGCTTAGAATGTTAAGGTTTTTGCAGGATGCAACACTTCTGGAAAAGTATCAACTTGAGAAAGAAGAATTATTTATCAAATTACTCCTAAACTACCTAATTAATGAGTTAAAAAATATGTGTCTTAAACCATCTGGCACGAATAGATGATTTACCTCGCGGTTGATTTAGATAACACATTATTGAAAACAGATGTTCTGCTGGAATTAATCTGGTCGTCTTTTAGTCAGTCTCTAATTCAATTCCTCAAAACAAGAAGCTTTAATCGTGGGCAGATCAAAAGAAAATTAGCTAGCTTTGCCGAGTTGGACGTTACAGTATTACCCTATAACTCAGAAGTTCTTCAGTGTATCCAAAATTGGAGAGCAAAGGGAGGTAAGGTTGCCCTCGTCACTGCCACTGATCAGCTTATCGCTGAGAAGATTGCTGCCCATTTGGGGCTGTTTGATGAAGTTTATGGGTCTGATGGTCAAGTTAATTTGAAGGGGGAAAACAAGGCAAGGTTTATCGTAGAGCGTTTGGGTGAGAAAAATTTTATCTACATGGGGGATTCTGAGGCTGATTTACCTGTATGGGCAGTTGCGGCTAAAGCAATTACGGTCAATGCGCCTCCTCACCTACGCAAAAAAGTCGAGCAAATCAACCCCAATGTAGAACACTTAGGGAGTGCCAAACAGAGCATTAAGCCTTACTTAAAGGAAATTCGCCCCCATCAGTGGGTAAAAAATGTTTTGGTTTTTTTGCCTATGCTCGCGGGGCATCAGTTTAATTTGCCCACTTTTGGAATTTCGCTGGTGGCAGCGGTTGCTTTTAGTCTGACGGCGTCGAGTGTCTATGTGTTGAATGACCTTTTGGATTTGCAGGCCGATCGCGCCCATCCTCGGAAGCGTCATCGCCCCTTTGCCGCTGGGGATATTCCCCTCTCCCATGGGATATGGCTGATTTTGATTCTCCTTGGTGTTGGCATGGCGATCGCCACCACCCTTAGTTGGCCATTTGTGGGCATTTTGCTGGCGTATTATGGTCTCACAACTGCCTACTCCTTTTACCTAAAGCGACGGATTATTATTGACATTTGCACGCTGGCTGGTCTTTACACCATTCGCATCTTTGCGGGTGCGGTTGCCACGGGAATTTCCCTAAGTGTCTGGCTTTTAGCCTTCTCTATCTTTTTCTTCTTTTGCCTAGCAACGGTCAAGCGGCAAGCCGAACTGGTGGATCATCGTCACCGCAAGCAACTCAAGGCCAGTGGTCGGGGCTACCACATTGACGATTTGCCGATTATTAGCATGATGGCCATTGGAGCGGGTTATGTCTCGATTTTGGTGCTGGCGCTCTATATCAACTCTCCCCAAGTGCAACTTCTTTACACAAGGCCACAGGTGCTCTGGGGCATTTGCTGTGTGCTTCTATATTGGATTACGCGAACCATCCTGCTGACCCATCGCGGGTTGATGCACTATGATCCAATTGTTTATGCAATTAAAGATCGCCAAAGTCAAATCTGTTTCTTGATCTGCCTAGTTTTATTTATTCTTGGTGGAATTTTATGACTTTACAAACTCTAATTATTCGCTATACAGCCTTTGCGGTTATTGCTACCTTTATGAATTTATTTTCTCAGAGGGTGATATTACTCATTGATAATAGCTTGCCTTACTTTATAACCGCAGTGGCAATGGGTACACTCGTGGGTTTGCTGGTGAAATACTATCTGGATAAGCGTTGGATTTTCTTTGATCATAAAAAGGGTGTGCATCACTATAGTCGCCAATTTAGTCTGTATGCTTCGATGGGGATTTTCACAACGACCATCTTTTGGGGATTTGAAACCGTATTTTGGTTGATTTGGCAAAGCCATTTCATGCGCGAAATTGGCGCCATTATTGGTCTAGCCATTGGCTATGTGGTCAAGTATCACTTGGATAAACGATATGTCTTCTCCCATGACGCCTAGGGGTTCTCTCAAAACGCTCTGCGGCTGGGGGCGGTATCCTGTGCAGACCTGTCATGTTTATTGCCCGCGCTCAGAATCCGAAATTATCCAGCTTCTCAAGAGTGGTTTGCTGCTTATTGCCCGAGGAAATGGCCGTGCCTACGGAGATAGCGCCCTCAATCGGGAAGCAACGCTGCAAATGCACCACTTCAATCGCCTATTGGGGTTTAATCCGCGAACTGGTCAATTGATTGCTGAGGCGGGGGTGCTGCTGGCGGAGATTCTAGAGATTTTTGTGCCTCGCGGTTGGTTTCCCTTGATTACTCCCGGTACAAAGTTCGTGACTGTGGGGGGTATGATTGCGGCTGATGTTCATGGCAAGAATCACCACAAAGAGGGCAGTTTCGTTCATAGTTTGGACTGGCTGGATCTCCTAACCAGTGAGGGGCAAATTTATCGCTGCTCCCCTTCCGAAAATCAGGATTTGTTTTACTGGACGGTGGGGGGAATGGGCTTGACAGGGGTGATCCTCAGGGCAGCCTTTCGATTGCGCCCCATTAAAACTGCTTGGATTCGCCAAACGACCCGTATCGCTAAGCATTTGGACGAGGTGATTGATCTCTTTGAGGCAGCTCAGGACGTGACCTACTCCGTGGCTTGGATTGATTGTCTGGCGACTGGTTCTCGGTTAGGACGGTCTGTGCTCATGCTGGGCGAACACGCAACAAGGGAGGAGTTGCCAGCCAAATATCGCCAAAGGCCACTGTGGACTCCGCGACGACGCAAAATCTCGATTCCCGTGGATTTTCCCAATGGTGCCTTGAATGCATTGACTGTGCGTGCCTTTAATCAACTGTATTTCCTCAATAGTCAGCGCAAAGCGGGCCAGTCCTTTGTGGATTGGGATACTTTCTTCTATCCCCTTGATAGTTTGTTGGGATGGAATCGCATCTATGGGCGCCGTGGCTTTGTCCAGTTCCAATGCGTCTTGCCCCTGAGCACTGCCCGCGAAGGTTTATTGGCGTTACTGCATTGCACCTCAGCCGCAGGAGCGGGCTCCTTTCTGGCGGTCTTGAAGAAGTTGGGGGATCAGCAGGGCTATTTTTCATTTCCGATGGCGGGTTATACCTTGGCCTTGGACTTTCCGATGTCTCAACGCACCCTCAAGGTTTTGGATCAACTGGAGGAGATCACTCTACAGTATGGAGGTCGCTTTTACCTCGCCAAGGATAGCCATTTAAGTCCGATGCGTCTGCGCCAGTCCGATGCTCGCGTAGAAACGTTTGTCAAGGTCAGGAATGCCCAGCAGTGGACGGTGAACTTTGCTTCGGAACAGTCGAAGAGGTTATGTCTATGAGGGCTCCTGTGCTGATTTTGGGGGCGACTTCCGATATGGGGCGGGCGATCGCCCAGCGGTTTGCGGCTGAGGGCTATCCAATTCAATTGGCCGCACGGCAGGTGAGCCGCCTAGAGCCAGATAAGGCGGATCTGGAAATACGCTACGGTGTGCCCGTCAGTGTCCATGAATTTGATGTTTTAGCGGTGGAGACCCATGCAAGTTTTATCCAGCAACTCCCGGAGCAACCGGCGATCGTGATCTGCGTTGTCGGCTGCATGCCAGACCAAAAAGCATGTGAGCAGGAGTTGTCCCTTGCCCTTGAAGGGATGCGCACCAATTATGAGGGCCCGGCCGTTATTTTGAGTCTGTTTGCCAATGTGTTTGAGCAGCGGGGGTTTGGGACGTTAGTGGGGATTTCCTCTGTGGCCGGGGAACGGGGGCGGGCGAGTAATTACTTCTATGGCTCTGCGAAAGCTGGGTTCACAGCATTTTTGTCAGGATTGCGGCATCGCCTTGCCAAATCAGGAGTACAGGTCTTAACCGTTCTGCCGGGCTATGTGAAGACACGGATGACTGAAGGTATGAAATTGCCCTCCCGACTCACAGCGGAGCCAAAGGAAGTGGCCAATGCAATCTTCACCGCCATAGAAAAAAAGAAGAATGTGATCTATGTGCGCCCCATTTGGCGCTGGATCATGGTGCTGATTCGTTGGATTCCTGAACCCTTGTTTAAGCGACTGTCTCTGTGAACCGCCCATGGCTTGCTGCATTACCCTGCTGACGGATTTTGGTCATCAGGATGTTTATGTCGGTGTGATGAAGGGGGTAATCTTCAGCCTTTATCCCCAAGCACAGGTGATTGATCTGTGCCATGAAATTCCACCGCAGGATTGTCGCACGGCCAGTTTTCAACTGCTGCAAGCGTTACCCTATTTTCCCCCGCAAACGGTGCATCTCGTGGTGGTGGATCCGGGGGTGGGGACGAGTCGGCGGGCGATCGCCCTCGATCTGGGGATCGGGTATTGTGTGGGGCCCGATAATGGGGTCTTTAGTCAGGTGTGCGATCGCTACCCCCCCCGGCGAGTGGTTGAACTCACCCAGCCGCAGTTTTGGCGTACCCCTAACCCCAGTGCCACCTTCCATGGCCGGGATATTTTTGCCCCCGTGGCCGCCCATTTAGCCGCAGGAACAGATCTCGCGCGCCTTGGTTCTGCCATTGACCCAGACAGTTTGGTGCGCTTGCCCGATCTCACCTATGAGATTACCCCCCAAGGCGTTCAAGGCTGGGTTCAAGCGATTGATCACTTTGGTAATGTCATTACTACGCTCCCTGCGGCTCTCTTAGCCAAGGGCTACCACCAGATCCAGATTCAGGGGCAGCAGATTCCCCTCGTCCACACCTATGGCGATGCCCCACCTCAACACCTGATTGCATTGGTAGGTAGTCATGGGTTTATTGAGCTAGCGGTGCATGGCGGCAGTGCCCAATCAGTTTTAGGCTGCCAGAATGGCGATGCCCTGTGGCTAGTTTGAGGGGGGATTGCTCAGGACGGTTTTTGAGGCAATGCGCGCGTGCTTGAGGGCTGATTCACTGAGGGTGGAGTGTTGCTGTAGCTCTTGAGCCGAGGCTTCAAAGACTTTTGCTGCTTCCGTATCCCCCAGTTGGAGAGCAGTTTTAGCTGCACTCTGAAGAAAGGTGATAGCACCAGCAGTGTCCCCCGATTGCAGTTTCGTTTCCGCCAGTTTGGTTTTGCGGTATTTTTCGAGGGTGAGAATGCTCTGCTGTACCTCTGGATTCACTTGGGGGATGTGCTCTGGTTCTGCTGTGAGCGTCAGGGGAATCCTCTCGCAGAAAAGGCCAGTGGCTTGCTGCACGGGGTCATCGTAGCGGACTTGCACAAAACCAATGAGGTGAGAGCCCGGCGGCAAGGGTTGGGTGCTGAGGGTGATCAGGAGTGTCCGTTTGAGGGTAGCGGAAATATCGCCAACGCGAATCACATACTCATGGGGGTTGGGGCTTTCGTAGGTGAGTTCAATCGTATCGGGAGCCACTTGGTTCACCGGTTTGAAGTTCCCTAGTTGTGCCGCCTCACTCAGGGTCAGTAGGACATGGGCATTGGTGTAGTCCACGCTGCTGATGTGGCTAAAGAGGGACTGAAAACAGGCGATCGCCTGCTCAGCATACTCAATGAACATCAGCCGCCCGCCACCTGCATCGGCAATTTGCTCGAGGACATCCTGGTTCCAGTGAATGCCAAACCCCAAGGTATTAAACGTAATGTTGTACTCTGCTGCCAGTTTGGCCAATTCAAGGCAGCGCTGGTTATTGCCGTGCTCATTTTCGCCATCGGTGAGCAAAAAGGCTTGGGAGATGGTTCCCTGTTTGGCTTTGGCCAACTCCGTCAGTGCCAGTTTCATGCCTAAATCAATGGCGGTGCCCCCGCTCGCCTCAAGAGTTGCGATTTGGGCTTTGATGGTGGCTTTATCCTGCACAAATTGATTGGGCACTAACACCTTAGCGTTATGATCAAAGGCCACGACACTCAGGCGATCGCTCGGCTGTAATCGATCCACTAATGACTGTGCAGCTCGCTTGACCGTTGCTAAGGGAACACCTGCCATTGAGCCACTGTGATCTAAAATCAGGCAAAGATTGAGAGGAGCGCGCTGCTGTTGTTGTCGCTGTGCCGCTAACGTCAGTTCCAGTTGGCGCTGTGCCCCCTGTCCGGCACTGACAATGGGATCGCTGAGTTTGGCAATAAGTTCAACCGTCATCGTGGCAAGGTGTGCTGCTGACCTCACCTTACTATTTTGCCGATATTGTGCCGAAAACTGCCACGCTTGTCCTAGGTAATGATGCTGAGTTGGGAGGCCCCCCCTGTTTTAGTGACTTCAATGCGAGTTTGAAAGGCTTCCTTGAGGGCAGGGACGTGGGTAATGGCCAAAATGCAGTGAAATTCCGGGGCGATCGCGTTCAAGGCGGCAATCAGCTGTTCACAGCCCTGGGCATCTTGGGTGCCGAATCCCTCATCAATAATCAGAAACTGGACATCACTCCCCGATCGCTGTGCCAACAGTCGCGCCAAGGCTAAGCGCAACGCAAAATTGATCCGAAAGGCTTCACCCCCCGAATAACTTTCGTAGGGACGGGTGCCTTGGCAATCGGCAATGAGAATATCGAGGGTTTCAATGGGCTTGGTGTCAGCTCCACTGCGGCGGCGGCGCTGGGTAATGAACTGCACATGGAGTTGATGGTTGCTGAGGCGACCAAGGATATGGTTGGTTTCTGCCTCTAGATGGGGCAAGACCGTTTCGATGAGCATGGCGGGAATGCCATTGTTGCCGAGGGCTTGGGCTAGCTCGCAGTAGAGGCGATATTGGTGGCGGAGGTGGGTAAGGGTTTGCTGTCCCTGTTCGTATTCCTGGGCGAGGCGATGGAGTTGCTCTAATTCAGCGGTGAGTTTGCCATGCTGGGCTAGGTTGGCCTCAAGGGTCTGCTGCTGTCTTAGGAGTTCCTGTTGACGTTGGTTCAGCTCGGCGGCAAGGCGGCTGGCAGCGCGAGCAGTGTCCTCAAGGGTGGCGAGTTCATCGGTAATGCGTTGCAGTTGCCCCTGTTGTTGCTGAAGTGTTTCCTCTAGGTGCTGGAGGTCTTGGCGGAGTTGGGGTTGGCGCGATCGCCCCCGTTGCAGGGTCTGATAGGCCTCATAGTCCGGTTCTAGTGCAGCTAGTTGTGCTTGAATTTGGGCATGCTGCTCAGGATCGTAGGCTAAGGCCGCCAACTGCTGATCAAGGGTGGCCAGCGTTTGTGCCAAAGGGGAGAGGGTTTCGAGGGCATTGAGTTGGCGTTGCAGTTCTTCCTGTTGTGCCACTAGGGTAGGCAGTTGTTGCTGAATTTGGCGGTATTGCCGCTGGGCTTGGCGGAGTTCCTGTTCCTTAGCTTCGGCCCAACGCCATTTTTCCACTTGCCCGCGGGCGATCGCCAGATTTTTCTCGTCATAGTTCAGGCGTGCCAGTTCGGCCTCAATTGCTTGCAGCTCCCCAAGGGTCTCCTGAGGGCCGTTCCTCAGCTGTCCCTCAATCTGCTGGATTTCCCCGGCCAAGCGATCCAGTTGGGGTTCTAAATCTTGGGTGCTTTGGAGTTGTTGCTGAAGTTGTCCCCGCTGCTCAAAAAGTTGCGTCAGTTGCGAGATTTCATAGCCCACCGTTAGATATTCCCGCCGCAGGACTTGAATTTCTCGCTCGGTGACTGCCAGTTGCTCGCGAATCACCCACACCTGATTCAGGAGTTCTTCCTTTTCAGCGGCATTGCGGCGCAGAACAGCCTCATGGTGCTGGGCATCGAGGGGACGTTGACACAGGGGGCAAATCGCTCCCGGCTGATTCAGCAGTTCTAAGCGCTGCTCCAGTTGATTAATTTGCCGCTCATACTCCCGCTGGCGGGCTTGCAGTTGCTCTAGGAAGCGGCGGCGCTCTAGTCCCTTTTCCCGCACATGGTCTTGATAGATGCGCTGTTTTTCAAGGGTTTCAATCTGGGCGGTAATCAGTGTCACTGCTTCTTGGAGAGCGGGTTGCCGTTCCACCTGTTGATGGAGATGCCGCCACAACTGCTGCAATTCATCGCGCCGGCTGCGGAGACGTTGCTCCTGCTGTTGCCGTTCCAGTTCGAGGCGCTGTTTGGCTTGCAGGAGGGGAAAAACTTTCTGCTGAAGCTCTTCCTGTGCCTGTAGCTGAGCGCGCGATCGCTGTAACTGTTCAAGGGCAGCGACAATCTGATTTTCTTGCTTGAGGAGCTTTTCCAACTGCTGGCATTGTTCCAAAAGGAATTGCTGCTGGCTCTCCAATCCATGCAGGGTGCGCAGAAGGTCTTGGCGCTGTTGGTTGAGGTTCTGCTGGTGGCGATCGCGCTCTTGGCGCAGCCGTTGATAGTCAGCAAAACACTGCTGCAATTGTGCTTCAGTGGTTTTCAGGCGCTGCCATTGGCTAAGGGCGGCTTCCAAGAGGGGGGCACGGGCTTCTAGAGCTGCAATGGCGGCTTCTTCTTGGCGGAGTGTCTGGCACTGCTGCTCCAGATGGGCGATCGTTGTCCCTAGGGTGTCTCGCTGCTGTTGTAGGTGTTCATAGTCCCGCTGTTGCAGTTGATGGACGTGGTAGGCCGCCTGTTGCTCTTGGAGCCGTTGTTGACACTGCTCGATTTGCTGCCGCTGGTGTTGAATCTGCTGGCTCACCGCTGCCTGTTGGGCGCGTAGGTGGGGCTCTTGGGCGAGTTGCTTCCCTAGGGCCTGGAGACGTTGTTCCAGAACGCTGATCTGGGCTTTGTAGTCACGGGCGCGATCGCGAGCCGCTTCCGCGAGGGTCTCGTACTGATCTAAGCCTAAAAGGGTCGCTAAGAGTTGCTTGCGCTCACTGGGGCGTTTGGCCATAAATTCATCGGCACGGCCTTGGCGTAGATAGGCACTGTTGACGAACGTGGCGTAGTCAAGGCGAAGAATTTGAATGATTTTTTCCTGTGTCGCTCGTAGCGATCGCCCCGTTAGCGAGGTGTAGCCCGCCCCTGTTTGAATCTGTAGCTCCAAAACCGTATGTTGCTCGCGGCGCCGCAACCGCACCACCCGATAGGTCTGCCCCTGAACGCTGAACTCAAAGGTCACTTGGGCTTCCATTTCGCCGTAGTAGATGACATCATCCTCACGGCTAGCGCGGCTTTGCCCCCATAGTGCCCAAGCGATCGCCTCAAGGAGCGAGGACTTGCCCGCCCCATTGGCACCACAAATACAGGCCAGATGTAACCCCGCAAAGGGAAGAGTGGCTTGGCGATAGCTGAGGAAATTGCGCAATACCAGTTGACGTGGAATCATAGGGCACCACACCCTTGATGTTTCCACAGTTTAGGGCATTCTCTAGCGAAGAATACGCCACTCGTGAGCCTCTGCCTAAAATGAAGATCAGGATCACGACCACTTGCCAACCCACTCTAACCCCCCAACCAGTGCGATTTTGCGGTACAGGACTATCACCGCTTACTGGAACTTGGGTTTCTGAGGGAAGATGACCACATTGAGCTCCGTCGCAGGGAACTGGTGCGAATGGCGGCCAAGGGAACAGCGCACGAAAGCTGTCGGCGGTGATTGTTGCGAACTTTACCGAAGATTGTGGGCGATCGCCCCACGCTTCAGTGCCAGTCGCCTCTTACTATTGCCTTTGATGGTGAGCCAGAACCCGATGTGGCGATCGTCAAAACTCGAGAAGATGACTATGCCTCAGCCCATCCCACGCCTGCGGACACGCTCCTTGTAATAGCAGTGGCGGATTCATCCCTAGAGTACGATCGCCCAGTGAAACTCTCTCTTTATGTTGAAGCATGTTGAAGCCAAGATTCCCCATTACTGGCTGTTCAATGTCAGCGATTGCACGCTGGAAGTCTATAGCGAACCTGCTGAAATTACACCGGGGCAGTTTGGCTGCCTCAGCAAAAAAATTAGTCCAACCAATGGCGTTGTGCAATTGCCGTAGTTCTCCGAACAAGTGCTTGAGCTTGCTTCTATTTTCCCAAATAAATGATCATCAGGTCAGCTAGGGTTGGGCACTCTTGAGCTTTTCCACCTCACACTGAAGCGACTGTTGTGAGCATATTCAATTCTTGCCAAAAGCGCCGTAAGTCTGATAAGAGTCATTTTTTGAAGGATGGAGCATCTCCCGCCCTTGTCTTAAATAGGGGATGCATAAACACTGATAGAAACCTCTTCCATTTCCGTCCCTGTGAAAAGGGGGGTCAATGTAACTTGTCTAAAGGAAATCTAAAATCCTGACTCAAGGACGATCGCAACTTGAATTCTGAAAAAAATTATGGTTTGCTAAAGATAGACACTCATTCATTACGAGTTCGCTGTCAGGCTTTGGTACTCTTTGATTGAATCGCCAATGAATAGACAGTATTTGATCCTTGAAAAGGTAGGTTAAAATGGGACGCAAACAAGTAGAACCCTTGACAGGTGCTGCTTTATTAGAGAAGTACAAACAATTGCAACATCTCAGCCACGAGGAAAAAGCAAAAGCCTGTGGCTACTACACCGTCACCCAAAGTGGTAAGGAGCGCATCAGCAAACTGAAGTTTAACAAGGCGCTTCTTGAAGCCTTGGGTATGAATCTTGATACTAAGTCAGGACGTGGTGGCAGCCGAGGCGGTCGCAGTGCGAGTTATCGAATTAAGGTACAAGCCAATGGCAATTTGCTCATTGGTTCAGCCTATACCAAGCAAATGAATCTCAAGCCGGGGGATGAATTTGAAATTACCCTTGGCCGTAAGCACATTCACCTCAAACAAGTGAGCAGCAACGGTCAACCCACCGACGATGAAGATTAATTTGATATCTCTAATCTGAGAGATGAGGTACCCCAAAGCCACCACCACCAGGGGTACAAATGCGCAGGCGATCGCCCGCTTGGACATTGATTGTGGCGGTTCCTGCTAAGGGATGGGGGATTTGGCCGAGTTTCAGCCATTGATTTTCACCAACTGCACCGCACTCACCACCCGCAAGGCCAAAAGGAGGGATTTTCCGCGACTGGCTGAGGAGGCTGACGGTCATGGGTTCCCGAAACTCAAGGACACGAATTGCCCCATCTCCCCCCGGTTGCCGTCCCTTGCCCCCGCTGCCCCGGCGACGGCAAAACTGCCAAACAATCACAGGGTAGCGGTTTTCGAGCACTTCGACATCAGTGAGCCGAGAGTTGGTCATGTGGGTTTGGACGGTACTGGCTCCGGCAAAGGTGGCTCCTGCCCCAGCGCCGCCACAGATGGTTTCGTAGTATTGATAGCGATCGCTGCCAAAGCTAAGGTTGTTCATCGTTCCCTGAGCCGCCGCCATAATGCCGAGGGCACCGTAGAGGGCATTGGTGAGGGTTTGCGAGGTTTCGACATTGCCAGCAACAACCGCCGCCGGAAACCGGGGGTTCAACAGTGAGCCTTCCGGCACCCGCAGTTCAATGGGACGCAAACAGCCCGCATTCAGGGGAATGTCCTCTTGCACGAGGGTTCGGAAGACGTACAGCACAGCCGCCTTGGTAATGGCAAGGGGAGCATTAAAATTGTCATTGGTTTGCTGGGAGGTGCCCTCAAAGTCGAGGCAGGCGGTGCCTTTGTTGCTATCAATGGTGATTTGCACCTGAATTTGGCTGCCGTTGTCCATCGCCACGCAAAAGCGACCCCCGTGGAGCGATCGCAGGCATTGGCGCACACACTCAGCGGCATTGGCTTGGCTAAATTCCATGTAGGCAGCAACAACCTCGCGACCATAGCGATCGCACAGCGTGATCAGTTCTTGTACCCCCCGCTGATTGGCGGCTATTTGGGCTTGCAGATCCGCCAGATTCTGCTCAGGATAGCGAGCCGGCCAAGGGGCTTGGGTCAACAGTTGGTAAATGGCCGCCTCTTGAAACTCCCCCCCATCCACCAGCAGCACATTATCGAAGAGGATTCCCTCTTGACGGACATCCGTACTATGGGCCGGCATTGATCCGGGACTTATCCCCCCAATGTCAGCATGGTGCCCCCGTGAGGCAACAAAGAAGGCGGGTTGCGCTTCCCCCTTGAGAAACACGGGGGTAATCACAGTAATATCCGGCAGGTGGGTGCCACCACGATAGGGGTTATTCGTGGCAAAAACTTGCCCCGCTCGGAGGGTGTGACCTTTCTCGGCCAGCAGTGCCTTGACACTTTCGCTCATTGACCCCAAATGAACCGGGATATGGGGGGCATTGGCCACTAGGTTGCCGGCGGCATCAAACAGAGCACAGGAAAAATCCAACCGTTCCTTAATATTGACCGAGGCACTGGTCTGCTGGAGCGTTACCCCCATCTGCTCAGCAATGGCGCGAAATAACTGCTGAAAAATCGCAAGCTGCACTGGATCGGCAACGGTGGCGGCCAGCTGCTTTGATGGTGCCGGCGATTCCTGAAGGGGATGCAGCCACAGCCCCCCTTGATCATCCACCTCTGCCTGCCAGCCCGCCTCAACCACATTGGTGCCCGTAGCATCTAAGATCAAGGCCACCCCTTCAATGACCTGATGGGCAGGAAGGCGATCTCGCTCATAGACCGGTGCTTTGTGCCATTGGCCTTTGCTATAAACCGAGACATGGGCAAGGGGCGTGAGTTCTGTGGCGGCATGGGGCATCGTGACCGCTGGAACTGATTGAACAGCAACGGCTTCAACCGCAATTTGACCGATGCGGAGCGATCGCCCCCGCACGTTAAACCCATAGCGATCGCGATGGGCTTGGGCAAATGCTGCTGCCATCCTTTCCAAATCTGCCCAGGGCACCCAGAGGACCGTATCTGTCCCCACATAACCTAAGCCAATGCGCACTTGACTTTGAATCTGCGGACGATCGACCCCTTGGGCAACAAGTTCAGCCATCGCTTGCTCTTTTAGCTGTTCAATTTGGCCTTGCAGCTCCGCCAGAACAGCGGGGGTTAGAGGTTGTTCAATCGTTTGCTCCTTGAGGACCCGCAGCTCCGCCTGACCAATGCCGTAGGCCGAGAGCACTCCCGCATAGGGATGGAGATACACCTGGGGCATGCCCAACACCTCGGCAATCAAACAGGCGTGTTGGCCGCCAGCACCGCCAAAACAGCAGAGGGTATAATCGCGCACATCGTGCCCCTGCTCTAGGGAAATTTTCTTAATTGCCTGTGCCATTGTATTTACGGCCACTTCAATGAAGCCAGCAGCCACATCGGCAACACTGCGGGCATCCCCGGTGCGCTCGTAGATCTCTTGGCGCAGTCGAGCAAATTGCCGTTCCACTGTCTCGCGATCCAAGGGCTGTTGACCATTGGCGCCAAAAACAGCAGGGAAATAGGCGGGCTGAATTTTCCCCAAGAGGATATTGGCATCGGTCACCGTGAGAGGTCCGCCACGACGATAGGCGGCAGGTCCGGGATTAGCGCCTGCAGAGTCTGGCCCCACTTGGTAGCACCCCTTATCAAATCGCAAAATGGAGCCGCCGCCGGCAGCGACCGTATGCACGGCTAGGAGGGGCGATCGCAACCGCACACCGGCAATCGTTGTTTCTTGCCACCGCTCATACTCTGGCCAAGGGGCCTCAGGATTGTGACGATAGTGGCAGACATCCGTGGAGGTGCCCCCCATATCTAAACCAATCAGCCGCTCAATCCCTGCGGCTAAAGCAGTGCGCACCACCCCCACCATCCCCCCGGCGGGGCCTGAAAGCAGACTATCCTTACCGCGAAAGCAGTCGGCCGCCACCACACCGCCATTGGACTGCATACAGTAGAGGGGAATCTCCCCCAGTTCCCCCTGCACCCCCTGTAGATAGCGATGCAGCACTGGCGATAAATAGGCATCCACAACGGTCGTATCGCCCCGGCTCACCAGCTTGATCAGGCCACTCACCTCGTGGGACACCGACACTTGGCTAAAACCCATCTCCTTTGCCAAGGCTGCCACCTGTTGTTCATGGTCAGGGTAGCGGTAGCCATGCACGAACACAATGGCGCAACTGCGGATGCCTTGGTCATACACCGCTGCCAATTGTGGCTTCAGGGCTTCTAAATCAAGGGGGATGAGAATTTCCCCTTGGGCACTCACCCGTTCTTTAACTTCAATGACATGGCTGTAGAGGGGCGGCGGTTGCTGAATCCCTAAGGCAAACAGATCCAGACGGTTTTGGTAGCCAATGGCCAGAGCATCCCCAAAGCCATGGGTAATCAGGAGCACCGTTGGCTCACCTTTGCGTTCCAAAAGGGCATTGGTGGCTACCGTTGTCCCTAGTTTCACAATTTCAACGGCTGCACTGGGAATGGGGGCATTGGGTGCTAGCCCCATGAGGGTACGAATTCCCGCTACTGCCGCATCACGATACTGCTCTGGATTCTCTGAGAGCAGCTTGTGCACCACTATTTGACCATCGGGACGGCGGGCAACAATATCCGTAAATGTGCCCCCGCGATCGATCCAAAATTGCCATTGACCTTGGCTCCCACTGCTCATTGAGGATGATGCTATCAGCGTTGCCAGTAGTCGAGCACCTGCTTAATGGGAGATAGAGGGGTTGAGATCACCACTGGTGGGAATTCCCTGACCGTGAAAGCCATTAGCCGTTTCCCCTTGGAGCCGTTGATGATGCTGGTGAATCAGTTGAATGGTACGGCTGACTTCCGCTGGAAAAATCACCACTAGGGAGCCTTGGGGAGCGCGATCAAGGGCAAATTGAATGGCCGCCACCTCGTCATGGATGATGTCGTATTGCCGTTGGACACTGTGGTGATGTACGCCCCGTTCAATCCAATGGGCAGCGTCGCCGCGAGGTCGGCCCCGAGTATCATCATCTTCTTTAATGATGATCCAATCAAAGATTTTCGCCGAGAGTTCACCCAGTTGTTCTAAGTCTTGATCACGGCGATCGCCCGGTCCGCCAACGACACCAATGCGCTGCCCCGGCCATTTTTGGACAAATTCACCAATAGCCTCATACCCTGCTGGATTGTGGGCGTAGTCCACTAAGACACTAAATTGCCCCAAATCAAAGAGGTTCATCCGTCCGGGGGTTTGTTCCACCGAGGTTCGGAAGGTGGTCAAGGCGGCGCGAATATGCTCAATACTGATGCCTTGGGCAAAGGCGGCTAGACTGGCAGCGAGGGCATTGGCAATCATAAAGCTAGCTCGACCGCCCAAGGTAATGGGCACATTTTCTGCCTGCTCAATCCGTAGCGTCCAGTCCCCTTTCAAAATTGAGAGATAGCCATTCTCATAAACGGCGGCGAGGCCCCCCTGCTGAATGTGCTGTCGAATAATCGGATTGTGGGGATTCATCGAGAAATAGGCCACTTGGGCTTTGACTTGGCGCGCCATTCCCGCCACTAGGGGGTCATCGGCATTCAAGACAGCATAGCCATTCGGCCAAGCGGATTCCACCACCACTGCCTTCAAGTCCGCCAACTGTTCAACGGTGTCAATATCGCCAAGGCCGAGGTGGTCAGCCTGTACATTGAGCACCACCCCGACATCACAGTGGTCAAAGCCCAAGCCGGAGCGGAGAATACCACCGCGCGCCGTTTCTAGGACAGCAATTTCAACCGTGGGGTCTTGCAGGATCAGTTGGGCACTTTGAGGCCCCGTGGTATCCCCTTTTTCCACCAGATAGTCACCTATGTAGATGCCGTCTGTGGTGGTGTAGCCAACGGTTTGCCCCGTTTGTTTGCAGATATGGGCAATGAGGCGGGTGGTGGTGGTTTTACCATTCGTGCCCGTAATCGCAAAGATCGGGATGCGGCAAGGCGTTCCCGGTGGAAAGAGCATATTCAACACCGGTTCGGCGACATTGCGGGCAATCCCTTGGCTGGGGTTCGTGTGCATGCGAAAGCCGGGAGCAGCATTGACCTCGACAATCACACCGCCAACTTTAGACAGGGGCTGGCTAATATCGGGGCTGACAACGTCAATCCCTGCGATATCGAGGCCAATGATCCGAGCTGCCCGCTGGCAAATCCAAACATTTTCGGGATGAATTTCATCGGTGCGATCAACGGCAATGCCGCCGGTGCTCAGGTTCGCCGTGGCGCGTAGATAACAAATTTCCCCCGGTTGCAAGACCGTATTTAGGGTATAGCCCTGTTTTTCCAAGAGTGTCCAAGTGTCGTGATTCACCTCAATGCGGGTGAGGATATTATCGTGACCCTCCCCCCGCTGCGGGTCTTGGTTGGTTTTCTCAATGAGTTCTTCGATAGTGGAGCGGCCATCGCCAATGACATGGGCGGGTACCCGTTCAGCAACAGCGACCACTTTGCCATTGACCACTAGAACCCGAAAGTCGCGACCCGCATGGTAGCGTTCCACAATCACTGATTTGGAGACACTGCTGGCAATTTCAAAGGCTTCTTCAGCTTCTTCTAAACTATTGATGTCAATCGTAATCCCCCGACCGTGGTTGCCGTTAAGGGGCTTAATGACAATCGGGTAGCCACCGATGTCCTCAATGGCTTCGGGGAGGTCTTCAATGTAGCGGACAACAGTTCCCTTGGGTACGGGAATGCCCGCATCCTGAAGGAGTCGCTTTGCCCCTTCTTTGTCCCCTGCCAGCTCAACGGCTAGGATGCCACTGCGATCACTCAAGGTGGCCTGCATGCGATGACTGCGGGCACCATAACCCAATTGAATAATTGAGCGACTGCTCAACTCAAACCAGGGAATATTACGGGCTTCTGCCTCGCGGACAATCGCTTCCGTACTCGGGCCTAGGGAGGCTTTGGCTTTCAACTCGCGGAGATCGGCGAGATCCTGATCTAGCTCGCGCTGGGGATAGGTGCCCGTATCAATAATGCTCTGGCACAGTCGTACCGCTGCGCGGCCGGCATAGCGACCGGCTTCTTCCACTTGGTATTCATAGACCACTTGATACACCCCCGGCGTTGAGGTCTCGCGGGTGCGGCCAAAACCAACGGGCATGCCTGCTAGTTCTTGCAGTTCGAGGGCGATATGCTCAACCACATGACCAAGGTAGGTGCCTTCGCGAAGGCGAGTGAGAAAGCCCCCTTCGTGGCCAAGGGAACAGAAATGATTGTAGAGACTGGGTAAAACCCGCACCAACCCATCCACAAAGCCGGGAATCTGATTGGAGGGGGTGTTAGCCACCTCTTCTAGATCTAAACGCATGACAATCAGCTTATGACGCCGAATGCTCCAGTAATTGGGACCCCGCAGCGTTTGCAATTTGAGAATCTTCATAGAAGAGTGGCTTTTTAAGGACAACTTACCATTTTTAGTTTTGAGGTGAGTGACGCAATAAACTGTATCTTAAGCAACACTTTCCTGAAAACTTAATTTAGGGGAGGCAAAATACATTTGTGCTGTACCTGATGGGTGCGGAGGTTGTAGCAGTCACCATCGCTGAGGATATGTAAGCGCAAGTTGTAGATACTCAAGGGTTCGTTAACATCCACGTGGGCATAGTTCGTGTAGCTGACATCCCGAGGATCAACAATGGTGACAGAGCCACGACCAAGAACCCGCAGCATGCCATCGGCTTCAAACATGGCACAGGTATCTTCATCAATGCCGACCCCTAGCTTGTCTGGGTGAGCAGAAATGGCGCTGATCAGGCGCGCGAGGCGATTGCGATTGTGGAAGTGCTGATCCACTAAAACATCGGGAAGAATACCCAAGCCTGTGGCCAAATCTACTAGGGAGCGGTTTGGGGCTTCATTGCTGCCCCCACTGGCAATCATGCACTCACCCATGACAGCAGCACCGGCACTTGTCCCCCCAAGAATTGATGTGCCTTCCCAGACTTGATGGCGCAATTGGTATAGGAGAGGGGTTTCATCCAGCAGCGCCGACAAACGCAGTTGATCGCCCCCGGACATAAAAATGCCAGTACAGCGACTCAAGCGAGCTAGCATCTCTTCCTGTTCGGCATCGGCGCGATCGCCCACCAACAGAACGTCCACTTCGCGCACGCCAATTTCGCGGAAAATATCGTGGTAGAGCCGCCCCATGGCATCGGGTTCACGGGAAGCAGAGGGAATGACGCCAATGACGGCATCCACGCCGCCAGCACGTTGGCAGAAGGTGGTGAGAATTTGTCGCCCACGTACTTTGTCTTCCGCTCCCCCGATCGCCATCACTAAACCTTTGTGACCAGAATGTTGATTGGTCGTTTTGGAAATGGGGTCTAACTGCAACATAGGGCTACGGTGAATGAAACGTTCAATCGGCAGACAGAATCGATGCATTTGGCAAGGGCGATGCCAATACCCCCCTATTGACACGGGGATTCTATACAGCATAATGCCAGATTAGGGAAATTTTTTAAGTTTTGGTCAAGATTTGCACAAACGCTTGATGTTCGGGGGCGGCAATTCCCTGTTGGAGCACTCGCAAGACACTACCCAGATCATGGGCGAGTAATGCCTCAGGGGCGAGCCAAAGGCCGAGGAATTGGCGACTGCGAATCATCTCCTGAGCATCGGCAGCAAGTGGTTGGTATTCCCCTGCTTCAAGTGAGAACCAATGAATCTAGCGATCGTAGGTACACCAGACATTGTAGTTGGTGCATTCTGGACGCGCTGCAACGGCTCTAGCAATGGCAAAAAATGTCCCTTTGACCTTTTCTTGAGCAAGCATGTCGAGAACTTGGGGCGTGTAGGTCGGATCAGGGCCATCATCGCAGATGCGTTGATCGGGAATTTGCTCTGCCTCTAGGAGAATTGTCCAGCCTTCAGCGGAGTGAGCAACACGCACATAGCTGGCCTACGGAGCAAGGCGGAGCACTAATTCACAGGCGATCGCCTGAGGTGGAATCTCCCTGACCGTTGACTTCAGCGATCCCACCCTAACTGCGCTCCTAGAGCTAAAACAAATAACTATTAGCCCTACGGTAGCGATGATTCACAGCCACACCTTACCCCTTAGACCACATTCTCAAGCGGACTTGAAGTAGCAATCAACCAAAGCGACCACTGACGTAATCGGCGGTCTTCTGTTCTACAGGCTTCGTGAAGATGGACATGGTGTCGTTGTACTCAACGATTTCGCCCAAATACATAAAGGCTGTGAACTGGGAAATACGAATCGCCTGCTGCATGTTGTGGGTCACAATTAGAATGGTCACTTGATCCTTCAGTTCCACAATCAGGTTCTCAATGCTCACCGTGGCAATAGGATCCAATGCCGATGTTGGCTCGTCAAAGAGAATAATCGCCGGATCCGTGGCAAGGGCACGGGCAATACACAGGCGCTGTTGCTGACCCCCCGACAGAGCCGTTCCCGGTTCTTTGAGGCGGTCTTTGACCTCATCCCACAGTGCTGCACTACGGAGCGATCGCTCCACTACCTCATCAAGAATGGCACGGTTATTAATGCCGCGCACCCGCAACCCATAGGCAATGTTTTCGTAAATCGACTTCGGGAAGGGGTTGGGCTTTTGGAACACCATGCCAATCTGCATCCGCACCTCAATGGGATCCATCTGCAAGAGGTTACGGGGGTTTTCATCCCCCAGCCAGATTTCCCCTTCATAGCGGTTGCCAGGGTAGAGATCATGCATGCGGTTAAAGGAGCGCAGTAACGTTGTCTTCCCGCAACCCGATGGTCCAATCAGTGCCGTTACTTTCTTCTCATAGACCGGCAAATTGATATTTTTGAGGGCGAGCTTGCCACTGTAGTAAAAGTTCAAGTTCCGAACTTGTGCCATCTTTTTGAGTGGCTCGTTCTCGGTAGCCACCACCGAATCCGTAGGCTTTACCATTTGATGCTCTTCCTAAAACGATAACGAAGATAGATAGCCGTACCATTCACCGCCAGCGTCAACACCAGCAGAATAATCCCCGCTGCTGCTGCATTCACTTGAAAGGCCTCTTGGGGACGGGAGACCCAGTTAAACATCTGAATCGGCAGCACTGTAAACGGAGCCCAAATCCACTTAAACGAAATGTAGGGAAACTCGCTTTGAATCGGTGGCTCAGGCAAGAACGTGATAAACGTCAAAGCACCAATCGTGATTAGGGGCGCTGTCTCACCAATCGCACGGGAAATACCAACAATAATCCCCGTGAGGATCCCCCCCATTGAGTAGGGCAGCACATGATCAGCAATCATCTGCCAGCGACTTGAGCCAACGGCATAGGCGGCTTCCCGAATCCCTTGGGGAATGGCTCGCAATGACTCGCGGGTGGTCACAATCACCACAGGTAAAATCAGCAATGCCAGCGTGAACCCTGCTGTGAGAATACTTTCACCCCACTTGAGGATATAGACAAAGAAACCCAGCGCCAGCAGACCATAGATAATTGAGGGTACACCCGCCAGATTCGTGATATTGACCTCGATAAAATCAAGTAGCCAGTTTTTGGGGGCGTATTCTTCGAGGTAAATGCCCGCTGCAATACCCAAGGGAATCGCCACCACGGCCGTTACAAAAATCACCAACAGACTGCCGACCCATGCCGTGAGAATTCCTGCCTCCTCTGGATCGCTACTGGGAGGCGAAGTGAAAAATTTCCAGTTCAGCATCGGCAGACCCCGTAGGAAGAGGTCAGACACGAGAAAAACAAGGGTCAATAGGGCAACAAGGAGAGAAAACCACCCTAGGACGATAAAAAATTGTTCCCAACGCTTGCGATTTTGAATTGAGGCGGCGATCGCGATTGGGTTGCGGAGAGTATTAAGAATCTTTTGTTGGCTAGGCATCGCTAGTACACCTCACGATAACGGCGACTAAAGAAGTAGCCCGCCACATTCAGGATCAGCGTCGCAAAAAACAGCATGATCCCTGCGGCAAAAATCGACTGATACTCCAGTGATCCGTGGGGCAAGTCCCCCAAACTCACGGAGACAATGAAGGCGGTTGTGGTTGAAGCGCCCTCCAAGGGATTAAAGGTAAACTTAGGCTGTAATCCAGCTGCCACCGACACAATCATCGTTTCCCCAATGGCCCGTGACAGACCCAAAATATAGGCCGCCACAATCCCAGAGGCCGCAGCAGGCATCAGGACCTTGATCGCCGTTTGCAAACGAGTCGCCCCCATGGCATAGGAACCCTCCCGCAGTTGAACGGGAACTGCCTGCAATGCATCCTCTGTCAAGCTAGTAACATAGGGTAGCACCATCAGGCCAACCACAATCCCTGCCCCCAGCATGTTGAAGCCCGGCAGTTCGTAGTATTCCCAAGGTTCCTTGCCGGGGCTGAAAAACTGTTGTACGCCGAGAATGATTTTCTGGAGGAAGGGGGTGACCACCAAAAGGGCAAAGTATCCATAAACCACAGTGGGAATCCCTGCCAGAATCTCCAGAATCGGCTTAAGAAGTTCCCGTGCTTTAGCGGGTGCGAACTCACTGAGATAAATGGCCGCAATCGTACCAAGGGGAATCGCTACACAACTAGCCACAAAGCAGGTCGTGAATGTCCCAGAGAGCAAGGGCAAGATACCAATACTGATAGGCTCAATAAGCGGTGACCAGTCGGTGCTAGTAAAGAATTCCACCAAGGCCTCAAAAAGAGACTCTTGATGTATCTCCATCACCTTTTCAAAGAAAATCACTGTTTCAGCAAACAAGATATAGATAATAACAAGCGTGGTCACGACCGATGAGATCGCCGCCAAAAAGAGAATGCCCGCAATGATTCGCTCACGCCAAACCCTCACCTGACGGGATGGCAGAGCAACGGGTAGCTTTGTCGAGTAGGGTAGGGGCTGTTCTAGCATGGGTATTATTCCAGCGAGAGAAAAGCTTTAAGATTGATATAGCAGCATCAACGACCAAACGTTGACAAAATGGGAAAAAAGGGTGGAGGGCTGATACCTCACACCCTATCATTACAGCAAAATATCAACCTATTGGGGTTGCATTTTCAGCAGTTCATTAATCGTCAAGCCAATGGCCTCTTTGCCCCCAAAGACCGTACCCACACGGTTGCGGTTGAAGTTAGCCAGAATTGTACGGTAGGCCCTGGCGGGCAGAGCTACGTACTTCACCTTTTTCACTGTTGCAGGGGCATTGTTCAGATAGTAGGTGACAAACCGCCGTACTTCAGGCCGCTGCGCTGACTTCGCGTTGACATAGATAAAGATGGGACGGGAGAGGGGCTGGTATGTCCCATTCAGCACGTTTTGCTCAGAGGGTTGGACAGGGCCTTTGCCGTTGTCAATGGCGACAGCTCTGACCCGATTGCGGTTTTCCATGAAGTAGGCAAACCCAAAGTACCCTAGGGCACCGCGATCGCGAGATACCCCTTGCACCAGCACGTTGTCATCTTCACTCGCCGTGAAGTCTCTGCGGCTCACTTTGGCTTTACCGTTAATCGCTTCCGTGAAGTAGTCATAGGTGCCAGAGTCAGCACCAGGGCCAAAGAGCTTCAGAGGAATGTTGGGGAAACCTTCGCGCACTTGGCTCCAGTTGTTGATTTTGGAGTCTGGCCCCCAGATATTTTTCAGTTCGGCCACAGTTAGATTTCTTGCCCAATTGTTTTGGGGATTCACGACCACAGTTATGGCGTCATAGGCCACCGGTAGCTCGATGAAGGTGATGCCAGCGGCTCTACAATCTGCGATTTCTTTAGCCAAAATTGGGCGAGACGCATTGGAAATATCCGTTTCACCCCGGCAGAACTTCTTGAAGCCACCGCCTGTACCAGACACACCGACAGTTACACGAACTTTTCCCCCTTCGGCTTTTTGGAAGGCTTCAGCGATAGCTTCGGTAATGGGGAAAACGGTGCTGGAGCCATCAATGCGAATCGTGGGTGTCCCTTGGGAAAAAGCAGCAGGAATCAGGCTACCCGACAAAGCTGCGACGGCTGCAACTACCCCTAGGCGGGCATAGCTTTTTGCAGATGTAATCATGGTGATGTTTCCTAGCGGAGTAAACAACGTTTTGCAAGTAAAGTACCTTCGGGGTGATGGTTGCCCGCACATTGCAAAAAGGCAAACCGATCAAGCTTCCCTTCCGCCAGAATAAGCAACAGAACCAAGGGATTAGGTTAAGACAAGGGAAAAATTTGGTTAAAATTGCTACCGAATGTTAGGGTTCAGTCATATTGTTGAGAGGGGTAACAGGTTTGCCGTTGATCGCGTTACAAGAGTTTTTTCAGGCAATTTGTCAGGAGTGTCAGGAATGCCGTCGTTGACCTCTAAAACTTATCAGTGGCAGGGTCTTTCCTGCGCCTATCGCTTGAGTTCGGAAGAAGGGCAAACACCGATTCTTTTTATCCATCCAGTGGGGGTTGGCCTCTCTGGGCAGTTTTGGGATCGCTGTGTCACCTACTGGCAATCTCAAGGGGAAGGTTACTCATTTTACGTCCCTGACTTGCTGGGCTGTGGCCAGAGTGCCCTGCCTCATTTGGCCTACTATCCGGAAGATTGGG
Source organism: Thermosynechococcus sp. M98_K2018_005 (assembly GCF_015295825.1). Lineage (GTDB taxonomy): Bacteria > Cyanobacteriota > Cyanobacteriia > Thermosynechococcales > Thermosynechococcaceae > Thermosynechococcus. The sequence continues at coordinate 37,739 of NZ_DVEH01000010.1, forward strand.
CGGCTCAGTTACATTTCTTCATCACATCTGAGATTCGCCAAGTGGTGATTCTTGTTGTCCAAGGGGCATTGTTTCCCGTGGCAATGGAGCTAGTGCACCTTGATCCCCAAGTAGTCAGGGCAATGATTCTCAGTGGCCCCCCTGCCGCCGCTTTAGTGTCTGAAAACACTGACCTCACATGGCAAAAGGTGCGTTGGAATCTCTTTGATTCCCCGTTGGGTTGGGGCTTTTATCTCTATGCCCGCCAAGAAAGTTTCCTGCGGCAGTTTTCAATCAATCAGCTTTTTGCCCAGCTTGAGGATGTGGATGATGAGTGGCTAAAAATGCTGGCTGCTGGTTGTGCTGACCTTGAGAGTCGCCATGCGGTGTATTCATTTCTGTCGGGCTTTTGGCGGCGGGACTATCGTCAGAAAATGCGGCAAACTGAGCAGTCAGTGCTTGTGGTGATGGGGAACCAAGCCTCTAGTATCAGTCGCGATGGTAGGGCTGAATCGCCTGAAGAACGGTTGCAGTTCTATACCAAGACATTTCCCAATGCTGAGGGAGTTGTGATTCCGGGGCGCAATGTCCTGCCCTATGAGTCAACCCCTACTTTTGTGGAGGCCTGTCAAGGGTTTCTGCGCGCCCAAGCCCTCTAGAGCCAGCCGCGTAGTTTATAAACAACGAGACCTTGGTATTCCCGTAGGGCAATGGTGGTGATGTCCACGTTGTAGGGATCGGGGATCAGACTGAGCAGTAGGTTTTGCCACGTGGGCGATCGCGCGATCGAGAGGTACCGATAGTCCGTCGGTGCTGGAATGACCTTCATTCCCAAACGGCGAAAAATGGCGACGGAGCGGGGCATGTGGTAGGCGGATGTCACCAGCAGCAGATCCCCCTGAATTTGATGCTTCTCAAGAAGCGCTTTGACATTCAGGGCATTTTCATAGGTATTCGGTGAGGTGGTGTCCAGCAGAATCTTGTCCGTCGGCACGCCGCAGGTGGTGGCAATTTCCGCCATATCTGCCGCCTCCCCCCGCTGAAAGGTTTCGCCCAACCAGTCAATGCGACCACCACTGAGGATGAGATAGGGGGCATAGCCTTGGCGAAAGAGGTGGGCACCGTAGAGGATGCGATCGCCCGCTTCCCTGACTTCTACCCAGGGCCTCGGTGCCGTTTGCGGGACAACAGCCCCACCGAGAACAACGATCGCAGCCGCTTTGGGCATGGGATCAGAGGGTAAATACTGCCGCTCTAGGGAAGCAATGAGAGCCGTTGCCACATAGTCATTACCGCTCAGGAGTAAAATGCTCAGGGCAATCACAAGGGCGATCGCGGCCTGTTTGGGGGCACGCCAAAAGCGAACAATGCTAAAAATCAATGCCCAACAGGCTAAGGGCAATGGATACAGCAATGGCGGCAGTAATTTCGACAGCAGCAGATCCATAGTCTTAGCGAATGCGCTCCATCTGGATGCGGTAGCGCTCTTTCTTCGTAACTTGAATGTCTTGAATCTGCAATCGCCCTTTGCCGCGAATGGCAATGAGGTCATTGACCTTAAGGAGATGCCGAGGTTGCTGCACGATGTGCCAATTCACCCGCACTAGCCCTTGGCTAATCCACTCACTCATTTTACTGCGGGAAACGCCAAACCCGGCTGAGGCCACAGCATCCAAGCGCAACGATGCCTCAACAGTACTGAGGGATTTCCGTTGGGGGGGCGCTACGGCCAGTTCTGACCAGTCACAGAGATCGACAGTCACCGCTACGGTCCGCACTTGTTTTAAGTGTTCTTGTAAAGTAGGGACTTTTTCAGGGATGAGAATGACCTGTGCCCCCCGTTCCCCAAGGAGAATCACATCCCCATAATCCCCGTCATCAAGACCGGCATTGGCGATCGCTCGCTCAAAATCACTGTAGGTGGCGGGATCAAAGAGAAAGTTGCCCGTTATCCGCACCAAAGCAAGGGGAGGTTGTTGCTGCTCAAGACTAAGTTCAGTGGGGGCGATCGCCAGCCGACAGCGTTCCGCTTGAGGGTACCCCCCCCAGGCGAGACCATGAACATCGGCTCGTTGCTCAAGGGTGCTGAGTGCCTGCACCGCCTGATCGGGGGACAAAAAGGGGGTATGCACCACCGACCAAGTTTTAATGGCTGTGTCAAGGGCTGTCCCTAGATCAAACATTTAGGCCTCAGGAAATTCCGGCAGTTCCAGCCATTGGGCTAAGTGGGCTTTCACCTGTTGGCAAAATTGGGGGCGATCGCCAAATTTCTCAGTGCGGATTGTTTTGCGCTGTGCATCCAATGTCCAGCCATAGTCACTGCTGAGGCGGATTTTCCCCTGCCAGTCGGCGATGGATAGCATAAGCTGTGGGGCGGGGCTATTGTCCACCCCCTTGACGCGAAAGACATAGTTAAAGGTGTTTTGCTTGCCAGCAGCAACCGTTGAAGCTTGACCAAACCGCTCCTGCAAGCGCGATCGCACCCGCTCCACAAATGCCGCATCCCCTAAATCTGCGAGGGTGCGCATGGCCAAGGTAAGGGCAAAATAAAATTCTTCGACAGGAATGAACTCCAGTTCCATGCAGCTTGCCAAGACTCTCTTCAAAATAGTACACTAGTAAGCTGTGTCTAAAATAGGGCAAGGCTATGCCAAAGCTAAAAACACGTCGTGCTGCTGCCAAACGATTTCGGAGGACGGGCAGTGGTAAGTTTGTCCGCCGCAAGGCCAACAAAAATCACTTACTCGAACATAAGGGGAGCGATCGCAAGAATCGTCTTTCCCACAAAGCCCTCGTCGATCCACGGGATTTTGAGCGAGTATCGCTGATGCTGCCCTACGCTTAATTGATAAATTTTCAGTTTTTGATCAAGGGTGAAATTGAACTATGGCAAGGGTCAAACGGGGTAACGTTGCCCGCAAACGGCGTAAAAAAATTCTCAAGCTCGCCAAGGGCTATCGTGCCGGGCACTCTAAGCTTTTCCGCACCGCCAATCAGGTGGTCATGAAGGCACTGTGCAATGCCTATCGCGATCGCCGGCGGCGCAAACGGGACTTTCGGCGACTCTGGATTGCGCGGATTAATGCTGCTGCACGTCAGCACGGCATGAGCTACAGTCAACTCATGGGCGCCCTGAAAAAAGCCGATATTCAGCTCAATCGCAAGATGCTGGCTCAATTGGCTGTGTTGGATACGGACGCCTTTGCCACTGTCATTCAGACTGCTCGCACCGTTTAGAACCTATCCTAGGCATGATCGCCACTTTCCAATCCCCTGGTGCCACCCTTGAGCTAGGGTTCATCACCCTACGGTGGTACGGGCTACTCATTGCTACCGCCGTCTTTATTGGCATTTGGCTGAGTCAACGGTTGGCACGCCAGCGGCAGATTGATCCTGATCTGATTGCGGATCTGTCGATTTGGCTTGTGGTTGCCGCGATTCCCGCTGCCCGGCTCTATTACGTCGCCTTTAACTGGGGTTTTTACCAAAAGCACTTAGATCAGGTGGTGCAAATTTGGAAAGGTGGCATTGCCATTCACGGTGCCATCCTTGGCGGTATGCTAGCGATGGCGCTCTTTACCTATGTGCAGCGGCTGTCCTTTTGGCAAGTGGCGGATGTCATTGCCCCTTCATTAATTTTGGGACAGGCCATTGGTCGCTGGGGCAATTTCTTTAACTCTGAGGCCTTTGGTGCCCCTACGGATTTGCCGTGGAAACTCTATATCCCCGCGCCGCAGCGTCCCCCGGCGCTCATCAACGAAGCCTATTACCATCCCACATTTCTCTATGAGTCCCTTTGGAATTTGGGGGTTTTTGTGCTCCTGCTGTGGCTCTTTCGTCAACCTCGCTATCAAAAACCGGGGACGCTCCTGATGGTCTACGCCGTTGCCTACAGCTTGGGTCGCTTCTGGATTGAAGGACTGCGCATGGACAGCCTAATGTTGGGGCCGCTGCGAATTGCCCAAGTGGTTAGCTTGGTTGCGATCGCCTTAGGCGCTTGGGGACTCTTTCGCCTTTATTACCAAGGCAAACCCTTACCAGATTGGCAAACCGCCTAGGCAATAATTTCATCGGCAAAACTCTGCCAGCGCACAAAGTGAAAGGGACCTGCTACGGATCCCCAAACGTGCTCATCGGTTTCGGGATCCCGTCCGCGATCGTGACTAATGAAGCGATCGCCATCAATTTCAAACGTGCTATCGAGATAGGTTTCCCGTCCCTTACGCACCACTTTACAGGCTTTGCCCGGCTCCACTTCACCGCGAAAGCTGTGCCCTGTCCAGTAGGTGAGCATATTGCAGCCACAGAGGAGTTCCAAATCAGCGGCTGTCATCGCCTGTAGCCGCTGGCGATCGCGAGCTGCCCCAAAGAAGCGTTTTTCATCCTTGAGCACGTAATTTTTAATCACAATGTGATCAGTGGCGGGCACCAGTTCTAAAACCCGTGTGCGGTAGGGGACGCCTAGGAGATAATCATAGGCCTGTTCCACATAAAGGGCAATGCCCTCCAGAAGACCACTGGGCAGGGGGCGCATACACACCCGAATATGGGCATAGAAAGGGGGATTTTCAAACGCTTGGGCTTGGTTACTAAAATCCGCCGCCATCCAACGGCCAAGAGTCAACACATCGGTTGCGTGTGTCATGCTCCACAATTGCCTTACAACAGTCCTTTTTTCACACTAGCTGATTGGTGTACCCAAAGCACTAAGTTATCCGTAATAATGCCTGCAGGAGTCCCTCAAGGGTATGCTCTGTGGCTTCAGTATCCACCCGTCCCAGGAGTTCGCGGCAAGTTTGCGAGGTTTGCGGCCCAATACTGGCAATCTGCACATTCTGAAGTAACTCTGCTGCCTGAGCACCCACTAACTGGCAAAAATGTTTCACCGTCTTAGAACTGGTAAACGTGACCATATCCACTTGACCCGCTTGCAGCGCCCCTAAGACTTGGGCATCAACGGTTTGGGGACAGCGCGAATCGTAGGCGGGCACCTCAACAACCTCACCTCCCGCCGCTGTAAAGGTCTCCACTAGAACGGGTCGTCCGCCCTTTTCAACCCGTGGAAAAAGAAAACGCAACCCCGCAACAGGTTCTGGGAATTCTACCACTAAGGCATCAGCAACAAATTCACTGGGGGTAAAGTCAGCCACTAGGCCGTAACTGCTGAGGGTTTGGGCAGTTTTTTCACCAACGACCGCAATTTTGAGACCCGCAAGGGCACGGCTGTCCTTGCCATGACTTTGTAACCGTTCCATAAAAAAGGTAACGGCATTGTGGGATGTGAGAATCAGCCAGTCAAAGGTATCGAGTTGCGCCAAGGCCTCATCGAGGGGCTGCCAAGAACTGGGGGGAACAATTTCCAGTGTCGGCATTTCTAAAACGGTGGCACCGGCTGCTGTGAGTTGCTGCGTAAAGTCACTCGCTTGCGCTGCTGCTCGGGTGACGAGAATGGTTTTGCCATGGAGCGGAGACATGGATGATGGGGAAATCTTCAAAAATTCAGGGAAGACCAGATCTAGACTAGCCAAAGGGTAGCGTTTTTGGGCGATCGCGCCAATGACAATGACCGCAGGAGCCATGTCTGGAAAGTGAGGCGTCTTCAAGTAACTCTCTAGGGTGCCAAACCAAAATTGTTGCTGGGGTTGCCCGGCCCATTGTAGAATGGCCAATCCCTCAGTGGGCGATCGCCCCTGCCTCAGCAATTGCTCAGCAATATATCGCAGAGAACGCGTGGCCATCAAAAAAATCAGCGTCTCCATTTGGGCGATCGCTGACCAAGGAAGCATCTCCGGGGCATGCCCCGACAGAATCACTAGCGACTGACTCACGTCCTTGGCAGTAACACAGAGACCCGCCAATAAAGGTGCCGCTAGCGCTGAGGACACCCCCGCAATCACCACCGCCTCTAAACCTGCCCCCAAGACAGCCTCCAGTTCCTGATGTAAGCGGCCAAACAGCCCCGGATCGCCACTTTTGAGGCGGACAACCCGCCGATACTGCTGGCCGTAGTCCACTAAAAGGCGGTTGATTTCCGCTTGGGGAACTGCCTCGGCTCCCGCTCGTTTGCCCACCGCTACCCGCAAGCAATCAGAGGGTGTGAGTTCGAGGAGGCGAGGGGAAAGCAGGGCATCGTAAAGCACCACCTGCGCCTGCTGCAGGCAAATCCATGCTTCGAGTGTGAGAGAGCGAGGGGTACCTAACCCCGCACCCACAAAATAGACCGTCAACGACTAGCCTTGACTGCGTTGCAGAAAGATGATTGGGTTGACAGCCCCCCGCCCTTGGGGATGCACTTCAAAGTGGACGTGGGGGCCTGTGCTGCGCCCCGTACTGCCCATTTCGGCAATCTGCTGACCCTGCTGAACGTATTGTCCCACGTGCACCAAGTTGCGATGGTTATGGGCATAGAGTGTCAGCGTCCCATCGGCGTGGCGAATTTCCACCAAGTTGCCGAAACCACCAGAATTCCATTGGGAGTAGGTAACGACACCGGCGGCAGCAGCATAGATGGGCGTGCCAATGGGAGCAGCAATATCAATCCCGCGGTGCATCCGTCCCCAGCGAGGGCCAAAGCCAGAGGTCAACACACCACGCGCTGGCCAGATAAAGTTGGTGGTTAGGCTGGGTAGGAAGCGATCGGCGTTGGGCAGAGGGGGCAGGTCGAGATTACTGGGTAAGGGGGGAGCCACAATTGAGCGTGCCACCTTGACAGGCACAGGGGGGGCAATGGGCTGTATGGCGGCAGGTGTCGGTGCCGTTACGGTGGTTGTTTGGGGGCGACTCGCGATGGTGGGTTGAGGTAGAGCTGGGCGGGCAGGGGTTTGTTGGACTGAAACGAGGGCAGGGGTCGGGGGACGCTGCCGCTCAGAAGCACGCCCAAAGGGAACAGGTCCTAGGGTTGGGGTTGAAGTCGATGCTGCTGGCGAGTTTACAAATGCCACCCGCTGCGAGAGTTGCGTGGTTTCCCCCTCGGCGAATTGTGGTTCAACTTCTGTCGTGGTTTGCTCCAAAGAGCCACCCATTGCAAAGGGGGTATCAATGGCCAATGAGGTAACAACAGAGGTGGTGGCTTGAGTCACCAGATCTGCCAAGCTATCGGTGCGAACCCGACGATCCACCACTTTGAAGGTCGGTTCAGAAGGACGGCTGAGACGGTCAAAGGAAGCAAAGGCAGAGAGGGTTGGCGCTGGTTTTCTGAGGGTGAGGGGGGCAAAACTGACTTGGGTCTGGATAGTGCGTTGCCATGCCCCTTGGGTGACGCCCAAGAGTAACTCAGTTTTGTCGCCAGATAAGAGATTTTCAAATTCAGCAAGCGGGTCTTGGGTTTCAGTGCTGAAGGGGGAGGAGAGGTTGAGGGATTCGGGGCGAATGTCCTTTGAACCCAGATCAGAAGTCCTCAAATCAAGGGCTTGGCTAGGCTGAATCAGAGCAAAGGTACCCAGCAGGGGCAGACAGGAACAAAGGGAGCGCAGCGAACGACCAAGCATAGAAGCAGACGCAAGAGGTGCATCCTGAGAGGCGGTAGGGGTACGACTATCGTTGCTCAAGGTAATCCTCCTCGCACACAAAATTGACAGTGATTCGACAAAGCGGTGAACTGAGAACACACATCATGAGCCATCCTCCAAGGTAGCCAGAGGCCACTCGCCGCATCTATGCCTAAAACTGTCCCAATCTGTTGTTTATGCAAAGGGTGTTTTGGCACCACGACGAAACTTCTAGGTGACTTTACCCAATCCACAACCAAATGACAAGCCTCCCCCTTGCCTCGTCCTGCTATCTCTAGGGGGGTGAATTACTTGTTGCAAAATGAAAATAAGAATTTTCTACCTACTGGCTAATAATCAAAAAACCTGAGTTCATCACGACTGGAGCTCAATTACTGACCATAAAAGAAAAATTGTTATTTCGAATAAATAAATAAGTAAAGTAAACTTAGCTAATCAGTGTGTATAGCTTTTTTAAATAATGTAATTCACTTAACATTCTTCTCGTTGTTGGTCGTTACATCAAAATTGTCCTATAACACTTGTACCAAATTGCACCAAAAGTGGCACATATTCATCTTCACTCTTAGGAGCGATCAGAGCAAGCTTGCTTGGTAAAATAAACGAGTTTATAACGATTTTTGGCGATCGCCTTTTTGACGGAGCTTTGTCCCCATGACTTACCACAAGCTGTGGTTTCAACAAACAGCAAGCCGCCTCAAAGTCTTGCGTCCTTTTCCCCCCTTTAGTGTTGTCCAAAACTTTATTCGCGAATATCTCCCCAACCTCATTGACTATATGGATGGCCAAGGATTGGATCTCCGGGATCCACAGCACTGGTGGGAGAGTATCCACATTGACGGCATTTTAGAATTAGAAAATAGCGAGGGGAAAACCCTGCGGGTGGCGGCTGGGATTATTGAGCAGTGGCGCAATGCCAACGCTGCTCTGCGCCTGATTACCACCCCTGCAATGGCTAAGCTGCGGCGGGAGTCCCTCAATGTCAGCCAACACTGGCTTTTTTATGTCTCTAGTCGCAAGCCCTACCCGGAGTCACTGTGGATTGATTTGCTCTATGAGCAGGCGGATACACCCCCCACAGAAACGGGCTGTACCATTATTGAAGTAACGGAACCGGAGGCCTAGAGGGTAGATAGCCCACCAGGAGAATGTCCTCGCCCACGGTTTGCCAACTGACGTCCTCGAGGCACAAGGCCTCATTCATTTTGGTTAAGCCTAAATCAGCCACTGGGGCGGGGGCATCAGAGCCACCAATAATTTTTGGCGCAATAAACGCCCACACTTTTTGTACCATGCCTTCGGCGATCGCTGCCGCTGCAAGGGAACCGCCGCACTCCCAGAGCACCGTCATAATGCCCCGTTGATGAAGCTCTGCCATGACGGTGGTCGGTGTTAATGGCTCTTGGTGCACCACCTCCACACCCCGTGCCTGCAATTGGGGAATGAGGGGATGTTGGGGTGAAGCAGAGGTAACCACCAATGTTGGAGCTGTGGTCGTTTCCCACAAAGAGGCAGCCGGCGGTAGATCAAGGGTACGACTCATCACCACCCGTAGGGGGTTGCGCTCATGGCGCGAGGTCAAGAGGGGATTATCCAGACGCACGGTATTGCCCCCCACAATTACGGCATCGCATTCAGAGCGCAGTTGATGCACCATGGCTCGTGCTGCTTCGCCACTGACCCAGAGACTGTGGCCGGCACTGGAGGCAATTTTGCCATCGAGGGTCATGGCGTATTTCAAAATGCCAAAGGGACGCTGGTAGCGCACCCGATGCACAAACGCTTCGTTCAGGCGTTGACATTCCGCTTCCCGTACGCCCACGGTGACTTCTATGCCCGCTGAGCGCAGCCGTTCTACCCCCGCCCCCGCTACTTGAGGATTGGGATCAATCATGCCCACCACTACCCTGGGGATGCCCGCCGCAATAATTGCTTCGGTACAGGGGGGCGTGCGGCCATAGTGGTTGCAGGGTTCAAGATTGACGTAGAGGGTGGCCTTGCTGAGGAGGGGGCGATCGCTCTCGCTGACGTTGCGCAGGGCAAAAACCTCGGCATGGGGTTCCCCTGCCTTGGGATGAAACCCCTCCCCAATCACCCGTCCCTCTGCCACAATCACACAGCCCACGAGGGGATTCGGAGCCGTACAGCCTTTGGCCCGAGCCGCTAACTCAAGGCAGCGCCCCATATACTGGGCATCAATCGTGGCTATCTCCGCCACAACGGGGGCTGAGCGCATGGGTTAAGAATCAACGTTCGTGTTCGGTTTCCGAGGAATGCTTCGGCAGCTGCTCCGCCTCTGGACACTCATCCGCAATGGGTAACTCCGCATGGCCTCGGGGGACTGCTGCGAGCCGCCGTGAAATCGAGCCAATGCTTTCGATATTGACGATCTCTTCCCAAGCACACACTTCGTCGTCTTCCTCCGTTTCGTAGCGGATGGTAACAACATTCCCTTCGATGTCCACAATGCGTGCCCGGTCAATCAGGCGTTGTTGATCCCGCAAGTAAATCCAGACTTCTTGGCCGTCGGTATAAAGTTGATAAAGCTTGCGGTGTAACATAGAACGGTCTCCTTCTCGGAATTGGGCGTAGCAACAGTTGATAAGCTGTGCTGCAACCTCTTGCCTGTGATCTTACCGCTAGACTCCACAGATGAGCAGCGGTGAATGGGAGGTGGGGGCACTGAGGTTGTCCCTATCGTTGTAGCGATCGCGCAGCACAGGGGAAAGAGTGATTCTCTGACGGTCTGGGGCAGATCTCGTACAATCGAATAAGCGTAACAAAGGATAAATAATCCGTTACGATAACGCTATTCATTTATTCTAACCAGTGCGGAGTCGTTCAAACGGCATGGGCAAAATTGTTGGCATTGATCTGGGGACAACCAATTCCGTCATTGCTGTGTTGGAAGGGGGAAAACCCGTTGTGATTGCCAATGCAGAAGGCTCCCGCACCACCCCCTCTGTGGTAGCCTTTGGCAAAGATGGTGAGCGCCTTGTGGGTCAGTTGGCGCGGCGACAGGCGGTGCTTAATCCCCAAAACACCTTCTATGCCGTGAAGCGGTTTATTGGCCGCGAATATAGTGAACTTACGGCTGAGTCCAAGCGGGTACCCTATACCATTCGCCGGGATGAATCGGGTAAAGTGCGCATCAAGTGCCCACGGCTGCAACGGGAATTTGCCCCCGAAGAAATTTCAGCCATGGTCTTGCGCAAGCTGGTGGAGGATGCCAGCCGCTACCTAGGGGAACCCGTCACTGATGCAGTGATTACTGTACCCGCCTACTTTAATGACTCACAGCGGCAAGCCACCCGTGATGCTGGGCGTATTGCGGGTCTAAATGTGCGGCGGATTATTAATGAACCGACGGCAGCCGCCCTTGCCTATGGTCTCGATCGCCAGAAGGAGCAGACGATTCTCGTTTTTGACCTTGGCGGTGGCACCTTTGATGTCTCTATTCTCGATGTCGGCGATGGCGTGTTTGAGGTGAAGGCCACCAGCGGCGATACCCAACTGGGGGGCAATGACTTCGATAAGTTGATTGTAGACTGGCTAGCCGAAGACTTCCTCGCTAAGGAGGGCATTGATTTACGGCGCGATCGCCAGTCGCTACAGCGGCTCACCGACGCCGCCGAAAAAGCGAAAATTGAACTTTCAGGCCTACTGGAAACCCATATCGATCTGCCCTTTGTCACCGCCACAGCGGATGGGCCAAAACACATTGAAACCATCCTCAGTCGTCGCCAATTTGAAGACCTCAGCCAAGACCTGCTGCAACGGCTGCGCTATCCGGTCGAACAGGCACTGATGGATGCCCATTTAACCCCCGCTCAAATTGATGCCGTGGTGCTGGTGGGGGGTGCGACGCGGATGCCCATGGTGCAGAACCTGGTGCGGCAGATGATTGGCCGTGAACCCAACCAAAATGTCAACCCCGATGAGGTGGTAGCTGTCGGTGCCGCCATTCAAGCAGGCATTCTCGCTGGGGATATGAAGGATATCCTGCTGCTGGATGTAACCCCCCTTTCCTTAGGTGTGGAAACCATTGGCGGCGTGACGAAGGTACTGATTCCCCGCAATACAACGATTCCGGTGCGCCGCTCCGATATTTTCTCAACCTCAGAAAATAACCAAAGCCAAGTGGAAATCCACGTCGTTCAAGGGGAGCGAGAACTGGCAGAACACAACAAGTCCCTGGGACGCTTTAAGTTGACAGGAATTCCGCCAGCGCCGCGGGGGGTGCCCCAAATTCAAGTGTCCTTTGACTTGGATGCCAATGGCCTACTCCAAGTGGTGGCCTTGGATCGCTTTAGCGGTCGTGAGCAAAGTGTGGTGATTCAGGGGGCATCAACCCTGAGTGAAGAGGAAATTCAGCAGATGCTCTTGGATGCGGAGTCCAATGCAGCCGGCGATCGCCAGCGGCGGGCACGCATTGAGAAGCGCAACCGTGCCCAAGATTTGATTAACCGCGCTGAACGTCAATTGCGGGAAGCGGCTCAGGAATTTGGCTATCAATTTGCCGCTGACCAGCGCCGTAGTATTGAGGCCCTAGTGCGGCAATTGCAGGAGGCCATTCGCAATGAGAACGATCGCCAAATTGACCTCACCTATGCTGCCCTTGAAGAGCAGCTCTACGACTTTGTCCGCCAACGGCGCCTCAGCGAAGAGGAAGCGGAAGAGGATGAGGATGTCTTTAAGCTGCCCAACCTCAAGGAAGCAGTAAATAAAGGCCTTGATGCGGTGCGGGGTCGAGAGCGGCGGCGTGACGATTATGCGGATGAGTGGGATGAGCCCCCCCGGACGCGGCGTTCTCGGGGGTATTCCCAGCGCAGTGATTCAGCCGCATGGGATGATTGGGATGACGACGACTGGTAGAGCTTGCTGGGTTTGCCGCAACTGTGAGTGTAGATAGGACTGTCGATGCGTAATTTTCGAGATTACTACCAGCTTTTGGGCGTGGATCGAGGTGCGAGCACTGAGGAAATTAAACGCGCCTATCGGCGGCTGGCGCGGCGGTATCATCCCGATATGAATCCGGGCGATCGCGCTGCTGAAGAGAAGTTCAAAGACATTAGTGAAGCCTACCAAGTCCTAAGTGATCCAGTTCGCCGTGAGCAATACGATCGCTACGGTGAATATTGGTCACAACCTGGCTTTCGCACTCGCCCTTCCCAACGCACCACTATGGCTCGGCGCAATGGCACCAGTGTTAGGGAGGAACCCGACCTCAGTGAAGATAATTTTCAAGAGTTTTTGGATCAACTGTTGGGTCGGCGATCGCCCCGCACCTCTACAGTTGCCGCGGATCCCCCCCGTCGCTCGCCTACGATAGAGACAGACTACTTTCGCCCCGGCACCGTCAAAACCGCCCATACCGCTGTGAGTCGTCGCGACGCTGAAGCCACCCTAGAAATCCCCCTCGAGAAGGCCTACGAAGGGGGACGGGAGCGAATTCGCCTGGGGGATGGGCGCTCCTTAGAAGTGACGCTGCCACCGGGGATGGTTACGGGTCAGCGGATTCGGCTGCGGGGTCAAGGTACGGGCGGTGGTGATCTCTATCTAAAAATTCAAGTGACTCCCCATCCCCTCTTTCGCCTTGAGGACTACGATATTGTCTGTGAACTCCCCGTGACTCCCAGTGAGGCTGCCCTTGGCGGCCAAATTGAAGCCCCGACCCTCGATGGTTGGGTGAAAATGATGGTCCCAGCAGGGGTACGCACAGGCCAACGTTTGCGACTGGCGGGTAAAGGCTATCCTCGCCCTGATGGCGATCGCGGTGACCAACTGGTGGAAATTGTCATTACACTGCCGCCCCAACTGAGTGATGCCGAACGGGATCTCTATCGGCAACTTCAGGCGATTGAGTCCTACAACCCCCGTGCCCATCTGGCGTACTCCTAAAGTATGGATGCCTTGGTCTTTGCTGACCCCGCAGCGCAGCCTCTCTTGAAGGACATTCAGACCTACCTCAGTACCGTTGTCGCGCCAATTGCCAACCGCATTGATCAGCAAAAGTCCCCTTTATCGGAAAGTCTGCAAGCCCTAGGGAACTTGGACATTTTTCGTTTGGCGGTACCCAAGGCAATGGGGGGATTGGGGTGCGATCGCCGTACGCTGTGGCATTTGAGCTTGCAACTGGCGCAAACCTCTGGTGCCCTTGCCTTTTTGGTGGCACAACATCAGTCCGCCTTGGGGATAATTCTTGAACATCCTGAAGGGAACGTTGGCCAAACCTACTTGGCGGACTTAATGAAGGGGCAGATGTTGATTGGTGTCAGTTTTTCCCACTTACGCCACAACCCAGTGGATCTACAAGCTCAACCCACCAGTGGGGGCTATCTCCTGCGGGGCACGCTGCCTTGGCTCAGTGGTTTTCAGCACATGACGATGTTTGTCGCCGCAGCCCCCCTGCCGAATGGGCGCATTCTCTTTGCCCTCATGCCCTTTATCAATGCCCAACAGGCCGGCGGCGGCATTTTGCACCTCTCCTTGCCCTTACCTCTAGCGGCTGTGCCCTCCACCCAAACGGTGCAAGCAGAAGTGGTAAATTGGTTAGTCCCGCCGGAAGATGTGGTGGGTATCAGTGAGGCAGATTGGATGGTTGTCCGCGATCGCCAGCAATTGCTGCGAGGCAGTGCCGCCCCCATGGGTTGTGCCCGTGCCAGTTTGCAGATTCTCGCTGAGAGTCCCGACGCCAAAGACCTCTATCACCACTTGCGCGATCGCTGGCACCGCCTTTACGACCACATTCAAGAAGAGCTAGAGAACCTGAATCCCCCTTACCATGCACAACTGCGCGCCGCAGCGATTCACCTTGCCGTCCAAGCGGCTCAAGCTGCCCTGATGACAACGGGTGGCAGTGCCTTAATGCTTAGTCACACGGTGCAGCGTCTCTATCGCGAAGCAATGCTCTACACCGTCTCTGGCTTGAATGCCCCCGTGCGCCATGCCTTGATGGAGGATTTGCTGCTTGAAAAGGGGTCCCCTTGAGCGAGATCAGTGTCTGCCTCCTGAGTGGTTGGCTCGCCCCGCCCCAGTGGTAGCCCAAGAATTACTGGGGTGTCTTCTCGTGCGACAGCAGGCCAATGGTCAACTCTACCGAGGTCGTATTGTCGAAACCGAGGCCTATATGGCCGGCGACCCCGCGTGTCATGGCTACCGTCGCCAAACGGCTCGTAATGCCCCAATGTTTGCGGCTCCAGGGACCATCTATGTCTATCAAATCTATGGCATTCACCACTGCCTGAATATCGCGAGCGATCGCCCAAATTTTGCCAGTGCTGTTCTCATTCGTGCCCTTGAGATGCTCAGCCCACCCTTGCCTCCCCGCAGTGCCGCTGGTCCGGGGAAACTGTGCCAAGTTTTGGGGATCGATCGCCAGCTTTCGGGCTTGATGCTGGGGAAAGAGAGCGGCCTCTGGTTAGAAAAGCCGCCCTACCCCCTGACAGATCCTGTCGTACAAACCACTCGCATCGGCATTTCCCAAGGGCAGGAGATTCCGTGGCGGTGGTATGTGCAGGGCAACCCTGCCGTCTCCCGTTATTCGTAGCCGCCCGTTGTCACCTCCTGCAATTCCTCCGCTTGGTGGAGAAACTGAATGGCCTTTTCGAGGGCTTGTCGGCGATCGCTCACCACATGGTCTGCAGGCAAGCGATCCAAAATGCGAAAGCGTTGGAGCCGCTGTTGCACCTTATCCGCCGAACCATTCACCAGAAAAATCGCCAAACGATGCTTTTGCGCCTCTTGGATCAGTGACTCAATGGCCAACGTTGCCGTCACCCCCAACAGGGGCACACTACTGACATCCAGAATTAGCACCTTATAGTCTGACATGATCGCCTGCCGTTGCGCAATTGCCCAAGCTGAGCCAAAACTCATCGGGCCGCCAAGGTGGAGGAGCAACAGTTGACCCTTGGCTGCGCGGAAGAGTTCTTTTTCCTCAGGGGTGAGGGGCGTTTGGTCATCAGCGTGGGTAATCGCCTTCACATCCTCCGATTGCAGATCTGCCAAGCGCTTGATCGTCAGCATATTGGCAATAAAGACGCCAACACCCACCGCCACAATCAAATCCACAAAGACCGTCAGCAGCATCACACCATACATAATGAAAGCCGCCCGCAGGGACAGGACGTGGGCACGTTTGAGAAAATTCCAGTCAATGATGTCAATCCCCACCTTGATCAGAATTCCCGCCAACACCGCATTGGGAATCGGTTCCGTCAAAGGCGCAGCCCACAGCACCACCAGCAGCAGAATGACGGCGTGGATCATGCCCGATAAGCAGGTGCGTCCCCCCGCTTGAATATTCACCACTGTGCCCATCGTGGCACCGGCACCGGGCAGACCGCCAAACAAGCCAGACAGCAGGTTACCAATACCTTGGCCAATCAGTTCCTTATCGGAATCGTGCTGGGTGCGGGTAATGCTATCGGCAATCACCGAGGTCAGGAGCGAATCAATACAGCCGAGCATTCCCAGCATTGCCCCGTCCACAATCATCGTTTTCAGCGCAGGCAGTGTAAACGTCGGCGGCACAAACTCTGGCAGTCCCGTGGGAATCGTGCCAATGCGGCTCAAACCGGCATCCGCAAAAAAGACCATTGACAGAATCGTGCCCAAAACCAACGCGAGGAGCTGTGGCGGCACAATTCGCCGAATTTTTTGGGGTGTGAAATAAATGAGTCCAAGGGTGAACAAGCCCAAAGTAAGGGCAGCCGGGTTCAGGGTTTGAATCCACTCTGGCAAGTTTTGCACTGCCCCCAAGATCCCCCCTTTACTGCTGTGCCCCAACAGGGGGCCAATTTGCAGCAGGATCATGATCAAGCCAATCCCCGACATAAAGCCAGAAATGACGGTGTAGGGCATGAGGGTGATGTATTTACCCAACCGCAACAGACCAAAGAGAATTTGAAAACAGCCCGCCAGCATCACCACCGTAAAGGCCATGTATAACCCCTGTTCGGGATATTCACTGGTAAGGCGGGTGATCACTGCTGTAATCAGGACAGTCATCGGCCCTGTGGGATTGGAAATGAGTGTTGGTGTGCCCCCAAAGAGAGCCGCAAAAAAGCCAAGAAAGACGACACAGTAGAGTCCCGCCGTTGCACCAGCCCCAGAGGTGACCCCAAAGGCCAAGGCCATCGGCAAGGCGACAATGGCGGCAGTCAGCCCACCAAAGAGATCGCCACGCCAGTAGCGAAAGTGAACTCGATTCACTAAATTTGCTAGCATTTCTACCCCTTTTGGCGAATTTGAAGAGGATTTCATAGCGAGAGCGTTATCGAGAGGACCTCCTAGCCCTGAGGGAGTATCCTTATAACTTACTTATGGCTATGATTAAGAAAAGATTTGATTGAAATAATTCTATGGTTTAGTGGAGACAACCTGTCTAGTAGAACGTCAAAGATTTTCTTATCTGTTCTATAGGAAAAAGCTGGAGAATGAGGACAGAGCGAGATCTGTTCCCTGTAAAACATTGGGTTAAAAGCCCTGCTCCTGATGGCTCCGCCCCGCTAGCGCGAAAGGGCGGCTTTATCTAGTCCTCTATGTGATAAACCCATGCTAGTCAGAGAAGCAAAGCTCCTGCACGGGTCTTCAGAGCAATACCAAGCCCTTGATGAAGCTATCCGCACGGCACAGTTCATCCGCAACAAGTGTATTCGCTACTGGATGGACCATTAGGGAGCCGGTAAATCCGCTCTTTATACCCTCTCTAAAGACCTCGCTAAAGAGTTTGAGTTTGCTAACGAGCTCAAGGCAACCGCCCGCCAAGGGAGTGCAGAACGGGCATGGGCTGCTACCTCTTGCTTTTACAACCGTTGCAAAAAAAAAGAGAAAAGAAAAAGGGCTATCCTCGGGTTAGACCTTGCTTTGACCTAAGTGTGGGCGGCGTGTTCAGAAGTCACTCAGCACGAGAACACACCCTTGCTCCTGTGGGCTTGAGGCGTGTTGGGACACGGTTGCCGTGATACAAATCCTGAAGCGGGGTTTGCAACTGCTGGGCATTGAGCTGAACCAGTCACAAGAATTCCTCGACTTTAGGCGGGGGAGTATGTCAAACTCATGGATTGAGAGACGCAACGTATGAGGAACAACACTCCTATGAGTCAATCACCGCTGGAGGCCTTCTTCCTTGGTCGAGCGACAGCAACGCTCCTGCGTGATCAGGCGCAGCATCTATTTGTAGAATTCCTGAGTCAACTGGGGCGATTTGATGCCGAACAGCAGCAGCGGCTCCATCAATTCATGGAAGAGGTGCAAGCTCGCGCCCGTCAAGAGGCAGAAATGGTGGTGCCTCGGAGTGGGGTGGATTGGCAAGCGTTGATTGATGATTTGCGGGCCGAAATTGCTGCTCTGCGCACGGAACTGCAACGCTACCGCAATCGCGAAAGCTAGGCACGCGGAACAACAATATAGCCGGTTTTTAAGTAGGCATCGGTTGATGCTAGCTCTGGGGAAAAAGACTCACCACCCAAAACCCAGTGGCGATCGCGCCCCCAATACCACCAATAGGCTGCCGTATAGGCACAGAGAACTGCATCGAGTTGATCTTCAAGAGCCTTGAGGTCTCGCCCGTTGGTGGGGATTTCGGTAGTTAGTTCTAGTGCTAAGGGTGGCTCACAGTGGGGAAGCTGGGTGGCCATTAAATCCCTAAGCTCGGCTAACCCTTTGGCTCGTTCTGCAAGGCGGCCTTTTTTGTACTTAATGATTTGGTCAAGTTGAAAGAGGGCGATCGCCGTGGCATGGGGGAAGACTTCAATTTGAAATCGCCCGCGTTCTTGGGGGGTGATCGTCGGCCCATGGTGAAACCCCCGTTGGCTGAGGGCTTGACTAAAACCCGTGGTGTGCTGCGCAAAGGGGGACTGCTGATTCGCAGGATAGCAGCCGGCATGATACCGTCCAAGCACTTGATGGGCTTGGCGATCGCAGGTGCGCATTCCCCGCGAATTGGGAATAATTAGGGGGGCATCCACCGCCACCATGGCTGCTTGTGAAAAGGGTGCATCGCGATCAATCCATGCCAAGAGTTCATCCGTATCACCGGAGCGATCGCGAGCAACCACCACCAAATCTTGCCCCTGCCACTGCAAACAGCAGTACCCTGATGCCCCTCCTTTCCAGGCTAGATCAACGCCGAGAAACCGCATTCGCTGCCATCAACTGTTGTTGTGGTGGATGATCTTGAATCAGCAAAGCAGCAGCCACAACTCCCACTGGCGGTACCAGCACTAATCCCACCACGGGGATCAACAACCCCAAAAACTGCGCCAGACCAAGGCCATAGATTTGTGGCGTATAGGCACGGGTCAAAAGTTTGCGCTCTCTCAAAGAAGTGCTGTGTTTTTCAAGGAGGTAATCAAAACTGCCTCGCCCTAGGAAGAAACTGTTGACGATCGCCATCACGATAGGTTGCAGCGGCCCCGTTAGAAATGAAAGCAGCAGGAAGATCACTTGCAACACCGCATCCCGCAGCGCAAACCAACCCCCGATGATGGTGTTCAATAGATCGCGCCGCCACCCCACCTCAATCGTTTGTCCCATGGTAATTTTTTCAACACGGTTCAGCAGCGGACCAAGGAAAGGAATCACCACAAGGGGAGCCAGCGTTTGATAGCCAATTAGAGCTAAAAAGACAGCAATGAGGGTTGCCAAAATATCAATGAATCCTTGGTAGAGCCACTGCCATTCCCCACCCACAAACCAATCATCACCAATGACTTGAACAGCCCAGAAAGCAGCAATGATAAGCGTTACCCCCAGAACAAGACTCAAGAAGGCAGGTAACAGGAGATAGCCCCAAAGACGATAACGGGCTATAAAAAAAAGGCCACGACCAAAGGCAAAGAAACCCGCCTGAAACCGCTCTCCTGCTGACCAAAGCTGCTTGATCACTAATTGTTCGTTCTAGAAGCCCCTAGGAAAATCCTAGCCTATCCACGGCGGGGCGGCGTACCTTCATCATCCGGCGGCGGTGCATCAGCAACAAAATCAGGGGTATTGACCTGTTCAGCACGGGACATCGGCGTTGCTGTTGGGCGCCATAGCCAACTGGTCAACAGGCCAAGGGTGAGGAGTCCCACCAGTAGAGGGATAAATAGATCCGTCATCGTTGTTTGCCTCATTGAATTCATCATTGTACAGAACCGAAGGAGTTTCCTTTCAGCGCTAGCTGCCCTGACGCAGTATGACTTTTGTAAGTTCCAGTACAGGTCCTTGGGCAAGAATTGAACACACTCAAAACAGTTAAATCCGCTCCCTGTAGCCGCAGAGTTTGAGCTATCGTTGAAGTAGCTGCCTTGGGTGATAAGAGCAATGCCCCTGTCTCCCTTTTGGATTTGGTTAATTGTTGCCATCATCCTTTTTGTGATGGAACTTGTTTTGCCGACAGCGTTTATGGAGGCTACCCTCGGCCTCAGTGCCCTCATTGTCGCGTTTCTCTCGTTTCTGATTCCCAGCTTCTCAATACAGATTTTCCTCTGGATGGTGCTCTCTGTTGTGGTGGTCTTTCTCCTGCGGCGGTATCAACCGAAGCGAGTTCCCCCCGTGCTCAAGGAAGCTGCTGAGGCGGAAACGATTACAAAAATCCCCGCTGGCGAGATGGGGCGGGTGCTGTACGAAGGGATTTCTTGGCAAGCTCGCTGTGATGATCCTCGCTTGGCCATTCCCGAACATCAGCGGGTGATTATTATTGGCCGTCAGGGAACGACGCTGATTGTGATGCCCGAAGATGCTATTCGGTCCTAGGGGGCGATCGCCGTTTCTTGCGGTGTGTGGTGGCTGGATCAATAGGAAAACCCGCAAGGGGAACCACCTGCTCGAGGCGTTCTTTCTCAAGCCGTTTTAATTCCGTGTAATCCACCCAGTGGATACAGTCAACGGGACAGGTATCAATCGCTTCTTGAATCAGTTCAAGGGGGTCACCATCTTGGCGTACCACCCGCGATCGCCCGTAGTTAGGCTCGATGTAAAATGTATTTCGCGCCACATGGGCACAGTGTTTGCAGCCAATGCAGGTAATCTCATCAACATAGACACCGCGTTGGCGATGGGTTCCTCCGAGTTCAGGCTCGTAGCCACTGCGAGGTTTACTTTGGCGGAATTGACCGCCAAGCTCTGGTTCTAAACCAAGGGGCTTATCCATTGCTCGGACTGGCTAGGAACGCCAGCGTTGCAGTACAACCTTGACACTACCATCGGCCTGCTGTTCTGTGGTCTGGACTTGAAAGCCCTGGTCAGTAGCAGATTGCAACACCGCATGGTAGGCATAGCGCTGCGTGACTTTATTCAAAAAGCGATCCACTGACCATGCCTGCTGCCAAAACTCCAAATCCGCCACTAGCTCATACTCAGTGCCATTCCAGCGAAAGCCAATGTCATAGCCATTGTCTTGGGGAACAACGACTTGAGCCGTTTGGGTTTGACCGCGAAACCCGCGCACTTCTTGGGAGCCAGATTGCCACGGTAAGCCCAAGTCCGTTAGGGCAGCCTGTAGGGCGGGTAAACTCCGAATTTGGGTTTTGATTTGGCTGAAGTGCGACATGGATCACCAATCCTCAACGATTACCACTGGGAGGGGACAGATTGAACAACCAATTGACTTTCTTCCTCTTGGGGAGCGTAGTATTCCGCGGTGGGTTGTTGGCTAATGACACACCCCAGTTGCGCTTCAATGGCAGCAGTCACCTCAGCACAGGATGCTCCAGAAATTCCCGTCACCGTTTCAACGACGCGGCCATCGGGATAAATCACAAATTCAAGGGTTTCTAGCATTGGCACAACCGACTCACTCGCAGTTATGACAAACCGCTCACGAGGATAAAATTCAAGTCCTAACCTATGGAACTCATTGTGACGAAGGCTAACCAAAGGAGTCAAGGTCTTTAATAAACTTTACACTCCGCAGCAGTTTCCCCCGGACGCCTGAAGACCTGAAGGATCAGTCATCTATAGAGCGACGTCTGCGCTGAGAATTGATAAGAAATATGTAGATTGTTGTCTTGGACGGGACGGCGGCCTCAAGGCGATCGCGACCTATGAAGCGGGTTGGTGCCTACAAGGAGCGCCTTGGCAGCGAGAGCAACGGCAATATTGTTCGTGTCAAGGTAGCGTTTGCTAAGGTGACAGATACATTGATTGTGATCATAGATAGCAATGGTAAGATCACAGGTGTTGATTTCCCTGCAACGCCTGACGACTTATCTGCTCAGCCTCTGCCCTCGGCCTTGACCTTTATGCAAGAACGGCGTAGTTCTCCTGCACCTGAATTATCTTTACAAAATACGCCCTTTTTTCGGGATTTACCGCAGGCAGTGGTGGAGAAAGCCCTAGCCCACGTAGTGACACGTCAGCATCCCGCCAACCGAGTAATCTTGCTGGAGAATGATTGGGGCACATCGGTTTACTTTATCCTCAGTGGCTGGGTCAAAATTCGCACTTACAACATTGATGGCAAAGAAGTCACCCTGAATATCCTCGGGCCCGGGGAACTCTTTGGCGAAATGGCCCCCCTAGAGGAAGTGCCCCGCTCAACAGATGTGATTACCCTAACACCGACAGTTGTGGCCAATATGCCCGCGACGGATTTTGTCAATCTTGTCAATACTGAACCTCAAGCGGGCATACGCCTCGCCAAGTTAATGGCACGACGGCTACGGCAGCTAAACCGGCGGCTGCGGCTACGGGAATCCGATAGTACGTCACGGGTGGCAGATATTCTGCTGTTTTTGGCCGATGGTCAAGGGCGACAGGGAGCCGATGGCCTAGAAATTCCCAATTTACCTCACCGTGAATTAAGTAGTCTCAGTGGCATGGCGCGGGAAACGGTGACACGGGTGTTGGGGAAACTGGAGCGCAAGGGGATTATTCGCCGCAATCAAGAGAGCTTGTGCATTACGAATCTACGTGCCTTAGAAAGTTTACTCCTATAGGACTCAGAACAATAATGATTGCCCTCAAGAGGATGGCAGCAAGTAATGTCCAATGCTCCAGCCAATGAACACTCCTAAAATTGCCATTTGAATCAGCACTAGCATAATTTGCCAGTTCTGGTAGCCAGCAGCTTTCATTTCAATCCGCACGAGAATTTCAGTGCCAATGAGAATAGCAATCACACTAAAGACATGAAAGGCAATAATGGCAAGGGTGACAGCGGTACTCAGCACCAGCACTGTAAAAAGACTGGGGGTGCCCACGCGCATAGTTAAGCCACTAAAGATACTTTTAGGGTTGCTCTGCCGCCATTGCAACAGGCTAGAGGTGCCACCCACGACAAACACTGTCAGAATTGCTGCCAAAAGAGAAGCATAGGCCGACCACATCCAAGGATAGGCGGACAAATACCAGCCCACGAGTACGTAGCCCAGAACCACCAGCAACAGTAGGGCGAGGGGAAACTTGGTATGGTCTGGCGATGAAGTCATCGCTATCGGGGTGTAAGGTGGGTGCAAATCCACTCTACGGCAGCGGCTAAATCCTCTGCAATGAAGTCGGGCTGACTGGCGTGCTGGTAGCTCCCCTCAAGAACGCGATCGCCAAACCCAGTTTGTACCAAAATCCCATAGCAGCCGGCATTCCGCGCCAGATCAATATCAGTGGCTTTGTCCCCCACCATGACACTGCGGCTTAGATCTAAATCATGATCCCAAGCAGCCGCTACGAGCATTCCCGTATTGGGTTTGCGCCATGTTGTCCAGCCCGCATAGTCGGCAACCACTCCCCCTTCAGGACGGCTGAGATCAGGACAGAAATAAACCGCATGCAACACCGCACCGGCACTTGCGGCTAGCAACTCCTGAAGTCTGTGGTGCAGGGCATGGACATGATCAATGCTGTAATAATCTCGCGCCGGACCTGATTGATTGGAGGCTAAGCAGCAAAACCACCCCGCATCATTGAGCCGCCGCACCGCTTGAGCCACCCCGGGGATGAGCTGCAAATCCTCAAGGCGGTGAATATAGCCCACCTCTTGGTTCAGCACGCCATCGCGATCGAGGAAGACAGCCGGTCTAGCCATGGCGAGCCGCCTCAATCACTGCTGAGACGGAAATATCGGCCATGTTGCCTGTGGCGGACTTGACGGCGCGAAAACGGGGATCGGCGGGCAGGAGTTTGGCGGGATCCGTAGGGCCAAAAAGCGCCACAAGGGGAGTACCCACCGCCACGCCAATATGCATCGGGCCACTGTCGGTACAGAGAATCTGTTGTGCCTGTTGCATTAGAGCTGCCAGTTTGCGCAAGTCTGGAGGATGGCTAATCTTAATCTGCGGTAGCGCCTGCGTTAGCGCACTTACCCATGCGTGATCTTCAGGCCCACAGACCACGATAAAGGGCAGGTGCGGCTCCTGCTGTTGCAGCGTCTGGATGACCTCAACCCAAGCAGCGGGGGGGTAAATTTTGTTAATTCCCTTAGTCAGTGCCATCTGACTCGAGCCACCGTGCAAGAGGCGATACCTCCCAGTAATTCCTAGGCGTTGCCGCTCTGCGATTGCCCACTGTTGATCCGCCTCAGCAATGACGGCCTTGGGCAGGGGACAGGGGGTAGTGATACCAAAGGCTTGCAGTAAGTCGTGGTAGGTGGCGGCACTGTACTGATCAAGGTTGACGGGTACAGCATCGGTGAGAAACCCTAAGGGATTGAGTTTGGCAAAGCCGACTCGCTTGGGAATCCCCGTCAGCCACAGCAGAAAGCGCACTGCTTTACTCCGTCCCAAGGAGAGAATGGCATCGTACTCCCCCTCCCGCAGTGTGCCAATCAGGTTTGCCCAATCCGCTAGGGCATTGCGGTCTTTGAAGTTAAAGGGAATGACTTGGTGGACACTGCCACTCAGTTGGTAGGCAGTAGCGGCACGGGGTTCAACCACCACATCCAACTGCGCCTCTGGAAAATGGGCTTTGAGATCATCAAGGGTGGGAAAAAACAAAATTTGATCACCGATACCGCCGGGTACCAGCGCCACGATATGTTTCATAGCGGTTGAGCACCTATGCAAACTCGCCCTTAATTTTAGCCGTAAGTTTTGGTTGCAGGCGATCGCGCCACGCCAAGGCTAGGGGAAGCTCCGTAAAGGGAATGCGATAGCACTCTCCCGTGGGGGTTTGCAGCACAAGGTGAATGGTTCCTTTGGTAGGAGTGGCTGCTGTCTCAACCCGTTGGCCACTACTCTCGACCCAAACGCTCTGAATATCCCCTAAGTCACAGGTTTGCAAATTAACAATGCCCTGTCGGGTCGGTCGTCCCCATGTTAGGCGATCGCCCTGCTGACCGAGGACAGCGGCAATATCGTACTTACTGGCTTCAAATTGCTGTGCCCACTGGCGATAGTGTTCCAGCTTGCGGTACTCGACCCAGCCCAACCGTGCCAGCACGATAAAAACCGCCAATAGGGGTAACCAGAGCAGACCGTGACTCATGGATTCACCAATAACTGCCGCCGCAGTACATCGAGGGCATTCATGGCACTGAGATGCCGCACCCAATCCCGTCCCCGTTGACCACTGATGCGAAATTCACGGGTAATGACCTCGCCATTGGGCAGTGCCACACCAATATAGACCAGTCCTACAGGTTTAGTGAGCGTCGCTCCCCCTGGACCGGCAATGCCCGTAATGCTCACACCCCAATCACTGGCCAAACGTGTCTTGACCCCTAGCGCCATCTGGGCGGCCACCACGGCACTGACAGCCCCCTCTTGCTCTAGATCCTGAGGAGTCACCCCCAATAAATTCACCTTAACTTCGTTGGCATAGGCAATGATGCCCCCTTTGAAGTAGAGGGAACTCCCCGGCAAACGGGTCAGCATTTCCCCAAGACCACCGCCTGTACAGGACTCTGCCACAGCCACCGTTTGGTGTCGCTCTTGAAGGAGCCGAGCCACGGCACTGGCGAGGGTATCGTCATCGGCACCATAGCAGTCTAAACCCACAATTTGGCGAATCTCGGCTTCGACGGGCTGAATCAGTTGCTGCGCTTCCGCTTCGTCCTTAGCGCGTACAGTAATGCGCAGGCGGGTTTCACCATTGCCGGCGTAGGGGGCCACGGTGGGATGCTCACGGGCGATTTGGGCGGCCACTTTTTCCGCAAGTACGGATTCGGGAATGCCCCAGAAACGCAGCACACGGCTGTAAATGACCTCTTTTCCCCAGCCTTGGGAGCGCAAAAAGGGCACTGCCGTTTCTTGCCACATCTGCTTCATTTCAGCCGGGACACCGGGGAAGGTGAGAATGATGAGACCCGTGCGCGGCTGCCAGATCATGCCGGGGGCAGTCCCCAAGGGGTTTGGGAGAATCTGCGCCCCCACGGGCAGCAGGGCTTGCTTGCGGTTACTGGGACTAAAGCCACCGCGATGGGCATACTTGCGTTCTAGGTCAGCAATAATTTCCGGCCGCTCTTCGAGGGGGGCTTGAAAGAAATCCGCTAGGGTTTCGGTGGTGAGATCATCGGGTGTGGGACCAAGGCCACCCGTGAAAATCAATAGGCGGGCGCGATCGCAGGCAATGGCTACGACTTTCTTAATCCGCGTGGGATTGTCGCCAACCACAGTTTGGTAATAGTGGGGAATCCCTAAGCTCGCCAGTTGTTGCGCTAAAAACTGGGCATTACTGTTGAGAATCTCCCCCAGCAGCAATTCTGTACCCACGCATATAATTTCTGCACTCATTGTTTCAGTCATTTTCGCTGCTGCGCACCCGTTGCCAGACATACCATGAGGCAAAGCCCATTAAAAGAGACGCTGCCACTGCATAGCCCCATCCTCCCGGCAAACCCGCCAACGCTAAGGCAAGGCTGCCCACCCACAGCGTCAAGCAATAGATAAACAGCACCGTCACCCGCTGCGAAAGGCCGGCATTGAGAAGGCGATGGTGCAAATGTTTCTGATCGGGCGCAAAGGGAGACTGCCCTTTCAGAAGGCGGTTAAAAACGACCGTTGACGTATCCACAATGGGCACAGCCAAAATTAATAGAGGCAGCAGAATGGCCACCGCCGTATAGGCTTTGACGAGTCCAATCACGCCCAAACCTGCAAGGGTAAATCCCATGAAGTAGGCGCCCCCGTCCCCCATGAAAATTTGAGCAGGATTGAAGTTGTAGCGCAGGAACCCCAGTGCCCCTCCCGCTAGGGCTGCGGCTAAAAGTCCTGCCTCCGGCTCCCCCATCAGTATACAGACGAAAAACATGGCGGAGGCGGCAATACCCGACACTCCCGCTGCCAGACCATCCACACCATCAATGAAGTTAATGGCATTGGCAATCCCCACCAGCCACACTGTGGTCAAGGGCAAACTCAGCCAGCCGAGGTCAACAATGCCCACAAAGGGCACAGTGATAATGCGAATTTTTACCCCCACCGCCCAGACAATACCCGCCACCAGAAATTGCAGGACAAGGCGTAGGAGCGCTGGTAAAGTCAGCAGATCATCTGCCAGGCCAATGAGGAAAAAGGCCACCCCCCCTAAGGTGACCCCCCAAATTTCATACTCCGCTGGCTGAGGTAGGACACCAAAACCGCCAGCATTCCAGACAATCAGCAGTGCCACCAGATTACCCAGAAAAATGGAGACGCCGCCAAGGCGCACCATCGGACGGGAGTGAATCTTACGTTCATTGGGTCGATCCACAAACCCTGCCTTCTGTCCAAGGTCATTGACAATGGGGGTGACCAACAGGACAACGGCAATGGCAGCAAGGAAGGCAATTAGGTGGTACAGCATCTGCTCAGGGTAGCGGCAGGATTCCCCCTCAGGCTAGCACTGGCTGCGGCAATTGCAAGTGGGGATAGAGGGGAAATTTAGTGCAGAGGGCTGCCACCCGCTCGCGGCAGCGGTTTTTGATGGTTTCATCCGCTGGAGCCTGCAGGCGATCGCTAATAATTTCGGCAATTTCCGTAAACTCAGCCTCAGTGAAGCCACGGGTTGTCAACGCCGGTGTCCCCAACCGTAGACCGCTAGTAACAAAGGGAGAGGCGGGGTCAAAGGGAATCGTATTTTTGTTGGTGGTGATATTGATTTCCCCCATCAGGCGATCAGCCTCTTTGCCTGTCAGATTGACCGATCGCAAATCAATCAGCATCAAGTGGTTATCGGTGCCCCCAGAGACAAGGCGCAGTTGTCGCGCTTGCAGCCCCGCAGCGAGGGCTTGGGCATTGCGGATCACTTGGCCAGAATAGGCTTTGAACTCGGGCTTGAGGGCTTCACCAAAGGCCACAGCCTTAGCGGCAATGACGTGTTCCAATGGTCCCCCTTGGGTACCGGGAAAGACTGCTTTATCGAACTTTTTGCCCAACTCTTCATCACGGGTAAGAATGAGGCCACCGCGAGGACCCCGCAGGGTTTTATGGGTCGTGGTGGTGACCACATCGCAAAGGGGCACGGGATTGGGATGGTGACCTGTGGCAACCAAACCGGCAATGTGGGCAATATCGGCCATGAGGTAGGCCCCCACTTCATCGGCAATTTGGCGGAATTCAGCAAAGGGAATGACGCGAGGATAGGCAGAATAGCCGCAGATGATCAGCTTAGGACGGTGCTGCCGCGCCAAATCCCGCACCTGGTCCATATCGAGGCGTTCCGTTTCAGGATGGACACCGTAGTGAACGACGTTAAACCATTTACCAGAAACGTTGACGGGGGAACCGTGGGTCAGATGGCCACCGTGGGACAAATCCATCCCCATAATCGTGTCGCCAGGATTGAGCAGTGCTAAAAAGACCGCAAAGTTGGCTTGGGCACCGGAGTGGGGTTGCACATTGGCGTGGGCAGCGGCAAAGAGTTCCTTGGCGCGATCAATGGCTAGTTGCTCCACTTCATCCACAAATTCGCAGCCACCGTAGTAGCGTTTGCCGGGCAACCCTTCGGCATATTTGTTGGTGAGAACTGTGCCTTGAGCGGCCATCACCGCAGGAGAAGTAAAGTTTTCGCTGGCAATCAGTTCAAGGTGTTGCTGCTGCCGCTGGACTTCCCGCTGTACCATTTCAGCGACCAAGGGATCCGTTTGCGCAAGCCAATCAATAGGGGGCATTTTATTGTCAATGGAAGGAGATCAACTACCTTACTATCTTATCGCAGATCGCTGCCTGAGCCTTGGTTAGTTGCTCAGTTGCACGTTCCAGAGGCGGGAGGTTTCGAGGCGATCCAGCCACATTTCGTAGAATGCCCGGTTGGCGGCTTGCTCTTGGGGGTCAGTGGTTGTCCAAGGATAGGGGGCAAGGGCGGTGATTGCCGCCGTGGTGACGCAAAACATTGATTTTTGGAAGGTTTGGCAAATTTTCACGTGCAGATCGTCTTCACCTCGGCCTTGGCGGCGATAGAACTCTAAAAGATAGGGAGGGAGATAGTGGCGCATATCCTGCATCAGCAGCGTGGGGGGAATACCAGCTGCACCCGTGGGAATGGGATCGGCAAATAGGGCACCATAGCCAAACTCGCTTTGATCGCGGGAAATTTGCTGGGCTTGGGCATTGAAGGAAATGAGGCCAAAGAAAGGCGTGCCGCGCACAAACACAGCTTCAATATAGGGAATGGCGGTGTCTGGCAAAAAGGTCAGTCCAGCACCGGCGGGGAGAATCTCGTAGGTTTGGCCGTGAATTTTGACGCTGTAGGTAATCGGGCGATCGGCAGCAGCAATCAGCCCCGCGCGAATATGAGCCACGACATCGGGAATGCTGCGAATCTCACCCGCATCGTAGCGATCGCTCAAGGTGAGAAAGATGGGATACATCACCGTCCAAAACTGCCCCAATCCACTGTAGTAGCAGAGCATCCGCACCGTCTCCAGCAAAAACTCTGGAAAAAGCAGGTTCACGAATTGCATCAGGGGATTGCCCCGCACTTTAGCGGCGATCGCCTTGCCCGCCAATTGCTGAAATTCTGCCGAATCAAGGAAGGCATCAAGACCACCCCCCCCATGCCACATCATGGCGCGCATACAGTATTCGGCATATTCATAGTTAATGCGGTCGTGCCACCAGTGGCGCAGCAGCTTGGGAATGGTAATCTCGCCGTTGAAGTATTTGAAGAAGGGAAAGAGAACAAGAAACTGCCGCTCACTAATATCGCAGAGATTTTCCGCATAGGCCTTGAGCACCACCCCATAGCTTTTGAGGATGCCCACCACTTCCATTACATGGGTGGGTGTATCCGGTAACAGGGCTTGACCATTCAGCAACCGCTCTAGAATGGCAGTACGCAGTTCTTGATGCAGGGAGCTGGGAGCAGCAGTAGTTAAGGTCATGGTGCGGGCAGCGTAGCAATAGCAGTGGTGAGAAGGCTAACAGTGGTTTTACTCCAATGGATGAGCCAGTTGGGAACAATCCCTAAGATCAAGATTAGCGTGGCTAATAGGAGGCTCGGCAGGCGATCGCCCCACGCCACGGGTGGCAAATCCGTCAATTCATTGGGCAGACGACCAAAAAAGACGCGGTTCACCAGCAAGAGAAAATACACTGCTGTTAAGCCCGTCCCTACCATACACAGGAGCGTTTGCACTGGGAAGGTGAGAAAACTACTGCGGAAGATCAGGAACTCGGCCACAAAGCCGACCATGCCGGGGATACCGCCACTGGCCATGACACCGACAATCATCAGGCTACCCACCAGAGGCAATCCCCGCTCTGGGTTCAGCAATCCCCGCAGTACCTCAATATTGCGGCTGCCGGTTTTTTCATAGACAACCCCCACCAACAAAAAGAGGAGGGCGGAAATTAGCCCGTGGCTCATCATTTGGGCAATGGCTGCCAGAATACTCAAGGGGGTGGCAGTGGCAGTAGCCAAGAGAACAAACCCCATGTGCCCAATGGAACTGTAGGCCACCATTTTTTTCATATCCGTTTGGGCGATCGCCATCAGCGAACCGTAGAGGACACTGACCACCGCCCAAGTGGCCAACCCCGGTGCCAAGACTTGCCATGCCTGCGGGAACAACTGCACTCCAAAGCGCACTAGCCCATAGGTACCCAGTTTCAGGAGTACCCCTGCCAGCAGCACAGAAATCGGCGTGGAGGCTTCGACGTGGGCATCGGGTAGCCACGTATGGAAAGGCACGAGGGGAATCTTGATGCCAAAGCCCACCAAAATCAGCCCCAACAGAACAAGCTGTGAACTCAGGGGTAAGAGAGTGGATAACTGGGGGTCAAAGTCAAAGGAGGAGGCATGGGCTAACCACACCAGTCCCAGAAAGCCAGCCAAGAGCAGTACCCCAGAAATAGCCGTGTAAATTAAAAACTTCGTGGCCGCATAACTGCGCCGTGCCCCACCCCAAATGGCAATCAGAAGGTAGAGGGGAATCAACTCCAGTTCGTAGAAGAGGAAAAAGAGCAGCAAATTGTCGGCCAAAAAAGCACCACTGACACCCGCATTCAACAGCAGTACCAGTGGGTAATACAACCGAGGACGGGGCAGATTGACAGAAGTGGCCAATAGGGCAATCAGGGTCAGGAAGTTATTTAAGACCAATAGCGGCAGCGACAGGCCATCCACGCTCAGGCGATAGCTCAAGCCCAGTGGCTCTAGCCAAGGAATCACCTCGGTTAATTGCGGTGCTGCATTGCCGGGGTCAAATAGACGAGCGATCGCGAGACTGACGACAAGGGCGATCGCCATCACCACAGCGGCTAAACTGCGGTAGGTACGCCCCAAACTCTCAGCGGGCAACAGGCTGAGGGCAAGGGCACCCAGCAAGGGCACCCCGAGGAGAAAACTCAACAGCGGCATTACAGTAGTAGCCATGCGATCGCCCCCCCGAGAATCGCCACACCAATAAACACCAGCAGTAAGTAGGCTTGGGATTGACCGCTGGCAGTGTACTTGAGCAACTCACCCCCAACAAGGGACACCACACCCGTTGTATTGACAATGCGATCGACAATGTGGCGATCCACCCAAGCACTCACCTGCGCGAGCGATCGCACCGCCCAGATCACGGTATAGCGATACAACGCTTCAATGTAAAAATCGTAGGCCAGCAGATCCTGCACAAAGCGCAAGGGTATCTTGATGGGGCGCGTCCAACTGCGCTTGAGGGTAACAAAGCCACCCAAAAGAATCCCGACCAATCCCGACAGCACAAGGAGCGCCACGATCGTCCAATCAATGGTCTCTGGTAACAACTGCACCCGCTGCAAGATCAAGGGCACCAGCACATTCAAAATACTCAAGGTCACCATTGGCACGGCCAGAGGCCAAGGCACTTCAGGGGCACGGCGGGTTTTGGGCTGAGCAGGCCCTAGGAAGACCAAGCGAAAGACACGGGTAAGGTTGACAGCCGTCAGGACATTGACGACTAAAATCAGACCCACCAGCCAGGGCATTGTTTGCCAGTAGTAGCCAATACCGCGATAAAACGACCAAAAGGCACCCAGGGGCAGACAGCCAATCAGGGATAGACCGCCAATCACAAAAGCTGAACTTGTCGCTGGCATCCGTCCGCCTAAGCCCCCCAATTCCGTCAAATCCTGACAGTTGGTGGTCATAATCACACTGCCAATACTCATAAATAGCAGTGCCTTGGCGATCGCGTGGGTGAGCAATACAAACAGAGCAAAATCCGTCCAATTCGTGCCGACCCCAATAAACACCAGCCCTAGATAGACACTAGTCGAGTGGGATAGTGCCCGTTTAATGTCAATTTGGGCAATGGAGACAAGGGATTCACTGATGGCTGTCACCGCCCCAATCAGGATCAGCGCAATGTTTGCCCCCGGACAGGCCACCAGAATCGGCTGTAGCTTAATGAGAATATAGGCACCCGCCGCCACCACCACTGAGTTGCGCATAATCGAGGCGGGGTTGGGCCCTTCCATGGCTTCATCGAGCCACAGGTGCAAAGGCACTTGAGCACATTTACCGGTGGGACCTGCAATCAAGGCTAAGCCCAGTAAAAACCCCCAACCGTCTGGTAAATTGGCGTGTTCTGCCCATTGGTAGAGATCGGGAAAATCATAACTCCCCGCAAAGCTGCCGACAGCTACTACCCCCATCAGCAGCAGAATATCCCCCACCCGTTTGGTGAGAAAGGCATCCCGTGCTGCTTTGACCACAAGGGGCTGAGCATACCAAAAGCCAATCAGCAAGTAAGTGGAGAGGGTCAGCATCTCCAAGAGGCCATAGCTTAGGAGCAATGAGTTACTGATTGCAATGCCACTGAGAGCCGCCTCAAAAAAGCCCATTAAGGCAAAGAAGCGGGCCATGCCCCAGTCCTTTTCGAGATACCCTAAGGCAAAAATCTGGGCGAGGATACTCAGACCCGTCACCAATTCCATGGCCCCCGTGGTGACGCTGTTGATGAGCAATGAAAACGAGAGATCGAGTCCCGGTGCCTGTAGCCAATGCCAAACAAGGGTTGCAGTGGCGCCACTGCGAGTTTGTTGCAATAGAAAAAAGCCATGCACAAAAGCAACAACCGTCATCAGCAGATTGAAATAGGCGGCGGGTCGAGGCCCCGTGCGCCGCACATAACCGGTGGCCCAAGGCAACGTCAGGGCTGCACCCACTAAGCCATAACAGGGCACCCACCAACTGGTTTCTAACAGTGAATTTGGCATGGCAAAAATGAAGCTTGCGGTTGAGGACGTTTGCAATCATGCTCTCTTCGTGTATTTTACAGGCTGGGGTTCCGCCGCAGTTTTGAGCTCAATCAATCATGGCGCAAGGATTCACTCTAGGGAAGGTTGAGCAATGGGGGCGATCGCCCTTTCTCGCTATCGTCCTAGCGGTTACAGTTTTTCCCACCCCACCCGCCCCAGCTCAAACGATCGGCCAGCGGGGAATGGTCACGGCAGCTCAACCTGCAGCAGCCAAAGTAGGAAGAGACATCCTTAAGGCAGGGGGCAATGCCGTGGATGCAGCCGTGGCAACCGCATTCATGATCGCCGTCGTTGAGCCCTATGCCGCTGGGATTGGCGGTGGTGGCTTTGCCCTTGTGTATCAGGCACAATCCCAAACCATGCGTGCCCTTGATTTTCGGGAGCGAGCCCCCCTGCAAGCAACACCGACGATGTACCTCAACGCGAAGGGTGAGGTGATTCCCCGCGCTAGTTTGGATGGGGTCTTGGCCGCAGGCACCCCCGGCACCGTTGCTGGCTTAGCTGCTTTGCACCAACGCTATGGTCAACTCCCTTGGTCTCAGGTGGTGGCACCCGCCATTCAGGCTGCCCAACAGGGGTTTGCGGTTACCCGGCGTTATCAGCAGTGGGCAACGATGCGCCAAGCCGTTCTGCAGCAGGATGGTACCGCCGCGCGCATTTTCCTCAGGAATGGTCAAGTTCCCCCCCTGGGTACTCTGATTCAACAGCCAGAGTTGGCAAAAACCTTGGGAGCGATCGCCCGCAATCCGCGCAGTTTTTATGAGGGTTGGATTGCCACAGCGATCGCAGACTTTATGGCGCAGCAAGGGGGCAAAATCACTTTAGAGGATTTACGAACCTATATCCCCGTTTGGCGAGAGCCAATTTGCGGCACCTATCGTGCGTTTCAGGTCTGTTCGATGCCACCCCCCTCTTCTGGTGGCGTTGCCCTTGTGCAAATGCTCAACCTCTGGCAACTGCTGCCCCCTGCTCCCACCCCCAGCGATCGCGGTCACTACCTAGCCAGCGTGATGCAAATTGCCTACGCCGATCGCGCCCGTTACTTGGGCGATAGTGACTTTGTGCCTGTGCCTGTCACTGCCCTCACCCGTCCTCGCTATGCCCAACAGCGGGTCAGCGAAATTCTTCCCCGTCGTGCCCGTCCCCAAAGCGCTGTAAGTGCCGCAACCCCGATCCAACTTGCAGAGTCAGACAACACCAGTCACCTGAATGTGGTGGATGTCCAAGGGAATGCCGTCAGCCTAACTTTTACGATCAATGGCCCCTTTGGAGCGGGTGTGGTGGTGCCACAAACGGGGATTCTCCTCAACAATGAAATGGATGATTTTGCCATTGCCCCCAATCAACCCAACCTCTTTGGTGTCGTCGGTATTCAATCGGACAACGCCCCCCTAGCCAATGGCATCGCACCCGGCAAGCGTCCCCTCTCGAGCATGAGTCCGACAATTGTCCTAAAGGATAATCACCTCAATATGGTTTTAGGCTCCCCCGGCGGCAGTCGCATTATTACCACAGTGTTCCAAATATTTCTGAACGTCGTTGATTTAGGGCAGGATGCCGCCACCGCCGTTGCCAGTCCCCGGATCCATCAGCAGTGGGCACCGGATACCCTCTTTGTCGAGCCAACCATTCCGAGTTCTTGGACTCAAACGTGGCAGCAGTGGGGCTATCAGGTAGAACCAACCCGTCCTTGGGGAAATGCCAGCTTGATTCGCGTTTTGGATCATGGACAATTGGAAGGGGCAGCCGATCCTCGGGGGGAAGGGGCTGCCATTGGTTGGTAGAGGAAACATATGGCACAGGTGAGTATGGCCGCCTTAGTGGCCGCAGTGCGCACAGGCAATTGGTTGATTAGTTTTCCCACAGATACGGTGCCCGCCTTGGCCAGTCGTTGCGATCGCGGGGAGTTGATTTACACCGCCAAGGAGCGCCAACCGGATAAACCCTTGATCCTCATGGGCGCCAATCCTGAGCAACTCTGGCCCTTTGTGCGCGGTAGTGCCGCTGAATGGGAGCAGTGGTCTGCCATGGCCGCACGTTACTGGCCGGGAGCCGTGACCTTGGTGTTGCCCGCTGCTGAACTTCCTGCAGGTTTGAACCCCCTAGGTACAGGCACGATTGGCTTACGAGTTCCCGATTGGCCGCCAGCCCAAGCCCTCCTTGAGCAAACAGGACCGTTGGCCACCACCAGTATTAACCGCTCAGGTCAGCCGCCGCTCATTGAATTGGGGGCGATCGCCCGTGAGTTTCCCCAAGTACTGACGCTCCACCCGTGGCAGTTACCCCCTACCCCCCCAGAACCCTCAACCGTGGTGCAATGGCAATCGGGGGAATGGCACATCCTGCGCCAAGGGCGAGTGCAGATTAAAACACCCTAATACTGGGAATCAATTTCCCCAGAGGCGACCCGTTCAAGGAGTTCCTGTAAAATTTTTTCCTCTTCTTCGGAAATTTTGCCATCGGAAAGCACTGCGTCAATAATTCGGCCATGCTCTTCGAGAGTAAGAATTTTATCTTCTAGGGCTTTTTCCACCAAAGCTTTAATTTGGGCTGTATCCATATTGCGACTCCGCGTCGTCACTGCCAGTATAGCCTCACCTTGGATCAGGCGGAAATTTATCTCTATTGGCAAGGAAATTGGTTATCCAAGGGGTAGGGGCAGGTTTCAGGGAGATCTGAGTAGTCCAAGGGGGTTTCACACACCACTAAATCTTTGCCAGATTCACAGGCCTCAGCGATCGGCTGGGGCAGGCAGGGTTGCAGGCTGAGGTTTTGATGAATGAGTTTCTCCACAGCGCGCCGTTGTTCGCGACTGGTTACTCGCCAGCTTTTACTACGTTTTTGCGGCGGATAGTCCCACTTCAGGAGATGTCCAATGAGAATCCCTAGGCGATTTTCTAGCTCCCGACGCTCCTGCCGTCCCAAGGCTTCGATTTCCACCACGAGGTGGGCAATATCAAGGTGGCCAAAGTCTCCTGCCTTCAGTAACTTCACCTGCTCTAGGGTTCAAGCATAAAAGTCGCTTTCCTAAAGGTTGCTTTACATGATTTTTGATGAGCTGATCCCCTCAAGCTGCATCTTAGATAATGTACGCTGCAAAAAATTGCCCCAAGCTAGGACTGGCACTCACCAGCGTATGAAAGATACGACTCCCAGCTTCATGCCCTGGCTGAATGGGAAACATTCTCTGCCACGGTTCCGGCGGGTCTAACCATTGCCAGTGGGCACCAGCAGCATGGACAATCGGCCAAGCGGGGGCAACATCCCAAATGCGAGGTGTGCGCTCTACGGCACCGAGGGTATAACCCGCAGCAACGGTCAGCAAGTTGTAACTGGCGGATCCCAACATGCGAATTTTGCAGGGGAAAGAATGCTTGAGCACATTAGTACTGCGGGCACAAAGACTAAAAAACGTCTGCAAAGTTGGCTCACTGACCTTGACGCGAATAGGTTTCTCATTCAAATAGGCACCGTTGGCATGGTCAGGGGCTTGATAGAAGCCATGAAACGTCTGCTGAAAGCCGGGAACGTGCACATAGCCAAATACGGGCGTGCCTTGGTAGAGCAGACTGAGGGCAATACACCAAATGGGCAGACCATGACTATAGTTACTCGTGCCATCAATGGGATCAATGATCCAACACCACTGTTCACCACCGTAGGTGTGGTTTCCCTCTTCACTCAGACAGCCGTGGTGGGGAAAGCGCTCTTGTAGCATCTCGGTGATTTTCTGATCGGCCCAAAGATCGGCGCGGGTAACAAGACTACCATCGGCTTTGCGATCGCTGGGGGACTGCCCTGCCCACTCCAGCAAACGGGGGGCAACCACCTGTTGAATCTGTTGACAGGTTTCCAGCACCGCAGACCAAAACCCTGAGTTCACTGGCTGTCTCCCACCGCGATACAATGAGCACGTCTGATTCTATACCCACGAGGCAATCTTCGTCCCGATTCCCCATGGCACAAACACTGGTTGTCAAAATTGGCACATCGAGCTTAACGGGGGGCAAAGAAGGGAATCTGGCCTTGGCCACCATTGCCCAACTGGTGGAGGTTCTGTGTCACTGTCAACGGCGGGGCGATCGCGTGGTGCTCGTTTCCTCTGGGGCGGTGGGTGTGGGTGCTGTGCGCTTGGGCTTGACAGAGCGTCCCCAACAATTAGCCCAAAAACAAGCAGTGGCAGCAGTGGGGCAGGGACACCTAATGCGCATGTACGATGATCTTTTTTCAGTGCTGCGCCAGCCCATTGCCCAAATCCTCGTGACGCGGCAAAATTTTGTCGATCGCCAGAGCTACCTGAATATCTACAACACGTTCCAAGCGCTGTTTGAACTGGGCGTCATCCCCATTGTCAATGAAAACGATACAGTGGCGGTGGATGAACTCAAGTTTGGCGACAATGATACCCTCTCAGCCCTTGTAGCGAGCCTTGTGGAAGCCGATTGGTTATTTTTGCTCACGGATGTCGATCGCCTCTACTCAGCGGATCCGCGTATTGATAAGACAGCCGTTCCCATTGAGCGGGTGGTCTCCTTAGCTGAGTTAACACAAACGATTCAAATTGGTGCTGCTGGCTCCCCTTGGGGCACCGGGGGCATGACCACCAAAATTCGGGCTGCCGAGATTGCCACCGAAGCCGGGGTGCGCACTGTCATTACCGATGGGCGATCGCCCACCAACCTCCTGAAAATCCTGGCAGGTGAACCCCTAGGCACCCATTTTGAACCTCGTCCCAAAACCATCAATGCCCGTAAACGCTGGATTGCCCGTGCCCTCATTCCCAAAGGTGAGTTGTGGCTCGATGAGGGTGCCGTTAAGGCCATTACTGTGGGTGGCAAGTCTCTTTTGGCAGCAGGCATCACCCGTGTTGCAGGGGAGTTTCAAGCCCAAGATGCCGTGAAGCTCTGTGACCCCGCAGGGACTGAAATTGCCCGTGGCCTTGTCAACTACAACAGCGAAGAAATCCGTCGTGTGCAGGGGCAACAGTCCACGGAATTGGCCAACATCCTCGGCTATGCCGGTGCCGATACAATTGTCCACCGCGACAACCTAGTCGTGACACTGTGACGGTGTTCTATCCTCAAGCACAGAACGATAGCCAACCAGTGCGGTAAAATTACTCACTAATTGTGACGGTTTATGCAGCGATTGGGGGTAGGTTTTGCATCTGGCATAGCCCCACCAAGGAAGGCGTATTTAGCACAGGACCTGATTGGCGGAAAAAGTATGGTTCAGTTCCACATCCAACCAGATAGCGAAATTCCTGCTTCAACTCAGCTCTTTAATCAAATTAGTTTTGCGATCGCTGCACGGCAATTTCCGCCGGGGTATCGCTTGCCCAGTACGCGGCAGCTCGCCATGCAAACCGGATTGCACCGCAACACGATCAGCAAAGTTTACGAACGCCTTGAAGCTGCTGGTTTAGTCGTGCCCCAAGTGGGGTCGGGCATCTATGTGCGTGCCCTCGGCCAAGAGGAAACCCGTCCCCGCCAACGCCGACCCGCTGTTGTGCCTGTACACCGCATTGTCCAAGAAAGTGTCGATACCCTCCTCGAAATGGGCTATTCCCTGAGTCAAATTCGCGAGCTGTTCCTTGCGGAAATCGACGCCCGCCAGAAAGCCGGGGTGAGGGTCTTGGTGACGGTGCCCCGCCACGATCAAGGGGCTGGCGAACTGATTGTTCAGGAGCTGCAACAACTGCTGCCAATTCCCGTAGAACTGATCTTTCTTGAAGACTTGGAAACTGTCCTTGATGGCGATACCTCTGCAACCGTCGTTACCGTGCGCTATTTTGCCAGCATGACGGAAGCGATCACCCGCGATAAGGACGTGCGAGTATTTTTCATCGACATCTACAACTACCAACGGGAACTGGAAGTGGTACGGCAATTGCCGAAAGGCTCCTGCTTGGGGTTGGTCAGCCTCAGTTCCGGCACCCTTGGTGTTGCAGAGGTCATGATCCACAGCCTGCGGGGGGATGAGCTTCTCTTGGTGACAGCTCAAGCCAATGATAGCTATAAGCTCAATGCCCTAGTTCACCGTGCCCAAACAATCATTAGCGATCGCGCCAGTGGGGAACGGGTC
Organism: Thermosynechococcus sp. M98_K2018_005; assembly: GCF_015295825.1. Lineage (GTDB taxonomy): Bacteria > Cyanobacteriota > Cyanobacteriia > Thermosynechococcales > Thermosynechococcaceae > Thermosynechococcus. The sequence goes on from NZ_DVEH01000010.1 coordinate 76,884, forward strand.
AAAGCAGCCATTGCGGCGGCTCGCCATGAGCTGATTCGCATTCCCCGTCTCATTTGCTGCGAAAGCTACATTGATCCGCAGTCGGTTGAACTGCTGAAACGGGAAATTGGTCTGACGGAGGATCTCCCCCTCGCAGCCAAAGCCTCTTGACTCAGGGATTGAGCTCATTCAGGCTATGGGACAATTGCACGGTGATTGCCTGATGTTTTGCTTGATTGTGCATTGCATCTAGTTGTAGGTTCGTAAGATAACCTAGGCCAGCGGCTAGACCACAGTACAGGATGCCGACAGCACTGACTTTTGGCCAATACAAGCTCATAAAACGCCACATGAATTGACTCCTCATTTGCGGAACCACACCACCAAATCAAAACCCCTGCTGCTAGCCCAAAACATAGCCCTCTTTACAGGGATGGAACACAGTTAAAACGGCAAAAGTCTCTATGGGAGAGAAGCGCCCCTTTGTGTCCCCCATGTTTTAGGACAGGGTTGTCCCCAGGAAATCTTTGGAGAACTTCCTAAGTGAGGGAAAGCGGTTGGCGAGTAGGGAGCACATTATAAAAAGTTATTTCCAATTTTACTCATTGAGCTCAGACGCGTACTAAGCGTGTTACAGTTATTAAAACTTATGCAATATGCGGTAAAGTCCTGAATTGGTAAGGACTTGAGAAAGATTAAAGAAGTCTTCTAAAATCATCTAGAAAATGTTAATTATTTTTTATTTTGGTTCACCCAGCAAGCGTGGATACCCTCCCTGCAGTGCGCATTGTCCTTGTTGAACCCCAAGGGGAGATCAATGTTGGCAGCATTGCCCGTGTGATGAAAAATATGGGGTTACAGCAGTTGTGGATTGTCAGTCCCCGCTGTGATCCCAAGGGAGAGCTAGCCCAGCGCTGGGCAGTTCATGCAGAGGATGTGCTCCAGCAAGCAAGAATGACGGACTCCCTCGCAACGGCACTGGCAGATTGTCAGCGGGTCTTTGCCACGGTGGGGCGAGAGGTGGCGGATTTGGCGTTACCCTTGTGGACACCGCGTCAGGCGGCATCGCAACTGTTGGCTGTCCCGCAGTCGGCACTGGTCTTTGGTCGCGAGGATCGGGGACTCACGAATGCGGAATTGGAGTGCGCCCAGGGTTTGGTGCAGATTCCTACGGCCAATGCCTATCCATCTTTGAATCTGGCGCAAGCTGTGGCCGTATGCTGCTATGAGTTGTGGTTGACGGCCTGCGACAGTGCGGGAACTTTTCCCCAAGGGTCTGCCGCCCGCTTCGAGCGGTTGCAGGGGTTTTATGATCATTTAGAGCAGGTGCTGCTCCAGATTGGTTTTTTGTATCCCCATACCGCTGCTAGTCGTATGGCCAAGGTGCGATCGCTCCTCGGGCGCGCCTACCCCACGGATGCCGAAGTGGCGCTGTTGCGGGGCATGGTTCATCAGGTGGAGTGGGCGATTCAGCACGCAGCCGCAATTTCTTCGGACACTTTCCCTCTAAAGTAAATGGCATGGTTGCTCAGTCTCGTTCAATGGTTCAGCCCTCTGGTCTTTCCTCACTGCCTCGTCCAGTCACACCCCCAGCCCCGCCCCGTCCCAATTTGTTCTTAATGACTTTTCGCTTTGGCGTGAGTGTGGTGGCCCTTGCTGCGATGGTAGGAACGGTGCTGTCGGTGTTGCACCCTGAAGAACTGGCCCTCGAGACCACTGCCAGTCAGGCGATCGCCCCTGAAACACCAACCGCCAATTTGCCCCCAGAACGTCCCCTCCCCGCGCTGCAACAGCAAATTCAACAACTGGTTACCCGTCAACCCAATCTGACGGCGGGGCTATACTTTTTTAACCTCGACTCTGGCGCCTCCCTCAATGTAGGCGGTGATGAGGTCTTTCCAGCGGCCTCTACGATTAAATTTCCGATCCTTGTTGCCTTTTTCAAGGCGGTGGATGAGGGACGAGTCACGCTCCATGAACGCCTGACGATGCGTCCCGATCTCATTGCTTCTGAGGCGGGCACATTGCAATACCAAAAGCCCAATTCCCAGTACCCTGCCCTTGAGGTGGCCGATTTAATGATTACCATTAGCGACAACACGGCAACGAATATGATCATTGATCGTCTCGGGGGCGCAGCCGTGCTGAACCAACAGTTTCAGGAATGGGGGTTAGAAAACACGGTGATCAACAATCTGCTACCGGATATGAAGGGCACTAACACCACTAGCCCCCGCGATTTGGCAACGCTGATGCTGAAAATTGGTCAGGGGGAAATTGTCTCGCCCCGTAGTCGCGATCGCCTGCTGGACATTATGCGGCGCACGGTCACCAATACGCTCTTGCCCGCTGGTCTTGGCAAAGGGGCCACCATTGCCCACAAAACCGGAGATATTGGTATTGTGGTGGGGGATGCGGGCATGGTGGATATGCCCAATGGCCAACGCTATGTGGCAGCAATGATGGTGAAACGCCCCTACAATGATCCCCGAGGTAGTGAACTCATTCGCCAAGTCTCGCGGATGGCCTACCAAGCCTTCGAGAAACTTCCTCCTCCTCAGCCCTAGATGTCGCAGCCACTCCTGACTTTAGAGAATGTGTGCCGCTACTTTGGCGGCCTCAAGGCGGTTGATCGCGTGTCCTTTAGCGTTGCAACGGGGGAGATTTTGGGCATTATTGGCCCCAATGGCGCTGGTAAAACCACCCTTTTTAACCTCCTGACGGGGTTAATTCCTCTCACCTCAGGGGAAATTCAGTTTCAGCAGCAGCCCCTGCACCCGCTTAAGCCCCATCAGATTGCTGGGTTGGGGATTGCCCGCACGTTTCAAAATATTCGCCTCTTTCCAGAGATGAGTGTTTGGGAGAATGTGCGCATGGGACAGCATCTCCATGCCCCTGCCAGTTTCTGGGCAAACCTCTGGGGGGCAGCGCCTGTACGTTATGCTCAGGAGCGCTTGGAGAACCGCGCCAAGGAACTCCTCTCCTGGGTGAATCTCTACGAGCGGCGCCACGAGCGGGCAGGTAACTTACCCTATGGTGAACAACGCCGCCTTGAACTGGCGCGTGCCTTGGCACTGCAACCACGACTGCTCTTGTTGGATGAGCCAGCTGCGGGTATGACCCCCAAGGAAAAGCAAGACCTCTGTGAGTTGATTCGCCGCCTCAAGGAGACCTTTGACCTGACGGTGATTCTCATTGAGCACCATGTGCCCTTGGTGATGAGTTTGTGCGATCGCCTAGCGGTGTTGGACTTTGGTCAACTCATTGCTCTGGGTGATCCCCTGACAGTTAAAAATGATCCCAAGGTGATTGAGGCCTATCTTGGCGGTGATGTTTAGAGCCACAGATCACTACTTCCAAGGACGCACGGCGATTCTTGCCACCAAGCACGGCAAAGAGCAGGCGATCGCCCCAGTGCTAGCTCGCTTGGGAGTAACGGTGGTTGCGGCCTCGGATTTTGATAGCGATCGCTTTGGCACGTTTAGCCGTGAAATTCCCCGCTGTGGCACCCAAGAAGAGGCGGCTCTTGCCAAAGCAGAAGCGGTGCTAGCACAAACGGATGCAGACTTAATCATCGCCAGTGAGGGGAGCTTTGGCCCCCATCCCCAATTTCCGATGCTGCCGAGCGATCGCGAACTCATCCTGCTTGTGGATCGCCGCCATGACCTTGTCTTGCGGGGGGAAGTGCTCTCCCTAGAAACGAACTTTAACCATGCCACCGTGAGCAATCTTGAAGAGGCCTTGGCCTTTGGGGCACGGGTGGGCTTTCCAGCGCATGGTTTGATTGCGATGGCGCAGGCTGATCCTCTGCCCAATACGCCAATTTTCAAAGGGATTCAAAGCGAGGAACAGTTGCAAAGGGCGATCGCCATCCTGCAAACCGATAGCCCCACCATTCACCTTGAAACCGATATGCGTGCCCACATGAACCCGACGCGCATGCAGGTAATTGCTCAAGCGGCTGTAGAGCTAGTTACAGCGATGGCTCAGGGCTGTCCTCAGTGTGGTTGGCCGGGGTTTGTGGCTCGTGAGAAACTGCCGGGGCTACCCTGTGAACTGTGTGGCGCACCCACCAGCGCCATCAAAGCTAGCCGTTACCGCTGTCAACGCTGTTTGCACCAACTCACAGTGCCGGTTCCTGAAACCGTTGCCGATCCCAGTCAATGCTACTTCTGCAACCCCTAGGCAACGACAAAGACTTGGTATAATCCCTTGTACAGCCCTCGGCACCGCTTGAGCCATCCTGTCGTCTGCATTCCTAGCGCATTTTTTGAGGAGTGACCCATGACACCCCGCTATTTAACCAGTCTTGCCCTTGCTGCACTCACTCTCAATCTCGGCAGTATCGCCCTTGCCCAGACTGCAAACACGAATAACCCCATGGAAGGCTGGCAACAAAACGGCAACGCCAATGATTTGGGAAGCATTCTGAATCCCCAGAATGGCAACTTTTCCATGCCCGGACTGATGAATCGACTGCGTTTGATGGATGGTCGCGATCCCAACGAAGTGGTGGCGGATCAAATGGAAAATCTTAATGCTCAAGCAGAGGCCTTTCGCAAACGGCAGCAGCAACAATTTCAAAATTTAACGGTTACGCCCTAGGACGGGGATAGTATGTCCCCAAGGGTATTGATTTTGGGCTTAGGTCATTGGGGACAAACACTGACATACCTATTTGAGCAACAGGGCTGCACGGTCTCCTGCTGGGGGCGATCGCAGGGGGCACTCTCGGCTGTTCTTTTCCAAGACATTCATTTACTGGTTTCGGCTCTCCCCATCAAGGCCGTACGGGAAGTGGCTGCCCAAGTCGCCGCCCTTCAACCCCCCTTAGACATGATCCTTGTCAGTGCCACGAAAGGCCTAGAATCGGAAACCTTTGCCACAGCAGCGGATATTTGGCAAAGTTACTGCCCGCATCACAATCTTGTGGTGCTTTCGGGACCCAACCTAGCCAGTGAAATTCAGCAGGGACTACCGGCAGCAGCAGTGGTGGGGGGCAATCTAGCAGCGACAAAGCAAGTACAGGACTGTTTGGGCAGTACCACGTTTCGCCTCTATAGCAATCAGGATCGGCGGGGTGTGGAAATGGGGGGCATCTTCAAAAATGTGATTGCGATCGCCTGTGGCGTCAATGATGGTCTGGGTCTTGGCGTCAATGCCCGCTCTGCCCTGATTACCCGAGGACTGGTGGAAATGGTGCGGGTGGGTACCCACTGGGGCGGACAAGTGGAAACCTTCTACGGCCTTTCAGGGTTAGGGGATCTCCTTGCCACCTGTACGAGCGCCCTCAGTCGCAATTATCAAGTGGGGTGGCATCTTGCCCACGGTAAATCCCTCTCCCAAGCTCTCGCCCTGACAAAAGGGACTGCTGAAGGGGTGAACACCGCTCGGGTGCTCTGCACCTATGCCCAGCAGCACCAGTTAGACATTCCAATTACTGCGATGGTGAATGCTGTTCTTGGGGGCCATCTCACTCCCCAAGCTGCCCTCAATTGTCTTTTGGAGCGTCCCTTTAAACCGGAGATTATTCCTAGTCAGTAGCTTCAGTCCTTGGCTGTGACCTTGTAGGGGGTGCCGGCAGCGCCGCAGGAGCCGTTTCACTGACGGGAATGGCCACAGGGGGACGGTCAAGACTGAGCATCAAACCGACTGCCGTTGGCTCAATCGGTAGGGGAGATACCTCTGGCTCAATGCGGGCAGGACTTGTGATGGCCACAGGCAGACCGGGGAAGGGATTGGGAATTAGACCCGTAAGCATTGCCACGAAGGATGCCGCTAGGGTTGCCCCCGCACTCCCTAGGACCCAAATCCGACGGGGGCGCTTGGCCTTAGCAATCACTTGAGCGGCCAACTGATCCGCTGGACAGGGGGTCAAGGGCACGGGCAGCTCTTGCATCTGCTGCTTAAGGGTCAGGAGTCGCTGATAGAGGCGTTGGCCTTCGGGGTCAGTCGCCAGCCATGCTTCCACCTGTTGCCGTTCCGCAGCCGTCACCTCACCATCAAGGTAGGCGCTCAGGAGTTCAAAGGTATCGCGTTTGCAGTGATCAAGTTCATCCATCATAGGGGTCTGTTCTTGCAGGAAAAGAGTAGGGGTGATTCGCATCAGGTTGAAGGGAGATCGAGGTGGGGTTGGAGTTCTAGTTGCAGTCGCTGTCGGGCACGGGCAATTCGCGATTTCACGGTTCCGAGGGAAACCCCAGTGATTTGGGCAATTTCTTCGTAGGAGAGGCCTTCAATTTCCCGCAGGACAATCGTTGTCCGAAAGGTTTCCGGTAGGTTGGCGATCGCCCGCCGTAATTGATCATAGAATTCATCTGTGCGCAACCGGTCATCGGGACTGGCATCACTGGCGGCAAGTTCCCAATTCATTTCACCCTCTTGGGTTTTCAGGGGTGCATCCAGCGACAGGGGCGGTTGATGGCGTTTGCGTTTGCGCAACTCATCGTAAAACAAGTTGGTGGCAATGCGGCTGAGCCAACCCCGAAATTTGCTGGCATCTTGCAGTTTGTGAATGTTGCGATAGACCCGAATCCAGACTTCTTGCACAAGGTCGGCGCGATCGTCCCAGTCGGGCGCGAGGTGATAGATAATTCGCTCCACATGGGATTGGTATCGCCGCAACAATTCAGTAAAGGCAGCACGATCGGGGGTTCTGCCGGCTTGACAGCGGACAACCAACTCTTGGGGTGTAAGTCTTGTCAGCGGCAGCGTCACCCGAGCACTGGTCTCCTCAACACGCGTCCAAGCAAGGGGAAGACTGGATGTCATGGATACACTCGACCTCAGACCAATCGCTTTTCATGACGCCCTTGCCCCTATGATGTTCCCTGATCCGTTATAGCTTGCCAAGGACATGGCCATGCATCCTGTTGCGGCTGCGCGTCTGTTAATGTTCCCTTAACGTTGGTAAATTTAGATTAAACTTTTTATTGTAGCGGCGATCGTTCTTTGGACGCGCTACGCAAACACTCAACGCGCGGCTCAATGTAACTCCCCACCCCCATGCTCTGGATCCGCATTGCCAGTGGACTTATCGCGATCGCTCTTGTGCTGCTGCTGACCTTTCTAGGCGGTTGGTATTTTTGTCTGGGCATTGGGGCACTGATTTATCTGGGCCAACTGGAATACTTTGAACTCGCCCGTGCCAAAGGGAGTGCGCCGGCTGCTAAAACCACCCTTGTGGTTAGTCAAGTGCTCCTCATCACCTCGCTGCTGCGTCCAGACCTTGCCGATGCTGTCTTTCCCGTCGCAGGTACCTTCATTTGCTTCTACTTGCTATTTCAACCCAAGCTGGCCTCGATCGCCGATATTTCCACCTCAATCATGGGGTTGTTTTACGGTGGCTATTTGCCGAGCTATTGGGTGCGCCTGCGGGGGCTAGAGCAAGAGGCAACATTACCTTTAGGGGGATTTTGGCCAGAGCAGTTTCAACTCACCGCTTTGCCCTTGGGGTTGCAGGTGACCCTCTTGGCCTTTGTCTGTATTTGGGCGGCAGATATTGGTGCCTATGCTGTTGGTAAGCTGTTTGGCCGGACACGGCTTTCCCACATCAGCCCCAAGAAAACTGTAGAAGGGGCAGTGTTTGGCGTTCTAGGGAGTTTAGGCGTTGCTCTTTGGGGAGCGCATTCCCTCGGCTGGCCACTCCCTTGGCTTTTGGGGGCAATGTTTGGTCTCATGATTGGCATTGCCAGTCTATTGGGAGATTTAACGGAGTCAATGATGAAACGAGATGCCGGGGTCAAGGACTCTGGCCAGTTGATTCCGGGGCATGGCGGCATTCTGGATCGCGCCGATAGCTATGTTTTTACGGCCCCCCTTGTGTTTTACTTTGTGACGTTGCTACTGCCCCTATGTCAGTAAATTTTCTTTCCACTTTCCATTCCGCCCCCCTAGGCGGCTGTTTAGAGCTACCATAGCACAGATCATTTTCAAGCACCTACCAACTTTGATTTGTTTGTTGCGGTAAAATTTTTGGATCTCTGATCGGTGAAGATGCCAAATGCCCTCCAGAGGCGACTTTCGGGAAAATTCAAGCACCTCCAAATCTGTTAGAAATTCCTCAAAACCTCACTGCATTTGGCTTTGGCCAAATTGCTGAGATGGGAGAGTATTTTTGTCCAGAGGTGCTTGATCGCCTTCCTAAAGATCGGGGAAGACCACCCGCACATCGGGATGGACTAAATGGTGCTGCTTGACCACTAGACCCTTGGCAAGGGCAGGGGAGAGTTCAAGGGCGCGATCGCCATGATCGGCGAGGCAAAGAATATAGGGCAAGGTGCTATTCGTCAGGGCTTGGGTGGCTGTCCAAGGCACCGCTCCTGGCATATTGGGCACGCCATAGTGAACCACACCAAAGGCAGTATAGGTGGGGTTGGAGTGGGTAGTGGGTCGCAGCGTTTCCACACAGCCCCCTTGATCCACGGCCACATCAATGATCACTGCTCCGGGGCGCATCGTTTGCACAAGGGACTTGGGCACTAAACAGGGGGGACGCTGACCCGGCACAAGGACCGCACCAATCACTAAGTCTGCTTGGGGCAGTAGCTCACCAATGAGGTGAGAACTGCTGTAGAGGTACTCCACCCGTGCGCCAAAGAGGGTTTCTAGGTACTTTAGACGCTCGACATTAATATCGAGAATACTCACCTGTGCCCCCAAACCCACGGCCATCCGCGCCGCTTCTGTGCCGACGACCCCGCCCCCTAAAATGACAACCCGCCCCGGCCGCACCCCCGGAATGCCACTGAGGAGGACCCCCCGTCCCCCTTGGGTACGCTCTAGAAAGCGGGCACCAAACTGCACTGCCAAGCGACCAGCAATCATGCTCATGGGGGTTAGCAGCGGGAAGCTGCGTTGGTGATGGTGTGTTTCTTCAACACTTTCGTAGGCGATCGCCGTTGCTCCCGATTGCAGCAGCGCCACCGTTAGCTCACGACTAGCGGCAAGGTGCAAGTAGGTGAAGAGCAGTTGGCCAGAACGCAAATAGCGATACTCCGAGGGCAAGGGTTCCTTAACTTTGACCACCAGTTGGGCATCCCATGCGGCTTGAGCTGTGGACACAATTTGGGCACCTGCAGCAACATAGGCCTCATCGAGGAAACCTGAACCCACCCCCGCGCCACTTTCAATGAGAACCTCGTGGCCACGCTCCCGCAGACTTTGTACCCCCGCTGGCGTTAGACCGACGCGGAATTCTTGATCCTTAATTTCCTTGGGGACACCGATACGCATGGCCAATCTATTCTCCGAGGTCTAGAAATTGATAACTACCAAAGACTTTCAACACATCTGTAGCGTCCTTCAGAGCTAGCAGACAATCAGCCACCATATCGGGGCGACCATTCACCTCTAGGTCAACAAAGAAGAGATAATCACCCAAGGCACGTTTGCTGGGGCGTGATTCAATGCGGCTGAGGTTAATCTGGCGATCGCTAAACAGTTGCAGCACCTTGAGCAGGGCACCGGGGGCATTGGCCTTAAGGCTAAAGGCAATGGAGGTGTGGGTATCCCCCGGCTGTGGCCAGCCGTTCCCCTGTTGGCGACTCACCACCCAAAACCGCGTGCAATTGTCGGGAATATCCTGAATTTCGATGGCGACAATGGGTAATTGATGGAGTTGGGCTGCCCGCACAGAGGCGATCGCCCCCACCCGATCGGATTGAGCCACGTATTGCAGCCCTTCGGCGGTGGAGGTCACAGGACATTGGCGAGCATGGGAAAGATGGGCTTGTAACCAGCGCTGGCACTGCCCGAGAGCTTGGGGATGGGAATAGACCGCTTGAACTTGGGCGAAATCGGTGGTTTGAGCAATGAAGGCATGGACAATGGGGCGGATAAAGGCGTGCTGAATGTGCAGCGTATCCAATCGCCACAGCGAATCAAGGGTAATGTTGACACTGCCCTCAACGGAGTTTTCACTGGGGACTAAGGCCAAGTCCAGCTCGCCAGCGGCCAACGCCTCCAAACAGCCAGCGATCGTCGTCAAGGGAATCAGTGTCAGGGGTTCGCCCTGTCGCCATTGGGCGTAGCTTTGAGCCGCTTCTTCACTGTAGGTGCCCACTGGGCCAAGATAACCCAGCTTCACCATAGATGATCCAGACAGGGGGGGCAAAGACTCAAGGACACATCCTCCCAAGGGGATTCTCAATGAATGAGTTAGACGTAAGCCGGGTTCTGTTCAAAGGGTGGTTATCTATCTGGGACACTTGTTACCAAGTGCCTCTAGCGGCTCTGGCTAGCAAAGAACTGGGGAAAAGACCAACCCTGGTTCCTTGGCGCTAGCACACCTTGCTTCCAGCCGGGGTTTACCGAGCCAACACCTCTCGATGTTGCTGGTGCGCTCTTACCGCACCGTTGCACCCTTGCCTGTGAGGTTTTCCTCCATCGGCGGTATATTTCTGTGGCACTATCCTCGCGGTCACCCGCACTGGGCGTTACCCAGCAAGCTTGGTCTTTGGGAAGCCCGGACTTTCCTCAGGAGTCAGAGACTCCCGCAACCACCGCGCTAACTCATTCTGTTTTATTGTACTAAAGGCGCTTGGGCAATGCTCCCGAGACCAACGGCAGATAATACGGCGACCCATTCACTGCGAGCTAGGTTTCGTGTGGCTTCATTTCCTTGCAGCTCGGCCAAAATCGCCAAGGTTTCGTACCAAAGACCTGCATCAACCGCTGCCCCAAGGCGATCGCCCCCACTCTTGCCCTGAAGTCGCTTCGCCAAATCCGTGGCCGGCTGCACCCGCGAAATCACGCCACTGACGGAAATAAAAGCGGAGGGATCATCGGCATCAGCGCCACACAGCAGGGTGAATGTCCAGCGGTAGTCTTGGCCGGGTTGGAGTTGCACATTAGGCTTCAGCGCCAGAATCCCCGGTTCAGCGGGAAGATCCACCACCCTTGTTGCTAGGGGACGATGCTCGGCATCAGCAATTACCACTTCCCCCTGCATGGCTTTGCTCTTAGGCACAAAAACAAAGAGGGTGGGTGTCGCCATAGCAGTTTGGCCAAGGTGGGTATCAGGGAGCAATGCCGTTAAACGTTCACTGCCGCTAACACAGGCACCACGGGTTGCCCCACCAAAGCGACTACCGGGAACACCACGGTTTGGCAGATTTGCCCGCAGACGCGCTGCAAGACTTGAATGTTGGCTCACCCCAGGGGGCGTTGCCTGAGCAAAGCTGAGAGAACTAAGGGGCAACAGAAAGAGGGTCACCGCAGGCACAAGGGCAAGGTAGGAACGCATGGCCAAACTCCTAAGAGGAATGGCTCTACCCTAGCCCTAGGGACTCGGCCTTGGCAGTGAACTCGCTTACTGTTGGGGTGTGATTGCGATCGCTTGTTTTAGGCAGTGGCACTGGCCAACTGGTGCAAAATCTTGAGCGCTTCGTCCACGTGGGCTTTGAAGTTGAGCATGGAGTCAAAAACGTAGCGCACCACGCCCTCTTGATCAATGACATAGGTGACCCGTCCCGGAAAGAGGCCAAAGAGAGAAGAGGCACCATACTGCTGGCGAACTTTGTTGCCGGGATCACTGAGGACAAGAAAGGGGAGTTGGTGATTTTTCTGGAAGCCCTGCTGTCGCTCCAGGGGGTCACCACTAATACCAATCACTTCAGCGCCCAGTTCTTGAAAGATACTGTAGGCATCGCGGAAGGCACAGGCTTGAATGGTGCAGCCGGGGGTTTCTGAGGCGGGGTAAAAGTAGAGGACAACGTTCTTTTTGCCACGAAAGTCGGAGAGCTTCACCTTGCGGCCATCGGCAGCCGTCAGTTCAAAATCAGGGGCGCGATCGCCCACTTGAATTGCTGTAGCCATATCCTCCCTAATTGCCTCCCAACCACTTTTGGCCATTCAGGCGCTGCATCACCCCAAAGACTAGTAGATCAAGCGTTACTTTGCGCTCATCCCCCAAAAATGGCTCAATGGTGCTGGGGGCAATGCCACCGCTGCTACAGACAAAGGCCTTTGGCCCTTGAATATCCCCCTCTAGGAAGTAGAGGCGAAACTGATACATTCCCTTGCCCCACTCACCCATCACGGTATTCTCCTCTAGGCGCAGACTCACATCCCCCACTTTGGTGCTGAGAGCGTTCTGGAGAGCAGGTAAAAAAGCTTCGTTAATAAACTCAGCAAAGGGTTTATCCTCAATGGCGGGGGGCTTTTCTTTTTTGGGGGCTTGGGTGGGCGTCTCTTCTGCCATAGCGCTGCTACACGGTACCATTTCCTCTGCATGATAGCACTCTCCTTTGCAGGCAACGGCCATGGGGCAATTAGAATTACGACGCCCAACGATTAAGGATTTAGATAGCATTGTTCAACTGGATCAGGTGTGTCTGGGGGGCTTTTGGTCGCACCAAGGCTATGCCCGTGAGTTGGAGAATCCGCAACATACGCTGCTGGTGGTGACCACCCTTGATCAGGTGCGGGGGTGTGGCGTGAGCTGGGGGATTGCCGATGAATTGCACCTTGTGCTGTTGATGGTGCATCCGCAGTACCGGCGGCAGGGGTTGGCAGGGTTACTGCTGTGTCGGCTCTTGCAACTGGGACATCAGGGGGGCGATCGCCGGTGGGCAACTTTGGAAGTACGGGCCAGTAATGAAGCGGCCCAAGGACTCTATCAGCACTTTGGCTTTGAACTGGTTGGACGGCGTCCCCACTACTACGAGAACCCCCAAGAGGATGCCCTGATTCTTTGGCGCAATCACCTCAATACCCTGGAAACGGGTCAAGAACTTCAGCAGCACTGGCAGCACTGGCGATCGCGGGTCGAGGCGCAAGGTTGGTCGCTTATCGATCGCACCTAGAGAACCTAGGGATGACATATTGCGCTTTGTTACGATGCTTTCACTGACCCTTGGGCTGGCGAACGATAATGAAAGGGACACGTTTGGGAGACCTGTCTCATGAACTTGCTGGAACAGTTGCGACAAATGACAGTGGTGGTCGCTGATACGGGAGACATCCTCGCCATCGAAAAATTCACCCCCCGTGATGCCACCACGAATCCCTCGTTGATTACGGCTGCTGCCCAAATGAAGGAGTACCAGCCCATTGTGGATGAAACCCTGCGCAAAGCCAAAGCGGATTTGGGGTCTGGTGCCACTCCCCGTGAGATTGTCTCCCTTGCTGTGGATCGCTTGGCGGTGGCCTTTGGCTTGAAAATTTTGCAGATTATCCCCGGTCGGGTCTCAACGGAAGTGGATGCGCGGCTCTCCTACGATACAGCAGCCACCGTGCAAAAGGCGCGGGAGTTGATTGGCCAATACGAAGCCGCCGGCGTGGGGCGCGATCGCGTGCTGATTAAAATTGCCTCGACCTGGGAAGGCATTCGCGCTGCCGAAATTCTCGAAAAAGAGGGCATTCACTGCAATTTAACCCTGCTGTTTGGCTTCCATCAGGCGATCGCCTGCGCTGAGGCGGGTGTGACACTGATTTCCCCCTTTGTTGGGCGCATTCTCGACTGGTACAAGAAAAAAACGGGTCGTGCCGAGTATCCCGGCCCTGAGGATCCAGGGGTGATTTCCGTAACCAAAATCTACAACTACTACAAGAAATTCTGCTATCCTACCGAAGTGATGGGCGCCAGCTTCCGCAACATTGGCGAAATTATTGAACTGGCGGGCTGTGATCTGCTGACGATTTCACCGGCACTGTTGCAAGAGCTGCAAAACACCAGTGGTGAGCTAAAACGCAAGTTGGATCCGGCGATCGCTGCTACCCTTGACCTTGAAAAAGTCGCTATGGATGAAGCCACCTTCCGCAAGATGCACGCGGCTGATGAGATGGCTAGTGAAAAACTGGATGAGGGCATTAAGGGCTTCACCAAGGCACTGGAGACCCTTGAGGATCTCTTGACGCAGCGACTGGCACGCCTTGAAGGCGCTGAAACCCTCACCCATGCAGCAGAAGAACTCTTTCATGTCTATGACCTCGATGGCGATGGCATTATTACCCGCGAAGAGTGGTTGGGAACTGATGCAGTGTTTGATGCCCTCGATGCCAATCACGATGGTAAGGTCACGCCAGAGGATATGGGCGCGGGTCTGGGAGTTGTGCTGCATTTGGCTAAGGCGAAATAGAGCGCTAAATTGGCAGGCTTGCATCGGCATCTCCTGTGCGTCACAGTGGAAGAAGCGTTCGTGACTGATGCACCAACAATGTCCGATCTTTCTCCCTCCTTTCAGCAATTCCTCAGTGACTGTAAGCAACTGGGGCTACTACGCCTTGTCGTTACCAACGATGTTGCCGTTTTGGAGGTGCGATCGCCCCTCACCAAGGTCTTCTATGCCGAACTGCCCAAAGGGCGCTACGCCAATATGCACACGGAGGACTTTGAGTTTCACCTGAATATGGATCAGGTGGTCAAAATTCGCTTTGAAGAGGGGCAAGCCAAGCGGGGTAACTTTCCCACCTACGCCATTCGCTTTCTCGATGCCAATGAAAAGTCTGTCCTCAGCGCCTTTTTGCAATGGGGTAAACCCGGTGAATACGCCGAAGGTCAAGTGGCGGCTTGGCACGCCCTGCGGGAACGCTACGGCACAGAGTGGCAACCCATGGTGGCAGCCCTTGAGGCGAAAATGTCTAGCGCAACCCATGAATAAACATCTATGAGAGTCGTCGTAACCGGTGCTACTGGGTTTGTCGGGCAACAGGTCATCAGGGTCCTGAGCGATCGCGGCGATCACGTGGTTGCTCTAGTGCGCTCTCCGGCGAAAGCCGCCAAGCAATTCGCTGGCATTCGCCATGTTGAATGGGTGGGCTACACCCCCAAAGCCGCCGCGGACTGGTTTGCTGCCCTTGAGGGGGCGGATGCGGTGATTAACCTAGCGGGTGAACCCCTAGCCAATGGCCGTTGGACAGCTCAGCGCAAGCAAGAGATTTATGAGAGTCGCGTGGTGGGGACGCAGCAGTTGGTGCAGGCGATCGCCCAATGTCAACAGCGACCGCAGGTGTTGGTCTCCACCTCTGCGATTGGCTACTACGGCACTAGCGATACAGAAACATTTGTCGAAACCCATGCAGCGGGAAATGATTTTCTAGCCAAGGTCTGTAGGGACTGGGAAGCGGCTGCCCAAGGGGTAACGGATTTAGGGGTGCGGTTAGTGATTCTCCGTTTTGGCATTGTCCTCGGCGAGCAGGGGGCGCTGGCCAAGCTCCTATTGCCCTTTCAGTTATATCTAGGGGGTCCCCTGGGCTCGGGTCAGCAGTGGTTCTCGTGGATCCATCAGCAGGACTTAGTGCGCCTGATTCTGACCGCAGTGGATCAAGTGGGCATGCAGGGGGTTTACAATGCCACCGCCCCAGAGCCCCTGAGGATGGCCGACTTTTGCCGTGTATTAGGAGAGGTGACGCAACGCCCCTCGTGGCTGCCTGTGCCAGCCCCCGTCCTCCAACTGCTGCTAGGGGAAGGCGCCGATGTGGTGCTCAAGGGGCAGCGGGTCTTACCGGAGCGGACGCTGGCTACGGGCTTTCAATTTGACTACCCCAACGCCAAGGCGGCTCTAATCAACCTCCTCAAACCACGATATACTGATGATTCCCGCTAGTTTTGTGCAACATGGTGGAATTGACCCCCGCAGCCATTCAAGAGTTGGAACGTCTCCAAGCCCACGGCGTCAGTCGAGGCCAAGCAGCCATTCTGCGGATTCAGGTGCAACCCAGTGAGTGCAGTGACTGGCGCTATGATCTTGCCCTTGTGACCGAACCCGAGCCAGCGGATTTGCTCACCCAGTCCCAAGGCTGGACGATCGCGATCGCGGCTGAAGCGGCTGAGATGTTGCGGGGGTTGCGGGTGGATTATATCGAAGACTTAATGGGGGGCGCTTTTCGCTTCCACAATCCCAATGCCAGTCAAACTTGTGGCTGTGGCATGGCCTTTCGGGTGAGCGGATCGTAGGTTTCAGAAATTACTATGGGCAATACGTTTGGGCATCTATTTCGCGTCACCACGTTTGGTGAATCCCACGGGGGCGGTGTGGGGGTGGTGGTGGATGGCTGCCCTCCTCGCTTGGAGCTATCGGAAGCGGATATTCAAAAGGAACTGGACCGCCGCCGCCCTGGCCAAAGTCGTCTCACGACCCCTCGCCAAGAGAGCGATCGCTGTGAAATTCTCTCCGGCGTCTTTGAGGGCAAAACCCTCGGCACGCCCATTGCCATCTTGGTGCGCAACAAGGACACTCGCCCCGAAGATTATGCCGAAATGGCACAGGTCTATCGTCCCTCCCATGCGGATGCCACCTATGACGGTAAATATGGGATTCGTAACTGGCAAGGGGGTGGGCGTTCCTCGGCACGGGAAACCATTGGGCGGGTTGCAGCGGGGGCGATCGCCCGCAAAATTCTGGCTCAAGTCGCTGGCACTGAAATCATCGCCTACGTCAAGCGGGTCAAGGACATTGAAGCCGTTGTTGATCCTGATACCGTGGAAGCGGCTGCCGTTGAGGCCAATATCATGCGCTGTCCCGATGCCGTCACCGCCGAAAAGATGATTGCCCTTGTGGATGAGGTGCGGCGGCAGGCCAACTCCATTGGCGGCGTCATTGAGTGTGTGGTTCGCAACGTGCCTGTCGGTCTGGGCTCCCCCGTCTTTGACAAACTGGAAGCAGATCTGGCTAAGGGGGTGATGTCGCTACCCGCGAGTAAGGGCTTTGAAATTGGCTCCGGCTTTGCCGGTACCCTGCTCACGGGTCAAGAGCACAACGACGAGTTCTACACCGATGAACAGGGGCGAATTCGCACCCGCACCAACCGCTCCGGGGGGGTTCAGGGGGGCATCTCCAATGGCGAAAACATTATTTTGCGGGTAGCCTTTAAGCCCACCGCCACCATTGGCCAAGCCCAGAAAACCGTCAACCAAGCAGGCGAGGAAACAATTTTAGCAGCAAAAGGGCGGCATGATCCCTGTGTGTTACCGCGAGCAGTGCCGATGGTCGAGGCAATGGTGTCTTTGGTTCTCTGTGACCATCTGCTACGGGATCATGCCCAGTGTCATCTGCTGTTTTAGCGACTGCGATTGAGGGCAATCAGTAACCGCAGGATAAAGATAAACAGGTTGATGTAGGTCAAGTACATCGAAAGGGCAGCAGAGAGATACTGATCATCGCGGTAGGTACGGGGCAGCACAAAGAAATCCACCACCGCAGCCCCCACAAAGAGCACGACACCAATGCCCGAAATTGCAATTTCCAGAAACGTGGGCGTAAAGACACCAAAGACGCTAAAGATCAACTGGAGAACCAGCACCACCAGCAGAGCAATAATCCCCAGTCGTACCGTTTTGGCAAGGGCAAAGCCATCGCGTTCCGAGAGATTGGAACCAATGGGACTAGCGGCCATAAACGTGATGCCACAGCCCCCAGCGGCAATGATAATGCCCATAATACCCACGGTACTGAGGGCAACATAAATCAAACCCGAAAGGGTATAGCCCGACAGCAGGCTGTAGGTGGCCAACAGTGGCAGTGCCAACCCATTATTCCCTTTGCGAGCGGCTCCCTGGGCCACAAAAAAGAGTACAAGTTCAGCAATAATGGCCACAATAAACGTGGGCATGAAGAGTTGGGGCGCAGCAGCAAGCACGCCCAGACCACCCCAGCTCCCCACCGCCGTCAAGACGAGGCCACCACCCAAAAAGGGTAGGGCATTGCGAATAACATTGGGACCAACGATCGCATGACTGCGCGCCTCGCGAATCGCATCTTGAAAGTTACTGGTACTACTCACGGGAATCCTCCAAGGGGGGTGAATAGACAACACAGCCAAATAGCATAGTTTTATTGTGCCAAAATTCCCAAGGGCACCTAGCTGGCAACAACCACGGAGACCTCTGGTGGCGGGGCGGTTATCTCTAATAGCGGATAGAATTGGGTTAAAACACTCAAGGATAGATGTTCCACCGTTGGGTAGTATCCCAGCCATTGGCTGGCTAATTGGGCAAACTGTTCGGGTATCCCACTGACATAAAATTGCACTTGGCCTTGGGGGCAGGGAGTCGCTAAATTCATGGCCTCTAGTTTGCGCACTGTTGCATGGGCAACCGCATGGGCAGGATCAAGGTGATGAACCGGTGCGGGCAAATACTGCTCAATCACGTGGCGCAGATGGGGGTAATGGGTGCAACCATAAATGAGGGTATCGGGGTCAAAGTCAACTAGGGGTCTTAGGGTCTGACGAACAATGCGATGGACACGATCGCCCTCTAGGCAATTGCTTTCCACAAGGGGGACAAACTCAGGGCAAGCCACTTGGGCGATCGCCACCGTGGGTGAGAGTTCCTGAAGTGCCCGGGCATAGGCACCACTTTTGACAGTTGCGGGGGTGGCAATGACGCCAATGCGCTTTCCCCGCGTGACCGCCATTTTAGCAGCGGGGACAATCAAACCAAGGATCGGAAAGGGAAACTCACTGCGGACCTGTGTCAAGGCAAGAGCCGAACTGGTATTGCAGGCCATTACCGCCATCTTCACGCCGTGGGAATGCATCCAGGTTAGAATCTCCCGCACATATTGGAGAATTTCACCGCGGCGACGAGTTCCATAGGGCAACCGTGCCGTATCACCAAAGTAGAGAAACGATTCTTGGGGTAAAAGGCTTTGGAGTGCCTGTAAAACCGTTAGGCCACCCACCCCACTGTCAAACACGCCAATCGCTCCCAGAGGATTGAGCCCTAGGGATGTCTTGTGCCAGTTGTCCACTCGAACCTCGACCTCACACCAACAAAAATGAGATTGCCCCGTTCAGAAAGAGGGCAACCACAGCCAATCTAACGCCCTTTTCACAGGGATGAAACACGCTGCAAACCGTGAGATTCCCTTGATGGACTCTAGGTCTTAGGAAAGGGCTGTAGTGCCACTTTAGCAGGTTTTGCTAAGAACCGAATGATTGACGCTAAGACCGAACATAGAGTGCTATACATTGAATCACAGAGCACCCGTGGTTGTAAGTTTTGTCACCCCCTGCCGGGGATTATGGTGTGAGGATAGGAAAAACAATGCTCAGTCAGGAACAGCTCACCCGTTCCCATGAGTGTGAGCGTGCGTGGATTGAAATTGATTTAGCGGCCTTGGCAGCCAATACCCAACATCTTCGCCAGTGGCTGGCACCAACCACGGAACTTTTAGCCGTGGTGAAAGCAGATGCCTATGGTCATGGCGCCCTCACGGTGGCACAGACGGTTTTAGCCCACGGCGCAACTTGGCTCGGGGTGGCAACGATTCCCGAAGGGATTGCTCTACGGCAGGCGGGGATTACAGCGCCAATTTTGGTCTTGGGATCCGTCAATTTGCCCGTGCAGGTGCAGATGATGGCCGAGTGGCAACTCCAGCCCACCCTCTCTACACCCAAGCAAGCCCTGATTTTCTCTGACTACGCCGATCATCTGCGGGAACCCCTTGATGTCCATTTGATGATTGATACAGGCATGTCTCGCTTGGGCTGTCCGTGGCAGGATGCAGTGGGTTTTGTGCAGTTTGTGCAGCGGCTACCTCACCTGCGTATCCAAGGCATTTACTCCCACTTTGCTAGTGCTGATGACCCTGACCCCAGTTTGATGCGGCAGCAGCAGGCCTATTTTGAGCAGGTGTGCCAAGACCTTGCCTCCCTTGGGTTGGGGTCGGTACGGCGTCACATGGCCAATTCAGCAGCCACCTTGGCCAATCGCAGTAGCCACTATGACATGGTGCGCATTGGTTTGAGTCTCTACGGCGTGTATCCTGCCCCCCATTTACGGGATGTGGTGCCGCTGCGACCAGTCATGCAAGTGCGATCGCGCATTACCCTATTGAAAGAGATTCCTGCCCATACGGGCATTAGCTATGGCCACCAATTCATTGCCCCGAAAGCGATGAAAATTGCTGTTGTTGGCATTGGCTACGCCGATGGGGTGCCCCGCCTTCTTTCCAACAAGCTCGAAGTTCTAGTCCAGGGACAACGGGTGCGCCAAGTGGGGGCAATTACGATGGATCAACTAATGATTGATGTCAGTGACATTGATGGCTTGCAAGAGGGAGATGTCGTTACGCTCCTAGGCGAAGATGGCGAGGACCGACTAACCGTAGAGACTTGGGCGGACACCCTAGGCACAATTACTTGGGAAATTCTCTGCGGCTTCAAGAACCGCTTGCCGCGTATTCCCGTGTCCTAAATTTTGCTACTCTCCTTCAGGGGTGAGTTGGCCAATGTCCTCAAACCAGAGCTGGGGATGCTGCGTAATAAAGTCCCGCATTAACTGCTGGCATTGCTCCAAGTTCAAATCAATCACCTCAACGCCGTGGGCTTCCATGAACTCCCGCGCCCCCGGAAAGGTCTGGGATTCACCAGCAATGACTTTTTTGATGCCAAACTGCACCACAGCACCCGCACAGAGATAGCAGGGCATCAAGGTTGAGTAGAGCACCGTATCCTCGTAGCGACCGATGCGACCCGCATTGGCTAGACAGTCAATCTCCGCATGCAGAATCGGACTGCCCCGCTGCACCCGTTGGTTGTGACCGCGACCAATGATTTGGCCATTGCGCACCAAGACCGAGCCAATGGGAATGCCACCTTCTCTGAGTCCTTGTTCTGCTTCGGCGATCGCCGCCGCCATAAATTCATCCATAAGTGTATGCTTGAGCAAACGTTCATTCCTAGTAAACATCTTTTGTTGAATCGGTGTCTAGTCTTGATATGATGCAAGCCAGAATCTGGGGGTGTGAGTGTCCATGATCAAGTTTTTAGTAACGGGTGGGGGTGGTTTTATTGGCGCCAACTTTTTGCGCTTAGCCCTTACGGAAGGCTGGGGGGCGGTGCTCAACCTTGATAAAGTGACCTATGCCTGTCACCCCGGCACCTTGGCTATGCTAGAGCAATTGCCCAATTATCAATTTGTGAAAGGAGATGTGGGCGATCGCCCCCTCGTTCAAGAGCTATTACAAACCTTTCAGCCCGATGCAGTTATTCACTTTGCTGCTGAAAGTCATGTCGATCGCTCCATCAATAGTCCCCAAGACTTTATCCAAACCAATGTTGTCGGCACCGCCAATCTCCTAGAAGAGGTCAAAACCTACTGGCAACAGTTACCCTCTAGTGCCCAAGAGCAGTTTCGCTTCATTCACATTTCCACCGATGAAGTCTATGGTAGCCTTGGCCCTGAGGATCCGCCCTTCCGGGAAGACACCCCCTATGCCCCCAACAGCCCCTATGCCGCTTCAAAGGCCGCCTCAGATCACCTTGTGCGTGCCTACCACCACACCTACGGCCTGCCCACCCTGACAACCAATTGCTCCAATAACTACGGCCCCTACCAGTTCCCCGAAAAACTGATTCCCCTGACGATCTGCCAAGCCCTGGCGGGGCAACCGCTACCCATTTATGGCGATGGTCAAAATGTGCGGGACTGGCTCTACGTTGAAGATCACTGCCGCGCGGTCTATACCGTCTGGCAAAAGGGTCAGGTGGGTGAAACCTACAACATTGGCGGCAACTGCGAAAAGCCCAACCTTGAGGTCGTGCAAACCCTCTGTGATCTGCTGCAAACCCTTGTGCCTCGGTCTGATTTGAATTACCGCAGCTTGATTACCTTTGTGAGCGATCGCCCCGGCCACGATCGCCGCTACGCCATTGATGCCTGCAAAATCCAACGGGAACTGGGGTGGCAACCCCAAGAAACCTTCAGCAGTGGCCTCGAAAAAACCGTGCAGTGGTATCTTGCCCATCAAGATTGGGTGGAAGCGGCGCGCACCGCCGACTACAGTGCTTGGCTAACAACCAACTATGGCAGTCTCTTAACCCCTTGCCCATGAAAGGAATTATCTTGGCGGGTGGGTCTGGAACCCGCCTCTATCCCCTAACGCAGGTGGTCAGTAAACAACTGATGCCCATCTACGATAAGCCGATGATTTACTATCCCCTCTCAATTTTGATGTTGGCGGGGATTCGAGAGATTCTCATTATTTCTACCCCAGAGCACCTCTACCTTTTTGAGAAGCTTCTGGGGAATGGTCATCAGTGGGGCTTATCCCTCAGCTATTGTGTGCAGCCTCAGCCCAATGGTCTGGCGGAAGCCTTTATTCTAGGGCGGGAATTTTTGCAGGGGGAACCCGTCTGCCTCACCCTTGGCGATAATCTTCTCTACGGCCATGATCTTTCCAAGAAGTTGCAACGAGGCGCTCAACTCACCCAAGGGGCAATGATCTTTGGCTATCGGGTGGCCAATCCGCAGCAATACGGTGTGATTGAGTTTGATGCCAGCGGCCGCGTCCTCGGCATTGAGGAAAAGCCAGCGGTACCCAAGTCCAACTATGCTGTGCCGGGGATATATTTCTATGACCATCAGGTGTGCGATCTGGCAGCCCAACTGCAACCGTCAGCTCGGGGAGAACTGGAAATCACCGACCTCAACCGCCTTTACCTCGAACAGGGACAACTGCGGGTGGAATTGCTCGGACGCGGCTATGCGTGGTTAGATACGGGTACCCATGATCTGCTGCAACAGGCCAGTAGCTTCATTCGCACCCTTGAGGAGCGGCAGGGGGTCAAAATTGCCTGCTTAGAGGAAATTGCCCTGCATCAGGGCTACATTACCCCAGAGCAACTTTATGAACTCGCCCAACCCTTGCGCAAAAGTAGCTACGGCCAATATCTCTTGCAGGTGTGGGCAGAAGTCACTGGAGGCATTCATGCTCAAGGTAGAACCGCTGGCGATCGCTGATATTCTCCTCTTGGAACCCCATGTCTTTCGCGATCAGCGGGGCTTTTTCTTAGAAAGCTTTAATCAACGGGCTTTTATGGCCGCTACAGGGTTAGACGTGACCTTTGTCCAAGACAATCACTCTGCCTCACAACAGGGCGTGCTACGGGGATTACACTACCAGCATCAACAGCCCCAAGGCAAACTCATTCGCGTCATCGAAGGAAAAATTTTTGATGTCGCAGTCGATTTACGGCGTTCCTCCCCCACCTGTGGCCAATGGGTAGGTACTTGGCTCAGTGCAGACACGTTCCAGCAACTGTGGATTCCCCCTGGCTTTGCCCACGGCTTTTGGGTGCAATCAGCCACCGCCCAAGTGCTCTACAAAACAACGGACTACTACAATCCGAGGGATGAATATACGCTGTTGTGGAATGATCCAACCGTCAGCATTCAATGGCCGATCGACAGCG
Organism: Thermosynechococcus sp. M98_K2018_005; assembly: GCF_015295825.1. Classification (GTDB taxonomy): domain Bacteria; phylum Cyanobacteriota; class Cyanobacteriia; order Thermosynechococcales; family Thermosynechococcaceae; genus Thermosynechococcus. The sequence goes on from NZ_DVEH01000010.1 coordinate 100,005, forward strand.
AACCCCTCCTTTCTGCCAAGGATCAGCAGGGCAAGTCTTTTAACGAACTTCCCCTATTCGCTTGAGATAAAAAATCCCTCCCCCACTGGAGAGGGACACTCAGACGAGGATACAATTACGCCCTATAAAGCGTTACCACGGGGGAGTACCTCTTCTGGGAAGACAAAGTTTTCATGGGGTTGGTCTTGGGGCGCCATCCAAGCGCGAATCCCCTCGTTC
>NZ_DVEH01000012.1 GCF_015295825.1 Thermosynechococcus sp. M98_K2018_005
ACCCATGCCACCGCAACCGGGGATGCCCCCGCGACCGATGCCACCGCAGGTGGGAATGCCCCAACAGGGGGTACCGACCCAACCGATGCCGACACCGGCAGCGCGTATTTCTGGCCCGACGATGGAACAACTGGTGCGGGAGGCCTTTGAGCACGGCTATTCCGATATTCATGTTGGGGTTGGCGAAGCGCCGCGCTTTCGCGATCGCGGGCGCTTAGAAATTACCAACTATCCCGTTACTGATGAGGAAACCTTTAACTACTGGCTGAATGAACTGCTGACCCCCCAACAAATTGAGCAGTTTCGTACCCACCTTGAATACGATGGTGCCTATCAGTACGAGGGGCTGTGCCGGGTGCGGATCAACATCTTTGTCGCCTTAAAAGGCCCCGCCATGGTGCTGCGCTTGATTCCTGTGAAGATTCTGACCCTGGAGCAGTTGAATCTGCCACCTGTCTTCAAGGATCTCTGCCACTACCACAAGGGTCTGATTCTGGTGACAGGGCCAACGGGTTCCGGGAAATCCACCACCCTTGCAGCAATGGTGGACTATATCAATACTGAAATGCCAAAGCACATTATCTCCATTGAAGACCCGATTGAGTTTGTCCACCAAAGTCGCCGTGCCCTGATCCGCCAGCGGGAGGTGGGGATCCATACGCTGAAGTTTGACAATGCTCTGAAGGCGTCGTTGCGGGAAGACCCGGATATTATTCTGATTGGGGAGATGCGCGATCGCGAGACAGTGAATACAGCCCTGAAAGCAGCGCAAACGGGTCACTTGGTCTTTGGGACGTTACACACCAACAGTGCCGTAAAAACGATTGAGCGGATCCTCAACCTCTACAACCCTGATGAACAGGGACCCATGCGGATGCAGGTGGCGGAATCGTTGGTGGCGGTCATTGCCCAAGCCCTTGTGCGCACGACGGATGGTAAGCGGGCGGCGATTCACGAGATCATGATCAACACCGATGCCATTAAAGACTACATTTTGCGGGGTGAAGTGGAGGAAATTGAGGCGATTATTCCCCAGTGTCGCTACGACGGCATGTGCACGATGAACCAGTGCCTCTACGAACTCTATGAGGCGGGGCGCATTGACGAGGAAACCGCCATCGAAAACTCCCCCAAACCCAACGAAATGGCGCAAATTTTACGGGGTCGTGTCTAGGGCAATGATTGGCCTCAAGCCTGTCTTATACAAGGGGTTGGCGCTCTTGACACCGGGGGAGGATGTGGTCTTTTGCCGTGACGCCTCCAAGCAGGGACAGTGGCACCGATCGCTCTGTGAAGCCCTGCAACAGCTCTTGGATTTGGAGGAGCCGCCCCTTTTCCTATCCCCCTGCTACACGGCGGCGGTGGATTACTGGTTTGATGAGGAACAGCAGTGCCTGCGAGTGGCGGCGGAGGTCTATCCCTTGGCATGGCCCCATCGTCCCCTATTGAATGCTCTCTTTGCCCCTGCTCATCAGCCCACATTGCCGTGGCAGTTGGTACAGGATTCGCAGCATCCCTGCGATGTCCAAGCCCTAGAGGCCTATCGCAGCAGCTTTCCTCAACTGTGGGAGCATCACCAACTGATCTATGATTTGCAGGAAGCCACCCCCCTGAGCAGTGTTGCACCACGTCCTTCGGAACCCGATCGCTATGTCTTTCGCCTCTACGTGCGCGGAGAAACCCATGCCGCTGAGGTTGCCCTCAAAAACCTCCATGATTTGCTGAGTCGCTCCCTCAAGGTACCCTATACGCTCAAAGTGGTGGATGTCACCAAGCAACCAGATCTGGCGGAGGAGGATCAAGTCCAAGCCACGCCAACATTGGTGCGGGTCTATCCCCAGCCGGTGCGCCGCCTTGTGGGACACTTGGATAATCGCGATCGCCTGCAACGTTTACTGAGTCTCTAGACCGATGACCGATTCTGCTCAAGACCTTCTCGCTGCTGCTGTTGTGGAGCGAATGGAGGGCACTCGTGATGCCTATGTGCCCTATCTGCGCCAAGTCTTTGCCGATGTGGTGGGAGCGGATGACGCTGTCAGTGAAACCCGGGGTGGCTTAACAGCAGCCCAAGAGCGTTTGGCCAAGATACAGCCTCTACGTTATGGTAAAAGTCGCAACTTTTTGGCGGGGGCGGTGACGGGGCTTTCGGCCTATTTGCGCCACGGGGTGATGAGTTTGGCAGCGGTGCGCGATCGCTTGCGCGAAGTGGTAGCTCATCCCCATCAAGCGGAAGCCTTACTGCAACAACTGGCGTGGCGAGACTATTGGCAGCGCCTCTATGCCCGCTGGGGCGATCGCCTGTGGCAGGACATCGAACCCTATAAAACAGGTTGGCAAGCAGCCGATTACCAAACTGACTTACCCCCTGCACTCATCGCAGCAGAAACGGGGCTGGCCTGTATGGATGCCTTCAGTGGCGACCTACAACGAACGGGCTACTTGCATAACCATGCGCGGCTATGGTTGGCGGCCTATGTGGTGCATTGGTGTCGGGTGCGCTGGCAGGCGGGAGCTGCTTGGTTTTTGCAGCATCTTCTCGATGGCGATCCAGCGAGTAACAACCTCTCGTGGCAGTGGGTGGCCAGTACCTTTAGCCACAAGCCCTACTTTTTTAACCGTCAAAACCTCGAACGCTATAGCGATGGCAGATACTGTCGCCAGTGTGCGATGGGCGATCGCTGTCCCTTTGATGCCACCTACGAGGAATTGGCAGCCCGCCTTTTCCCCCACAAGGAATAGGGTTATGGGGGAGTCGGCTTCACGGTTTTGCGCAGAATCAAACAGTTGCCCGTATTTCCGACGCGCTGATAGTCCAATTCATCCATGATGGTTGCCAAGAGGCGTAGGCCTCGTCCCCCTTCAGCATCGAGGGAAATTTGGCTGGGGAGTGTTGCCAGTTTGGCCATCAAATCAAAGGGATCCCCTTGATCCCAGATGCGCAATTCAATCACAGTGTCTGCAAGGGAGAGATCAATGCGAATGGGGGTATTGCTAGCGCGATCGCGATGGGCATGGCGCACAGCATTGGTAAACCCCTCGGCAAGGGCGAGTTCCAATTTCAGCCACTCTTCGATGGGCAGCGTCGTGGGGCGATATTGATTAAACCAAGTCAAGAGTGCCTCGAGTTGCGTTAGATCACTCGTCAATGTCAGGGAAACCGTCATGGGCTGGGCTGTCCTCAATGGGCTTGAATTAAGCTTGGGTACCAACATCCTCAAAACCCCTGCCAAGGGCTATCTTATCCAGCCAATATGAATCGAAATGGACTGTTCCCCTCTGTCGGCTTTTAAGATAAGGTGCGGGAGTCAATGGAATTGAATGAGACATGGAGCAAGCGAATTAAGGGGGACTGATTACATTATTCATGTCTTGACCTTATTTTCTTGACTTTGAATATAGTGCCCCCCAGCGATCGCCAGTTGGGAGCTTGACAAAGCCCCTGGGGAAAGAACCGCGTGCCGAGGATAATCAACAACCCATAGAGCATCAGACGCCCATCGCGGAAAAAAGTCGCCACTGCGGCTGGCCAATAGGGTTGATCGGCGAGTCCCCGTAGGAGTTCGGGTAAAGCCGTGAAGAGCATACCGCCAGCGATCGCCCCCACAAACGTTCGATTGCCCCCCACCAGCACTGCCGTCAGTGCCAGCACCCCCGTATCAAATGTGCCCTGACGGGGATTCCAAGTATTCAAAAGATGGGCCGCCAAAACCCCCGCCACCCCCGCCAGAATCGCCCCCAAGACAAAGCCCAAAACCTTGTAGCGCGTGGTATCAATGCCAAGGGTCTGCGCCACCAATTCATCGGCACGAATGGCCTGCATTGCCTTGCCCGCACGGGTCTGTTCCAAGCGACCGATGGCGATCGCCACCATCATCAGCAAGGGCAGCGTCAGCCACAAATAGCCCAAGGGTGTACTAAAGGGTTGGGGAATGCCAAAGATGCCGATTGCCCCCCCGGTGACCTCCAGATTGAGTGCCAATATCCGCAGCACCTCAGAGAAAGCGATCGTCGCAATGGCAAAATAAATGCCCCGCAACCGCAGCACGGGCACCCCCAAGCCCCAGCCCACCAGACCACAGACCATAGCCGCCAACACCATTTCCCCCAGCACTAAGGGGACAGGATAGGGGTTCAGTCCTGCAAAAACACGGGTGGAGAGCAGTGCAGCAATATAGCCACCAATGGCATAAAAGGCTGGACTCGCAAGGGAGAGTTGACCACTCATTAGGGGCAAATAGAGCGACAAGGCCAACATCGCCCCCAAGGTCATTGAAACAATTAGGAAGTCGTAGGTGCCAAGCCAACCCGCCATAGCCAATCCTAAGGAGCCACCGTACAGGCCGGCACGCTTCCCTCCACAAGTTGCTGCAACTCGGTAATCATCGCCGCTTCGAGGGTCTTATCCCCCAAGCGAATTGTCAAACGCGACAGCCGCAGTGAAGCCGTAATCCGACCGCTAGGAAGATCTAACCACACCAACTGTTGAAACTGGCGACAGCGACCGCCATAACGTTGGGCAAGAGTGGCGAGTTCCTCACTGGTGGGCGATCGCCCCAGATCGACATCAACCACCCATGTACCGCCACATTCCCGCCGTTTAGAAAGTTGAATTGGCATCCTTTAGAACTGACCTATAGACGTTGGGCATAGAATTCACACCAAGGATCGCCCTTCTTGAATACGATTTTCTAGCATAGCCCCCCTAGGAGCAAGCGATGACTGCGGTAACAGAACTGCCCATTCCCGACTTCTTTGATCCTGCGAAAGTCGCTCAGGTGTGGCGCGTTCCCTACCAAGAACGGGCAGCGCAAGCTCGCCAATGGGCACAGCAGTACCAGATTCCGCCGGCGAGTAACGATCCGCAGCGTACAATTCTCCTGCTCATTGATGTCCAAAACACGTTTTGCCTGCCAGAGTTTGAGCTATTTGTCCACGGCGCGGTTACGGATAATCAACGCCTTTGCCGCTTTATCTATACCCACCTTGCCCACATTAGCGAGATTGTCGTTACCCTCGATACCCACACCGCCAGTCAAATTTTCCATCCCCTCTTTTGGATAGATGCTGCCGGGGAACCGCCGCCACCCCTAACCACGATTACCGTTGACGATGTTGAGCGCAGGCGCTGGCAACCCAATCCCCATCTCCTGACTTCCCTCGGCATGACTGATCAAGAGAGTTTGCGGGCCTATGCCCGGCACTATGTTGCCCAGTTAGCCGCCAAAGGCAAATTTCCGCTGACGATTTGGCCCTACCACTCGATGCTGGGGGGGATTGGTCATGCCCTTGTGTCTGCTGTGGAGGAGGCCTGTTTCTTTCACACCGTGGCGCGCCAGCAGCAAACCCGCATCGAACTCAAGGGCAGCCACCCCCTGACGGAAAATTATTCGGTGCTGCGGCCAGAGGTGAGCCATGACCCCCAAGGGCGTCCTTTGGTGCCGGTGAATCGGGCTTTGATTGAGCATCTGCTGGCGGGCGATCGCCTGATTATTGCCGGTCAAGCCAAAAGTCACTGTGTTGCTTGGACAGTGGCCGACCTGCTCAGTGAAATTCAACAGCGGGATCCCCAACTAGCCCAGCGGGTCTATCTCCTTGAGGATTGTATGTCCCCCGTGGTGGTGCCGGGAGTCGTGGACTTTAGCGAAACTGCCAATGCAACCTTTGCCGAGTTTGCTGCTGCCGGCATGCACCGGATCACCACTAGCAGTGCTCCTTGGAATCTTTAGTTGATCTAAAGACTCACCACTTCCGAAAAGAGACGGTTTAGGATCGGGGCTAGATGCATCTTCACTAGGGAGGGGCAATGACTGACTACGCTGCCCATGAACAGGCCCTTGATCGCGATTGTTTGACCCTATCTCGCCACGTTCTCCAGCAACTCCAAAGCTTTGACGCCGCTGCCCAAGACCTCAGTGCCTTGATGAATCGCATTGCCCTTGCTGGCAAGCTCATTGCCCGCCGTTTGAGTCGAGCGGGTCTGATGGAGGGGGTACTGGGCTTTACGGGAGCTGTGAATATCCAAGGCGAAGATGTCAAAAAAATGGATGTCTATGCCAATGAAGTCTTTATTGCTGCCTTCAAGCAGAGTGGCTTAGTGTGTCGCCTCGCCTCCGAGGAAATGGAGAAGCCCTACTACATTCCAGAAAATTGCCCCATTGGCCGTTACACCCTCCTCTACGACCCCCTCGATGGTTCCTCCAATGTGGACATTAACCTCAATGTGGGCTCCATTTTTGCGATTCGCCAGCAGGAGGGCACTGATCTAGACGGCACCGCTGCTGATCTCCTGCAAGATGGCCACAAGCAAATTGCCGCTGGCTACATTCTCTATGGCCCTAGTACGATGCTGGTTTATTCCATGGGCAAAGGTACCCATGTCTTTGTCCTTGACCCCAGCCTTGGCGAGTTTATTCTGGCGATCGAGAACCTGCAAATTCCCGCTAGTGGCCCCATCTACAGTGTCAACGAAGGCAACTTCTGGGCATGGGAAGAACCGATTCGCAACTACGTCCGCCATGTCCATCGCCAACCCGGCTACAGTGCCCGCTACAGTGGTGCCCTTGTCGGCGATATTCACCGCATTCTCATGCAGGGGGGGGTCTTTCTCTATCCGGGAACCCAAAAAAATCCAGCGGGTAAGTTGCGTCTGCTCTACGAAGCGGCACCGATCGCCTTCCTCGTGGAACAAGCCGGTGGCAAAGCCAGTACGGGAACCCAACCCCTGCTCGATGTCGTGCCTGATCATCTGCACATGCGCACACCGCTCATTATTGGCAGCCCTGAGAACGTTGCCCTTGTGGAATCCTTTATTCAGCCCACTCCTGCCAACGCAACCGTGACACAGGTGTAACCCATGGTAACCCTATTTGAAAATCCCCTGCGGGTCGGACTACGCCAAGAGCGCACCCCCGAACCACTGATTCTGGTGATCTTTGGTGCCAGTGGAGATCTCACCCAGCGCAAGCTCATTCCCTCCATTTATCAACTGAAACTGGAACGCCGTCTGCCGCCGGAACTCACCATTGTTGGTGTGGCGCGCCGCGACTGGAGTGATGACTATTTTCGCGAGCATCTGCGCCAAGGGGTCGAGGAATTTGGCGGCGGCATTCAGGCAGAACCCCTGTGGCAGGAATTTGCCGAAGGTCTGTTTTATTGCTCTGGCAATATGGATGATCCCGCCGCCTACACCAAGCTGAAAACACTGCTGGCCGAACTAGATCAAAAACGCCAAACTCGCGGCAATCGCGTCTTTTATCTTGCGGTCTCACCGAACTTTTTCGTTGAAGCGATTCAACAACTAGGGGCAGCCGGTCTATTGAGTGATCCCCAAAAGCATCGCCTCGTAATTGAAAAACCCTTTGGCCGCGATCTCACCTCTGCCCAAGCCCTTAATGAGGTGGTACAGTCGGTGTGCAAAGAGGAGCAGGTTTACCGTATTGACCACTACCTTGGCAAAGAGACGGTTCAAAACCTAATGGTCTTTCGCTTTGCCAATGCCATTTTTGAACCCCTCTGGAACCGCCAGTACGTGGATCATGTGCAGATTACCGTTGCCGAAACCGTGGGGGTTGAAGACCGCGCGGGCTACTATGAAACTGCGGGTGCCCTGCGGGACATGGTGCAAAACCACATCCTTCAGTTATTGGCCTTGACCGCCATGGAACCCCCCAATGCCCTCGATGCCGATAGTCTGCGCAGCGAAAAGGTGAAGGTGCTCCAAGCCACCCGTTTAGCGGATCTGGATAATCTCGATGCCTGTGCTGTGCGCGGCCAATACCGAGCCGGCTGGATGAAGGGCAAACCTGTTGTCGGCTACCGCGAAGAGCCGGGGGTGAGTCCCACCTCCACCACTCCCACCTATGTGGCACTCAAATTAGTGATTGATAACTGGCGCTGGCAGGGGGTGCCCTTTTACTTGCGCACGGGTAAACGCTTGGCGAAAAAAATTACGGAAATCTCGATTCAGTTTCGCGATGTGCCCCTGCTGATTTTCCAGTCGGCCGCCCGCCAAACCAGCCCCAATATTCTCACAATGCGTATCCAGCCGAATGAGGGGATTGCCCTGCGCTTTGAGGCAAAGATGCCCGGTGCGGATCTGCGCACGCGCACGGTGGAAATGGACTTTAGCTACGGCTCCTCCTTTGGGATGGCAACGGCGGATGCCTATGCGCGGCTTTTGCTGGACTGCATGCTCGGGGATCAAACCCTGTTTACACGAGCCGATGAGGTGGAAGCTGCTTGGCGGGTGGTGATGCCGGTGCTCAGTGCTTGGGATGCCCCTACGGATCCAGACACAATTCCCACCTATGAAGCGGGGACATGGGATCCCGATGCCGCAGAAGCGATGATTAATGCCGATGGTCGGCGGTGGCGGCGACTGTGATCTTTGCCCATCATAGAAAGAGGTGGGAATAAAGGCCGAACTTCATTCACAGACAGGTACCTAGGTATGGCAACTGAATCAACTCCCCTCGTAGCGCTCCAAGATCCCGTGGATGTCTCGTTGGATGATATTGAGCAAAGTTTGCAGCAAATTTGGCTCAGCCATGGCGGGGATGGTACGGCTCCAGCAGCAGTGCGGGCAACCACCTTTACCCTAGTTGTCTATGAGGCGGATGATACCCAACAATTGCTAGCGGCCTTGGGCTACTACACAGGCCCCATTGATGGCATTCTTGGCCCGCGGATGCAGTCGGCGATTCGTGCTGCTGAAAAGAATCACAACTTGCCCTTGACGGGTCGAGTCACGCCCCAACTGCGGCAGGCTTTGCAGGCAGAATATGCTCAGGGAACCCCTCGGAGCGATCGCTATGCGGTAGATATGCGCGGTAGTGGCATTGCTGATGCGATCGCCAGTCAAAATCCCTGTCGGGTGATTGCCCTGTGTCCTACCCTTGGCGAAGATATGGGAATTACTGCTCAGGTGGCGGCCTACTGTCCGATCAACAAAAAGATGCGCAGTTCTCTCGTTTGCTGTGAATACATTACCCTCAAGGGCACCCATAGCGCCTTCCAGCGGGTCGAACCCCTGTTGCAGTCTTTAATCATTCGTGAGCTACCCTGCTTTTTGTGGTGGAAGGGGGACTTGTTCAATAACTTTGAGTTGTTTCAAACCCTTGCGCCTCAATTTAGCCGGGTGATTGTCGATTCCAGTGAATTTCTCGATCCGCTGCGAGGTCTGCGGGCGATTGCTCCTTTGCTGGAACAACATCTCCCCTTCGTAGATTTGAACTGGCGCCGTCTGGGGGCATGGCAAGAACTGGCCGCCGAAGCTTTTGATCCCCCAGAACGCCGCTTGGCCATCAAGGATATTGACCAGGTAGTCATTGACTACGAAAAGGGCAACCCCGCCCAAGCTTTAATGTACCTTGGCTGGTTAGCCTCCCGGCTTCAGTGGCAGCCGCGCCAGATCCACCACGAGTGCGGTGACTATGATGTCTATCACGTAGAACTGGTGGCTCCCGATCAACGGTTGATCAAAGCAGAGTTGGCAGGGATTCCAACGGGTGATGCTGGCCTCGTGCTGGGGGATTTAATTGACCTCAAACTCACCTCCTCCAATCTCCAAACCGATTGCTGTACCATCATTTGCTCAGAAACCCGTGGCTGTATGCGCATGGAGGCCGGGGGCAGTGCTCAAATGTGCCGTACCTACCACGTGTCTCCCCTGAGTGATCTCACGGCTGAGGTGCTCTTGAGTCAAGAACTTCAGCGCTGGGGACAGGACTTCCTCTATAGTGAAAGTTTTGCCGTTGTCTCTCAGATGCTGGCATTGATGCCCTAGCATTAGATCCCATGACCGAAGATTTTCGCCTTGTCATTGACCTCAGTGTGGTACTGGGGGCAGCGGCAGTGGGGGGTGTGTTGGCGGCTTTGCTGCGACAACCGATCCTGCTGGGCTACCTTTTAGCGGGTATGTTGGTGGGGCCAACGGGCTTGGGACTTCTCAAGGAAGTGCCTCAAGTGGAAGGTTTGGCACAACTGGGGGTGGCCTTTTTGCTCTTTGCCCTAGGGGTGAGCTTCTCTCTCGGTGAAATTCGGAAAGTCCAAGGGGTTAGCTTGGGGGGCAGTGCCCTGCAAATTCTCCTGACTATTGCAGTTACAACGCTCATTTCCGTTGGGGTTGGCTGGGTGAGTTCCCCCAATCAGGGGATTTTCCTCGGTGCTGTCCTCTCCCTCTCTTCAACGGCAGTGGTGCTACGCAGCCTCATGGATCGCAATGAGCTGGAGTCGATCCAAGGGCAAATTATGCTGGGCATCTTGGTGGTGCAGGATCTGGCGGTGGGCTTGATGATTGCCGTCTTACCTGCCCTGAACAAACCTCCAGAGGAGTTGGGACTCGCCCTCGGCCAAGCAGTCCTGACCATTGCTTTAATTGCCGTGGGGGCGATCGCCGCTGGGATGTGGTTGCTGCCCCCTCTGCTACGGCTACTGGCCAAAACAGAAAGTCGTGAGCTTTTCCTTTTAGGTGTCGTTGCCCTTTGTTTGGGAATTGCCCTGCTGACCCAGTATTTGGGGCTCTCGATTGAGATTGGTGCCTTTATTGCGGGTCTGATGATCTCCGAGGTGGAGTATGCCGATCAAACCCTCGATTATGTGGAATCGATCCGCGATGTCTTTACAACGCTCTTCTTCGCTTCCATTGGTATGCTCATTGATCCTGTGTTTCTCTGGCAGCACTTGGATCGCATTATTGAACTGGTAAGCCTAGTGATTCTAGGTAAATTCCTAATCACCACGCCCATTGTCAAGCTCTTTGGCTATTCCTGGAAAACGTCGTTACTGGCGGGGATTGGGCTGGCTCAGATTGGGGAATTTTCCTTTGTGCTGCTGACGGCAGGGCGGGGCTTGGGGTTGGTGTCCCAACAAGTTTATCTGCTCACCCTCGGCACGACAGCAGTGACGTTGCTGGTGACACCCTTTTTGTTAAGGCTGGTGCCCGTGCTCTTGGAACTACCTCTACTGCGCCGCATCCTCAAGGAAGATGAAATCCTCGACATGGATTTAACAGGGTTGCCGCAGCGGAACCATGTGATTGTCTGTGGCTATGGTCGCGTCGGCAAGAGTGTGGTGAAACTCCTCCAAAAACAAAATTATCCCGTGTTGGTGATTGAGCAAAGTGAAACGGTGATTAACGAAGTGCGCGATGCCCAACTGCCCTACATTTACGGCAACGCTGCCAGTACCACCATTCTGGCCAAAGCAGGCGTCGATCAAGCCCTTGGTATGGCGATCGCCCTCTCGGATAGTATGAGTACCCGCCTCTGTCTCAAGCGTGCCCTAGAGTTTGCCCCGGAACTAGATGTCATTGTGCGCGCCAATAGCGATCGCGACATTGAGTTGCTTTATCAACTAGGGGCACGGGAGGTGGTGCAACCCGAGTTTGAAGCCAGTCTGGAGTTGGCCGCTCATCTATTCTTTACGCTAGGTATGGGTGAGCGTCACATTCAGCAGCAGGTACAACAGGTGCGCGACAGCCACTACGCCAATTTGCGCGGCGATACTCCCCCTGAGGGAACCGCCCGTCTCCTGCGGCAAGCGGCTCAGGATATGAATAGTCGCTGGGTGACCGTCCCTGAGGACTCCCCCATTCGGAGCATGAGTCTTGGGGAAATTCAACTGCGACAGTTGACGGGGGTGACTCTATTGGCGATTGTCCGTGCCGATGGTACCGAGGTGGATTATCCCAGTGGGGAAGCCTGTCTTGAGGGGGGCGATCGCCTCTTGATTGTTGGTCAGCCAGCAGAGTTTGAGGCTTGTGAAGCCCTGATCAATGGCCGTGTCAGTGTGCCCCAAGGGGAAACCTGGTTTCTGTGGATCATGTTGCCCGACGCGATTGGCGAACAACATCGCACCATTGCCGATCTGCATCTGCCTGAGACCGTCACCATCCGTGCCCTGCGGCGAGAGGGAACGCTCCTATTAGAACCCAAGGAGGACTGTTCCTTAATGGTGGGCGATCGCCTCCTCCTCACTGGCCCTATGGCTGCTCTACAGCGCATTGGCGATCAACTGCAAGCGAGATCCACTCCACTGCCACCGTGAGCACGCAGTAGCCAACGCAACTGATAAACATATCGCGCGGTCGTTGCCACTTCTTGGGCAAATTGTTCGCTTTCCAGAACCCCCAAAGCAATGCCAATCACGGGGATCAACTCGCCACTCAATTCTTCGCTTAACGTCACTAATGAGGGAGCAGTGATTAGGACTGCCACGGCAGCTTTGGTCAAGGCCGCACCGGTACCCCTAGCTTGCAGGCGATCGCACACCTCTAGGGGTTGATCCTTGAGATCCTGCCAGTGGTCGACTGGAATCCAAGTGTTCCCCAATCGCTGTTTCAGGTGTTGCCAAGCCTGATCACTATTAGCCAGTAGGCGATCGCCCGCCTTGCACAGAATGGCTAGGGGTTCAGGGGACAACATCCGACTGACCTTCCGCTCGACTGTGGCATTGACCGATTGCACCCTCTGTTGCAGAGGGGTCGTTTCCTCCCGCAGCCAAGCACTAATTTTTTTAATTTGTTGCCCCTCGTAATCCGTAAGAGCAATATTGCGGGTCATCGTGGCCACACCCGGGGATAACAAGCCGTAAGATGAGAATCTTGCCCCTGCCGCAGCAATTGCCAAGCCGCCACAAACCAGCGCCGTAATTCCCCCATGGAGTGACCGCGATAGCGACAAACCACCCCACGAATCAGGGCACTGACACCCATCTCCCCCTGAATCTGCATTGCTAAATCCCGCAGCCGCTGTATCTGTTCGCTGCTCACTTCCCTACCTACCCAAGCCAATGTCCCCATGAGGGGAGACCCCTGCAAGGCATTCATTGCCGTCAGCATCCTTGTTGTACCCTCAATCCGTTGGCGATCGATCCACAGGGGCACCCCCCCCTGCCACACCTCCGTATGGGAACGCCAATAGCCACAACTAAAGGCTTCACCGCGAGCCGTGCGGCCAAAGCGGGTCATCTCCCAAAGACCCACCTGTGCTTGAGGGTCAAGGTCAATGCGCAGGCATTGATGAAATTGGGCACCCTCAAAGACAATTGTTTCTTGCGGTAGCCATTCTAAAACAGCGTCATCGGCAACATGGCAGTGGATTGTTTGTTCTACAGGGATTTGGGCACGACCATAGACCTTGGCGGCAGCAGCCGTTGTCAACAGGGCACGACACTGGGGTTGAAGGGTAATCTTTTGGTGCAGGCGATCGCCCCCCACATAGCCCCCCGCCGTATGCAGGATCACACTGTGGCAGATCCGCCTTCCCTCGGGATAAAACGACCGTTGCAGCTTTAGGGGTGCCGAGGCATAGGCCCGCACTGGAATCGTTTGTCCTTGCCGCCCAGCATAGGCCAGCTCCAATTCGCCCAACCAGCCGGCCACTTTGTCTTAGCCCCCTACCGCCGTTAGGGATTGCCGCTGCTGTTGCACCTGGAGATAGACCAAAAGGGCATTAATATCTGCCGGATTTACCCCACCAATACGGCTAGCTTGACCAATGGTGAGGGGGCGGATAGCACTCAGTTTTTCCCGTGCCTCCATTGAAAGGGTGGGGATGGCAAAGTAATCCAAATCCGCAGGGAGCGGACGCTGTTCTTGGCGAGCAATCTGCTCAATTTCCCGTTGCTGCCGTTCAATGTAGCCTGCGTACTTAATGGCAATTTCAACCGCCTCTTTCTCTTGGGGGCTCAAGTCCGGATTCCCAAGGCCATGGCGATCCAATAGCTCGTAGTGCACCCCCGATCGCCGCAGCAACTCATCAAGGGCAATGGCACTCTTAATTGCTTGCCCCGTTGCGGCCACAATCGCTTCGCCCACGGGTTCATGGGCTTTAATGCGCGTTGTTTGCAGGCGTTGGGTCTCAGCCGCAAGGCGCTGTTGCTTTGCTTGAAACACCTGCCACTGGGCTTCACTCACCAAGCCAATCTCATACCCCAAGGGGGTAAGCCGCTGGTCAGCATTGTCTGATCGCAAGACCAACCGATATTCCGAGCGGCTGGTGAGCATGCGGTAGGGTTCCCGCAGTTCCTTGGTGCACAAATCATCAATGAGGGTGCCGATGTAGCTCTGTTGCCGCGGGAAGGTGATCATTGGTTTCCCCTGAACAAAGCGAGCGGCATTGATTCCGGCCACAATCCCTTGGGCCGCTGCTTCCTCATAGCCGGTGGTGCCATTGATTTGCCCGGCACAAAACAGCCCCTGAATCTTTTTCGTCATCAAGGTGGGAAAGCACTGGGTTGCCGGCAAGTAGTCGTATTCCACTGCATAGGCCGGACGCAGCATGATGCAGTTTTCTAGCCCCGGCAGCGTGCGCAACAGTTGCAGTTGCAGCGGTTCCGGTAACCCCGTGGAAAAGCCTTGGATATAGAGTTCTGGTGTATCACGACCTTCGGGTTCAATGAAAATTTGATGGCTTTCTTTATCAGCAAAGCGAACAATTTTATCCTCAATGCTGGGGCAGTAGCGGGGGCCTTTGGCATCCACCCAACCGCCATAGACGGGTGTCAGGTGCAAATTCTCGCGAATGAGTTGGTGGGTGGCAGCGGTGGTGCGGGTCAAGTAGCAGTTCATTTGGGGCCTTTCCACCCATGCTGTGGGGTCAAAGCTAAACCAGCGTACCTGCTCATCCGGGGGTTGCGGTTCCATCTTGCTGTAGTCCACCGATCGCCGATCCACCCGTGCGGGCGTTCCCGTTTTCAGGCGATCCACCTCAAAGCCGAGCCGCGCTAAGGTTTGGGAGAGTCCCTCGGCGGCAAATTCGCCAGCACGACCAGCGGCCATGGATTTATTCCCTACCCAGATACGGCCACCGAGGAAGGTTCCCGTTGTCAGGATCACCGCTTGACAGCGAAAGGCGACGCCAAAGTAGGTTTCAACCCCAATCACCGCCTCATTGGCATCAAGGACTAAATCGGTGACCATGCCCTCGCGCACGAGCAAGTTGGGCTGATTTTCCACCACCTGCTTCATCACTGCGCTGTATTCGCGCTTATCCGTTTGCGCCCGCAACGCCCAGATCGCTGGCCCCCGTGAGGCATTCAGGAGCCGCTTTTGCAGATAGGTGCGATCAGTCACACGCCCAATTTCGCCCCCGAGGGCATCCACTTCATGCACCAGTTGCGATTTTGCCGGGCCACCCACCGCAGGATTACAGGGCTGCCAAGCAATTTTATCGAGGTTGAGGGTCAGCAAGAGGGTACGACAGCCCAACCGTGCCGTTGCCAAGGCCGCTTCACAGCCGGCGTGACCGGCACCGACAACAATGACATCAAATTCATCCTGAAACGCAGGCAGCGTTGACATGGCGATTGCACCCTAGGCTAGCGATGATTTAGAAGAACGTGGCGCTACTGGAGAACCCCGATAAGAGTTGGACAATAAATTGCAAGAGGAAGAAGGCAATCATCGGCGAAAAGTCAAGGCCACCGATGGGGGGAATCAGACCACGAAAGATATTCAGGTAGGGATCCGTTAACTGACTGAGAATCGAAAAGGGCGGATTGTACCAGTTGATATTGGGAAACCACGACAGCAGTACGCGAATCAGCAGCACAATTAAGTAAATCTGCAAAAAGTTCGCAATCCCCATCAACAGAATGGGCAATACAGGTGCCTCGGTCATTGGTCTTCCCCTTGCAAATTCAAGTGCATCCCTTATTGTACCAATGCTGGCAAGAAGCTAGCCCCAACGGTCATTCTCCCTCGCTAGACTAGGAAATAGAAGTTTCTGCATTCATTCCCAAACGTTATCCCTCTGCACCTGCATGGGGGAGCGATCACCAAAGAATAAAAGAATAGAGGCCTGTCCAACAGCGGCTTTGACTGTTTTGGGCGGGTTCCATCCTTAGGAAAAGGGCTGTATTCTGGATTGCGGCGTTTTCATTGAGATTCAACTGAGGTTCAGGGGTTCAATATGTTACAGATGTCGGCCACGGGTCATGCACTGGTGGGCACCTATGCCCTGATTGGATTTACCATCTCTGGCCTATCATTTTTACGGACTTGGGTACAGCGGCAGTACAAGTGTTCTGTGCAACTTATGAAGGAAGAGTGCGATCGCCTGCACCGGATTGTTAGTGAGCAGGCCCAGCGGATTGAAGGGCTAAAGGAACTGGTGACCCGTAACGAACAGGAGCGCGATCGCCAGCGCCAAGAAATTGAGCAATTGCGCTCAGAGGTGGAGCGGCTGCAAAACCGCTGTCAAGAGCTAGAAGACCAACACCAAGAACTGCAAACTCAAGTCAATGACTATCGCCAGCAGGTGGCGGAATTGACGAATGCCCTCAACAATAGCCAAGCGGAAAACGAAGCCTTACGGGACAATTGCGATCGCTATCGCCAAGAACTAGAAACCGCCTACCAGCGCAGTAGCAGCCTTGAAGAGGAATACGCCAGTCAAACGGCGACATTGACCGCTTCTTTAAACACGATTGAAGCCACCTGTCGCGAAAAAGAGGCAGAACTAGCAGCTTGTTATGCCACAGTTAGCGATCGCGATCGTGAAATTGACGAGCTACACCATGAGATTGCAGATCTCAACCAAGAAGTCAAGCAGCTTCAGCAAACCGTTGAACACCTACAAGCGCAAAAACAAGGAGCAAATATCTACGCCCAATGGCTGACATGGTTCAGCAGCACCGTGGCGATCGCAGCGCTAGTGCTCAACCTTGGGCCTTGGAGTCCCCTCTGGACAGCCATCTATTCTCACCTGCCAATGTTTTCCTAGCGATTAATGTCTTTCATTCAACTCCGAGGGGGCTGCTTGCCCCTTTTTTTAT
>NZ_DVEH01000063.1 GCF_015295825.1 Thermosynechococcus sp. M98_K2018_005
ATAAATACAGCATGAGCTGGCGGTAACGATAGAGCAGGAAGGCGATCGGCGGTGTCAGAACCACAAAAAAACCGTAGAAGCCGACCACGGTTGCTAAATCGGTGTGCAGAAAATCGCGAGCCAAGCGAACAAAATCGTGATCAATGCCCCCTTTGCCCATTAGGTACATCTCCCGAAACACAGGATTAAACTGCAACTGCCAAGCGAAGCGCATGTTAAAAAACACAATGAAAAACCCCACCATACCGTAGAGGGGACGTTCAATGGGATAGCGGCAGCCCCAACCACTGAGGGCACGGTAGAGAAAAATGACGGCAAAAATGAGTTCAAAACCATGCCCCATCGCTACAAAGAGCATTTCATGGACAGGACTAAAGGCCACAAGGGTATAAAGCAGCGTAAAGACCCCAAGGCAAATAAGGGTAAGCCGATGGTGACGGTAGAAATAGGCCAAGGCCAGCAATCCGGTATAAATGAGCAGGACAAGGCCGCCTGCGCGATCGCCATGGAGAGTGACGCCACCACCGTAGCGAAAATCAAAGGCGGGAACCGCTGGATAGCCAAAGAGCCACGCCATTACTGCATGACCCATTTCGTGGACAAGGGTAATCAGCGGACTGAGCAAAAACGTCACCTGCTCTGACGCAAGGAGAAGGAGCGATAGACCCAACCCCGCTGCGATCACTTGGCAATCTTTGGTGCTGAGGGGTTGTACAGGAATGCCAAACTCTTCCTTGCGGGTGGCTGAAGCAATGGGAAGGTGCTGGCGCAGGTGCTCCCCCTCGGCAAGGCGTTGTAACTCATGGGGACTGGTCAGATCAAGCACCTCTTCCCAGAGTTCATGGCTGTCTTGGCAGGCCGTGATCAGGATGCTGCTGTGGACATAGCTTGGCCAGTGGATCAGTTCGCGAGCGAGCAGCGTTAACACAATTGCAGCCGGGACACTCGTTGGACACTGGAGGCGCAACAAGAGACATTCGCGCCGCTGGCTCACGGTGACCCCTATCCCCTTGGGGGCAAGCGCCGCTTCTAGGAGGGCTTGAATGGCCTCGAGATCTCCTGTGGCAGCCGCTGGGCGTAGAGCGGAACGGGGCATGATCTACTCCGATTCCAGTCGACGTAACCACTCGCGATCGATGGCTTCCGATTGGGCAAGTTCCTGCTCCACTAAATCCTGATCTGAGCGATAAATGACATCCTGTTCACGGATTTGCCGCTGCTGGGCATAGGCTTGAGCCGCCCGTAATTTGGCACGCAACTGCGGTGTGGGATTGGCTAGGATATTGGCATAGTGGTAACGGCGAGCATTGCGATCGCGAATGCGTTGATTTTGCCACAGTAGCCAGTAGTACCGCCCCAAGGGAATACCCAAAAAGCCAATACCATAGCCCAACAAAATCCAGAAGATGGAGGCCACAAAGGCCACCAGTCCCCCCAGTTCTTGGGCGATCGCCCCATCTCCCAAGAGGTACCACAGCATCAGCGCCCCAATCAGATTGACACAGCCCAAGCCAATGGCCACCATAATTTGCCAAGCGGGTGCCCGACTAAAGCGCCAGCGGTGCTCTTCCAAGATGGGGGGAAGCGTCTGCCGTTGCCCTTTGCGAGTTTGAGCCGTCGTTTGTAACTCAGGAAAGCGATAGATAATCTGCCCTGTCTCTGTGACCTCGGGGCGACCATTAAAGCGGGTGAGCACCGGCAGCATATACCACTCATCGTCCCCCGCATCGGTTTCTAAATCGAGATAGGGGGCAATTTGCTCTGCGGTCACTACCCCGCCATTGTTGCGGATCACTTGGCCAATCAGTTGCCAGCGGCGTTCTTCGAGGTCGGCATTGGGATTGCCATCGCCAAAGAGGAAGGAATAGACTCCCTCAAAGAAGTTCATTTCCTCGTCATTGTCCTGTGACCGTGGGCGCGATCGCTGGGGAGAAGGATCGCCAAAGAAATACCAAAAGTCGGGAAAGACCCAAAAATTGATGCCACCGCCCCCCCAAGAGCTGCCTTGGCCGCGATCATCACCGTCTCGTCCTTGACTGGAAAGGGCAATTAAAATGATGGCGATCGCCAGAAAAATCAGAATTATCGAAACAATGAGAAAAATGCCAAAGGAAATGCGAATCAGGTAGAAAACAACACCCCAAACCCGCTGCGCCACCGCCCGCAGTCGCAGTTGCCAGTACTTTGCTTGGAGGATACTGCGAAAATTTCTCGGGAAGACGTAAGCAATATCGCCGCTTTCGGCCACTTGCAGCGTTCCGCCAACATCGGCAGCCAAGGCCATTAATCCTTTTTCGGCTGTCTGCAGCGGTAATCCCACCGTACCCGCCACATCCCCTGCGGTAACTCGGTACCCCAGTGTTTCTATCGCTTGCATTAGGCGGCGATCAACGGTCATGTTTGCCTCCCCATTCGGCAACAGGCCTTCTCTTCCACCCTAACGTTTTCTCACAGGTCTTGGCGAAACCAAAAAAGAACCCACCCCAAGGGCAGGTTCGGCGCACGGATCAGTCTGAGAAAGAGGGGCAATTAGCCCACCGCTTCAAAATAGACCTTGGATTTGACAGGGTCAGGGTTCATCGTTTTGTCGCCAGGTTGCCAGCCAGCGGGGCAGACTTCGTCGGGGTGAGCTTGAACGTATTGAATCGCTTGCAGCACCCGCAGGGTCTCATCAACGCTGCGGCCAAAGGCCAAGTTATTGATTGTGGCGTGTTGGATAATCCCTTCTTTGTCAATGATGAAGAGACCGCGCAGGGCCACCCCTTCCTCGGTCAACACGTTGTAGGCAGTGCTGATCTCTTTTTTCAGGTCAGACACGAGGGGATATTTGAGATCGCCAACACCGCCAGCTTTGCGATCGGTTTGCGTCCAAGCCAAGTGGGAGAACTGGCTATCCACGGACACGCCAAGGATTTCGGTGTTCAGTTTGGCAAATTCATCGTAGCGATCGCTAAAAGCGACAATTTCCGTGGGGCAAACAAACGTGAAGTCCAAAGGATAGAAGAACAAAACAACGTACTTACCGCGATAGTCCGAGAGCTTGACGGTTTTGAACTCTTGGTCATAAACAGCAACCGCTTCAAAATCCGGGGCGGGCTGACCAACACGCAGACAGTCAGACATAGAAAACCTCGTACTCCTAACTACGACAGGTTGAATAGAGCTGTTCACATTTTTTAACAGCTATGCTTACTATATCATACTCATAACGGTTTTGACTATGAAATAGTTGATCGCTGCCACCGTCGCTCAAGGAAGCGGGAGAGCCGTGATAGAGGGAAACAGAGGGCAAAGTAGAACATCGCACCCAAGATATAGATAAAGAGCTTCCGCTGCGGATCGGTAATGGGATTGGCAAAGGTACTCGTCATGTTTTGTAGTTCCGGCACGCCAATCACCACCAAGAGAGCGCAGTCCTGCATCAGCGTAATGAAGTTATTGGTAAAGGGGGGCAGGATAATCAAAATGGCTTGGGGCAGAATAACCCGCCATAGGGTTTGCCGACCCGAGAGGCCAAGGCTGAGGCTGGCTTCCGTTTGTCCCTTGGGAACCCCCTCTAGGCCACTGCGAAAGACCTCACTCAAATAGGCACCATAGTTAAAGCCCAAGCCAAGAATGCCGTAGAAAATGTAGTTAAAAAGCGGCGACACCAAGCGGTTGCTTTGCAGCACGGTCATGACATCAAAGGCAATTTGCCGAGGATCAAAACCCAATTGACTCAAGAGGCCACCAATGCCAAAGCCCCACACCAGCAGTTGCACCAAAGTCGGGGTACCGCGCACAAATTCAATGTAAACCGTACTGAGCCAGCGCAGTGGCGGGACAGGATGCAACCTTGCCCAGGTGGCGATCGCCCCCAAGATTACCGCCAAGAGCAAACTAAAGACTGAGATCAAAAACGTCGTAATTGCCGCCTGAAGGAGAAACGGTGCGTACAGTATCAACGTCTCACGAAAGTTATAGAGGTAGCCACAGAAGGCAAGAATGCCCAGTCCTAGGCACACCAAAAAGATGCCATTGAGCCATTTTGCCCAAGGAGGAATAAACGGTGCCACTTGCTGCATTCTGGAAAAATCGTCATTTTTGTCAGGTTGATGATACCATCTCGTTCTCTAAGGAAGCATTCTTCACAGTACGACAGGAAAAATAGGCAAGGAATTCTTGATTGCCCGCAGGCCCCAAAATCGGCGAGGGAGTCACACCGTGGCACTGCCACCCCAAAGCTTCGGCGGCGGCAATCACCTGATCCACAGCTTCTTGACGCGCCTTGGCATCGCGCACCACACCATGTTTGCCGAGGTAATCGCGCCCCACTTCAAATTGCGGCTTAATTAAGGCAATTAGCTCTCGCGGCGGCAGCAATAATTCCCATAGGGCGGGTAAAACTTTGGTCAGGGAAATAAAAGAGACATCCACTACCCCAAGATCGGGGCGGGGCGCATCGTCAGTGTAGAGATCAGCGGAGGTTAGATAGCGCAGGTTGGTGCGTTCCCTGAGGATAACGCGGGGGTCTTGGCGCAGTTTCCAATCCACTTGGCCATAGCCGACATCAATCCCATAGACCTGTTTCGCGCCCGCTTGCAGCAGACAATCCGTAAAGCCGCCCGTGGAAATACCGCCATCTAAACACACGCGATCGCGCACCACCACAGGAAAAACCCCTAGGGCATGGGCAAGTTTTTCACCTCCCCGCGAAACATAGGCGGATTTTGCCTTCACCTGAATCGTGGCATCCACCGCCACCAGCGTACCCGGCTTATCAATGGGGACATGGTTGACCTGCACTTCCCCGGCGCGAATCCAGCGTTGTGCCTGTTGGCGGCTCTCACACAGATGCCGCTCCACAAGAAGACTATCCAAGCGTTGCTTTCGGGGACTCATTGATCTTTTGGCGCTTTCTGCAGGGGGGCAAAGGCAAAGAGTTGGTTGACATCAAGGGCTAACCCGCGCAACTGGGGTTGAGCAAAGAGGATGGTTTCACTCTGCCACAGGGGCAAAAAGGCCACGGCCTTGGCATTGAGTTCCTGAAGCTGACGCAATAGTACCCCACGGCGTTGGGGATTGGCCTCACGGCGACTGGCAACAATTAGGTCGTTGGCCTCAGGACTGTAGAAGAAGGATCCCCACGCCGCACTGGCACCACTTTCACAGCCTGTTTCCACAGAACCGCGATCGCAACTCAGGAAGGGTTCAAGGTAGTTATCGGCATCGTAAAAATCACCGTACCAGTCGAGCAAGACCAAGGGATAGGCTCCACTTTCTAAATTGCGGTAGATCGTGGCGGAGTCGGCACTGTTCAATTGCACCTGAACGCGATCGCCTAAATCCCGTTCTAATGAAGCTTTAAGAACCGTTGCCGCCAGCACATTACTAGGCACATTGGCACGGTACCAAAGGTTGACCACCAAGGGCTGCTGCGGTGAAATGGTCGTGTTCTGCAACCAGTGGTCTATTTGGCTCGAATCGCCGTCTCCATAGCGATCGCGAAAGACGGGTTCACTCACAGGAAATAAACTGGGCACCAATGAGTACAGGGGCTCTGCCTCCCCCAAAAAGACCCGTTCCGTGAGACGTTGACGATTGACACTGGCCGCCAAAACCTGCCGTGCCGCCAATTGATCCCAAGGCGGTTGGCGCAAATTAATGCTTAGGACGGTCACAGCGTTGCCTGCCCCGGTAATCACCTGCCAGTCCTTTGTTGTAGCTTGAGCCCTAAGGGCACGCATTTGATTGGGATCGAGAGCGCCGATTGCCACATCGACAGCCCCCGTGCGGAAGGCATTGTAGAGATTGGCGCTGCTGGAGAAGATTTGTAAGCGAATCCCAGCATTTTGGGGTTTGGTGCCCCAATAGTCTGCAAAGGGTTCAAGGCGCACCCCATCAGTACTGTAGGCCGCTAAACGGTAAGGGCCTGTGCCTACAAACTGCGTCGGCAAAAAGCGATCGCCCGCTGCTCCATAGGCTGTCGGAGAAACGGCACACAGGCCACTAAAGGCCAACAAATGGGGAAAAGCCACAAAGGGTTCCTTGAGGCGAATTTCTAGTAAATCCTCAGCGATCGCCTTAATGTCTTTGACTCGTCCTGCGAGCAGCGAGGCGGGTTGGCCGCCACTCTTCATAAATCGCTCAAGGGAAAAGGCCATGGCTGCTGCATTAAACGGCGTGCCATCGTGGAAGCGAACCCCCCGCCGCAGAGGAATGCGGTAAGTAAGGCCATCCTCACTCACCTGGGGTAAGGCTGTGGCCAGTTGGGGAGTGAGGTTTTTGCCTTCGTAGGTATAGAGGCGATCGCCCAAATTCAACAGCAGCAATCCCGCCAAATTTTCGTAGGCATCAGCAGGGTCTAGGGTGCGCAGGCGAGCCGTGGTACCAATGACAATACTGTCATCCCCTTTGCGAGGCCCATCACCGCCACAGGCAACCAGTAACAGGCTCAACAACAGTACAAGAC
This sequence comes from Thermosynechococcus sp. M98_K2018_005, assembly GCF_015295825.1. GTDB lineage: Bacteria > Cyanobacteriota > Cyanobacteriia > Thermosynechococcales > Thermosynechococcaceae > Thermosynechococcus. Next base: position 6,452 of record NZ_DVEH01000063.1, read on the forward strand.
ATCCCCATCGTAGCCGTCGTGCCACGGACACACCCACTCGGTACATCATCCACTAGAATAAAGGGCGAGCGATGGGACTCGAACCCACGAATGGTGGAACCACAATCCACTGCCTTAACCACTTGGCTACGCTCGCCATGCTTCCTAAGCTAGTCTTCTAGCATAGCATAGAGAACTCTCCTATGAAAGTGCCTCTCCTTTCCCAAGTCATGGCACGCCCTCTTTGGTGGGGCGGTGGCGCCTTTTTTCTCTTGGGGATTATTGCTGCGGTTCTGACTAATCCCACCCCTGCCGACTATCAACGCCGCGCCGCAGCGGAAATGAACGCCTTCCTTTTAACCCAAGTGTGTCCAGAGATCGTCCATCGCGATAGCGCGATCGCCCTGCTGGCCTTGGAATTTTGCGAGCAGCTGGAGTCCCGTCCTGCAGAGGAGATCGAACGCTACATTAGTTACAACACCCAATCCTACAACTTGGGGGTGGCGACCCTCTTTGTGACGGAATTGCCCATTCAAAGAGTTTGGAGCCTCGGCCTCTTTGGTCAAATTATTCCCCTCAACCTCGGGATCTAGCCCTTGCCTGTGTCAACTTAGCCAGTGGGTCTGCAGTGGGGAAAAAGGAAGTGCCTATGCCAAGATATATCAACAAATATCAACAACGGGCAGCAAAACCACACATTAACCATGATTGGGAAAACCCTGGGCGGGCGCTATAAACTCATTCGAGTCTTGGGAGCTGGGAACTTTGGCCAGACGTTTCTTGCTGAGGATGTTCACCGTCCCATTCGTGCCAAATGCGTGGTCAAGTACCTGCGACCCGCCCGTACCGATGCGGCGTTTCTCCCCTTGGCGCGATCGCTCTTTCAACGGGAGGCACAAATTCTAGAGCGGCTGGGTAGCCATGAGCAAATCCCCCGCCTCCTGGCCTACTTTGAGGAGGACAACGAATTTTACCTTGTCCAAGACTTCATTGAGGGCCAAGTCCTGCGGCAGGAATTGATGCCGGGCTGCGCTTGGCCAGCAGCACGGCTGATTGAGTTGCTCCAAGATGCCCTTGGCATTCTGGCCTTTGTGCATCAATGTGGTGTCATCCACCGCGATATTAAACCCGATAACTTGATTCGTCGCCAATCGGATCACCGCTTGGTACTGATTGATTTTGGCGCTGTGAAGGAGATGGGGGTCTCCATTGGCGGCGGTACCCTGGTGGGAGAGACGAATCCGCAGACGATCGCCATTGGCACACCGGGGTATATGGCTCCAGAGCAAGCCCAGGGTCGTCCTCGGCCAGCCAGTGATCTCTACTCCTTGGGGATGGTGGCTGTACAGGCATTGACGGGGTTGAGTCCCCTGCAACTCACCCAAGACCCCTATGGTTGTTGGTGTTGGCAGGCGGCTGTACCAGTGAGCGATCGCCTAGTGCAGTTTGTCAATAAACTAATTCACCCTTCTCCCTACGAGCGCTTTGCCACGGCTACCGATGCCCTTGCCAGCCTGCAACAGGTGGAGGTGCCCAAATCCTTTTGGCTTCGCCTTGGTAAATTTCTCAAAACGCCCGTTCAAGACCTCTGGCGATCGCCAAGGAAGGATGAGGGTGCTGCGGTGTTGCCCAGTCCGCTGCCTTCTGTTTCCACACTGTCCCCCCAAGCGACCGAACCGAAACCAGTGTCCTCTCCACCGGCAGCTACCGCCGCCCTTCCCAACCAAGGTCGCCATGTTTTTATCAGTCACTCCAGTGACGGCACCGATTTGCAGTTGGCAAGTGCGCTCCAAGAGGTGTTGCAAAAAGCGGGCCACCAACCCTTTATGGCCAGCCAAAGTATCTGCCTTGGTGAGGTATGGGCACAGCGGATTGATCAGGAGCTAAAGCGGTGTGATTTCTTTGTTCTGTTGCTGTCACAAAGGGCGGCGAAAAGTGAAATGGTGCTTGAGGAAGTCCGCACCGTCAAACAGTTGCAAGCCCAACGGGGCGATCGCCGTCCCTTTATCTTGCCTGTGCGGGTCAATTTTCCGCTGGATATGCCCTTGAATTATGAGTTGCGGGGCTACCTGCATCGCCTCCAACAGCGCTTCTGGCGATCGCCAGCGGACACCGACACCCTGCTGCAAGAGATTCTCGACTTGGTAAATGCCACGACAGCTCCTGTGGCAACTAGTAGCGATCTCGCCCCAGAAACCATTGCTGAACCTGCTCAAACGGGCATATTGGTGGGTGATGGTGCCCCTGTTCCTGTGGCTGAGCCAGAACTCCCAGAAGGGCAGGTGGAAGTGGCCTCGGCTTTTTATATTGAGCGGCCCCCCATTGAGCAACGCTGTCGTGAAACCCTCTTGCAACCCGGCTCCCTCATTCGCATCAAAGCTCCCCGCCAAATGGGCAAAACCTCACTCATGGCACGGCTCCTCTACCGCGCGACCCAAGAGGGCTATGGCACTGTTCCCCTCAGTTTCCAACTGGCAGATGCCCAAGTCTTCAGCGATTTAGAAAAACTACTGCGTTGGCTCTGTGCCAGTGTCGGGCGGCGATTAGGGCTAGAAAACCGCCTCAATGAGTATTGGGATGACATTTTTGGCAGTAAATACAACTGCACTACCTACTTTGAGGAGTATCTCTTACCCAATTGCCAAAAACCGGGGACGCAATTTGAGAGTCGCCCGCTTGTCCTCGGCCTAGACGAAGTGGATCGGGTGTTTGAATATCCAGAAGTGGCCAGTGACTTCTTTGGCCTGTTGCGGGCATGGCATGAAGAGGGCAAAAACCGCGATATTTGGCGCAACCTCCGTCTAATTGTGGTTCATGGCACGGAGGTCTATATTCCCCTAGACATTAATCAGTCCCCCTTCAACGTTGGCTTAGCCATTGATCTGCCGGAATTCAACCAAGAACAAATTGCTGAGTTGTGTCGCCTCCACAGCCTGAGTCTGTCAGAGGAGCAGCTTCAAGACCTTCAGCACTTAGTGGGAGGTCATCCCTATCTAATTCGTCTGAGCCTCTATCACCTCGCCCGCCAAGACCTGACATGGCAGGAGCTAATGACCAATGCGGCCTCAGAAACGGGGTTATATCGCGATCACCTGCGGCGGCAGTGGTGGCATCTCCAGCAACAGGAAGACCTGGTGCCCGCCTTTAGGGAGATTCTGCAAGCAGACAAGGGCAGTCTTGTTGATAGCACCATTGGCTTTAAGCTCCACAGTTTGGGATTGATTACCCTAGAGGGAAATTTGGCTCAGGTGCGCTGTGATCTTTACCGCCGCTATTTTGGCGATCGCCTCCACTAGTTGACCGAAGTATTGGGAAGCATTGGTAGTACCGGCAGCGGTTGTGCGAGCAACAACTCCCTTGCTAAGCTAAAGATAGAAGGGTTCGGTTATCCGTCAATGACTCTGACTAGTCTCGGATCTGTATCCTGCTACCCAGTTATTCTTTACGGGTTATGCCGTCTATGACGTTAACGTACGTTGCACCTCAATGGCAAACCCTAGCATTTCCCTCAACACTTTTTCTCCAACCTATTCTAGAGATTCTGCTGAGTCATCTCCCCCCCCAGTACAAAGATGAAATTAGGCTAGGCCTCCAGGAAGCCCTTGTTAATGCGGCTCGCCACGGCAATCAACTCAACCCTGAAAAGCTGGTTTTTGTCCGTTATACCTTTTCTCCTGATCAATGCTGGTGGGTGATTACGGATCAGGGGGACGGTTTCTCCCCGCCCAGTAATGTTTCTGAGAGCGCTGATGAGTTGTTGCCAGCCGCCGACTGTGAATGTGGTCGGGGCTTATTTTTGATCTATGCCATCTTTGATGAGGTCTATTGGAACCCCAAAGGAACGGAATTGAGCCTCTGCAAGTACCTCACATGAGTGGATCACAGCCACTTTGGCTAGAGCGGAATGACATCAATCCAGTGACGATACTGTGGCTCTCGGCCTTCAACGATTGCCTGTAATTGTTTTTGTAGTTGGCGTGTCAGGGGGCGATCGCTCGGCAGAGTGTAGGTCTCAATGCGACTGACGGGCACGATTCGCGCAGCCGTGCCGGTTAAAAAGACCTCATCGGCGATCAACAGTTCCGTACGATCCACGGGGCGCTCAATCACTTTAACACCGGCCGCTTGCGCGAGTTCAATCACACTGCGGCGCGTAATCCCCTCCAGAATATCCTGATCCACGCTCGGCGTAATCAATTGCCCATCCCGCACCAAGAAGAGATTCATTCCCGACGCTTCACAGACTTTCCCTTGATCGTTGAGGAGAATCGCCTCATCAAAGCCGCAGGCAACGGCCTCTGTTTTTGCCAGTGCTGAGACAATGTAGGAGGTCGTCAGCTTGCCCCGCAGGGGAAACGAGCGATCGCACTGCCGCTGCCACGAACTAATGCGACAGGTAACGCCGGCGGCTGACAGGTAATCGCCAAGGGGCATGCCATAAATGAGAAAATCCTTCTCAATGTCATGGAGCCGTGGTGTAATGCCCAGCCCAGAAGTATAAACCAAAGGACGGATATAGAAAGGCACGCTGGGTTGGTTTTTTTGCACCCATTCAACAATCTTCGACTTGATTTCGCTTGTCGGCAATTCATAGCCCAAATAGTGGGCACTGCGACTGAGGCGACGACAGTGATCCTCAAGGCGAAAGAGCAGGATTTCCTTGGCATTGGCAGGGTTGGGAAGACCGCGCAAACCTCCTAAAGCTGCGGTTCCGTAGTGCAGGGCATGGGTTGCCACAGAAATTTTGGCCTCTGCAAAAGGAACAAACTGACCATTGAGATAGGCGTAGGGGAGAAAGTCACTCATGCGTTGATGTGAAGCGTTGGCAAAATATAACTAGGCTGCAATCCTAATAGTTTAACATTTTGGCTGAATGCTCCAAAAACCTACGGCAAGGGTGCCTCGGAGGTCACTTCTTCAATATTTGAGACTTGCAGCACCAGACGAAACGGGCGATTCATCCGCTGTTGGATAAACTCTTCCATAAGGGCGATCTGCTTGGGAGTCACAGGTTCGCGGGCACGCACATTGACACGCACCACGGGGGGATTACTCACCCAGTTTGTTTCCATTCCTAATAAATCAAGACGTTGAAAGGTCAGTGTTCCCTGAGTCAGAGCTTCGCGCACCTGATGTTGTAAGCGTGCCTGCTCAATGAGGCGGCTAAAACTAATCGCTAAGGGAATCACTAAGACACCCGTGAGGGCAGCCGCAATGGTGAGGGGACGCCGACCTTTGTGCAGGGGAATATAGCCCACAATCACAAAAACCACCATGCAGGCTAGAGTAATCCCCAGTAGGTTTGTCAGATACAACAGCGTTGCCCCAATACTGAGGGAAGCATTGAGCTGTGCCATTCCCAAGCCAATGGTACAAACGGGGGGCATCAGGGCAACGGCGATCGCTGTGCCGGCCAAGGTATTTGAGACACGGGGTTCTGCGATCGCGTAGGCACTCACCGCTCCAGCCGCTACAGCAATCCCCAAATCCAGAAGATTGGGTTGGGAGCGTGCCATGATTTCACTGCCATAGACCTCAAGACCCACCATGACGCCAATCGTCCAAGATATGCCAATGGCCATGAGGGTACCGACAATCAGGGCAAGGGCCGCTTGCCAAAACATCTTAAACTCGCCAATGAGAGCCGCGAGAGCCAACCCCCGTATAGGAAGCATCAGGGGCGCAATCACCATGGCGCCAATAATCACGGCTGCACTGTTGGAGAGCAAACCAAAGGTGGCGATCGCGCAGGAAGTAACAATCAAGACGACATAGGGAATGTTCAAATGGGATTCAGCATACAGCATCTGAATCAATTGATTGAGGCTTTCCGTCGTACGGCGATGATAGCGGAAGGCTTGAACCTGATGCAGCCAATGGGCAAGGAGTTCTTTCATGGACAACTTTGTACAGCACGCGGGGGGTTAGATCAATCCTACAGGAACTGCCATTGATCAAACGTTGCTGCTTGTCCGACAGGGGTACCCGTCTCATCCAAAACTGTCCAAATCCAAGCATTTTCAATGCGAAACCGCCGCCCAGAACGAGAAATACGAACACCAGTGTAGTTGTTGGCATAGCCTTGGCGGGCTGCTTCAGCAAGAAGTCTCGCGCGTTCTTCTTGGGCCATGGGTTCCGCCGTCAGCCGCGAGGGAAGTTGCACCAACTCGGCCCAGGGGAATTCCCATAGGGTGAGGGCGGCTTGGTTGCCATAGTTGAGGATGGGATCTGCCTCACAGCCGTGGGACAGCACCGGTTGTGACCAGTGAAACAACTGCTGCGCCAAGCCCAAATCATCCTCAGCAATATCCGGCAGGAGCGATCGCCCTGCCCACCGCTGAAAACTGGCGCAAATGCGTCGTGCCTGCTGGACTGCCGGTGGCTGTAACCAAGGCTCCATCACTTAGGCCGTGGTCAATACCCGACTGGCAGCGGCTACCCCAGCACCGGGGCTAAAGTTGCTGTACCCCAATTCCCCAAGCACAGTTTCAAGAGCACTGATGGCTGCCAAAATATCGCGATCGCTGACAAAGCCCAAGTGACCCACTCGGAAAATTTGCCCCTTCAGGTGATCTTGACCGCCCGCTAGGGCAATGTCAAAGCGTTTTTTCATCAGGCTGCGAATCTTTTCGGCCTCTACCCCTTGGGGTGCCACAGCGGTGATGGCGGGACTGGCACAGTGATCCGGCGCATAAAGGGGTAAGTTGAGTGCCTTCATGGCGGCGCGGGTGGCCTGCATCAAGCGCTGGTGGCGGGCAAAGATATTCTCTAAGCCCTCCGCTTGCATCATCTCCAGTGCTGTCTTCAAAGCAAAGAAGAGATTGACTGGTGGCGTAAAGGGGGTTGTGTTCTTGGCGGCGTCTTTGCGGTATTTGCCAAGGTCAAGATAGAACTTCGGCAGCGTTGCCGTTTTGTAGGCTTCCCAAGCCTTGGCACTGACACTGACAAAGGCTAAGCCCGGCGGAATCATATAGCCCTTTTGGGAGCCAGAACCGACAACATCTAACCCCCACTCGTCAATGGGCACACTCACAGCACCCAGACTAGTGACGGCATCCACAATAATGAGGGCTTGGCCGTGGGCTTTGACATGGCGGTTGATCGCCTCTAAGTCATTGATCACTCCCGTTGAGGTTTCACTGTGGGTAATGATCACCGCCTTAATCGTTTTGGCCGTGTCCGCCTCTAGAGCTGCTTTGAAGTCATCGGGATTGAGGGGCTGTCCCCAAGGGGCCGTAATGCGCTCAGTGTTGAGACCGTAGGCATCACACACTTCCCCCCAGCGCTCGCCAAACTTACCGTTACAGCCCACAAGGACACGATCCCCCGCACTGAGAAAGTTAATGATCCCGGCTTCCATTGCCCCTGTGCCACTGGCGGCCAAAACCAGGACATCATTTGTAGTCTGATGCAGCCATTTCAACCCTGCCGTCACCGCTGCCATGATTTCGCTAAAGTCACCGCTGCGATGGCCAATGGGATGTTTGCCGAGGGACAGAAGAACCGACTCCGGTACCGGCGTCGGCCCCGGGATCATTAACATCGATTTATCTTGCATCGTGAGTTGCGAACCAGTCCTTAAAATGAAACGATTAAGCCCAGTGAGCGGCCATGTGCTCTGCCAAGTCCAGAACCCGCTGGCTATAGCCCCACTCGTTATCGTACCAAGCCACCACCTTCACTAGGTTGCCCCCCATCACCATCGTTAGGGACGCATCCAAAATTGAGGAGGCGTTGTGACCCCGATAGTCCGAAGACACCAGTTCCAGTTCACTGTAGTGGATAATTCCCTTCATGGTGGTTTCAGAGGCTTCCTTGATCACTTGGTTCACCTGCTCAGCAATGGTGGGTTTTTCCACCTGAGCAACAAAGTCCACCACAGAAACATTGGGGGTGGGTACCCGCAGGGCAATTCCGTTCAGCTTACCTTGCAACTCGGGAATCACCAATCCGACTGCCTTAGCAGCCCCCGTAGACGTAGGCACAATGTTCATCGCTGCTGCCCGTGCCCGCCGCAGATCGCGGTGACTTGCATCGAGTAGGCGTTGATCCCCCGTGTAACTGTGGGTCGTCGTCATCATTCCCTGCTGAATGCCAAAGGTTTCATGGAGCACTTTGACAATGGGGGCTAAGCAGTTAGTGGTGCAACTGGCATTGCTGACGATGTTTTCACTGGGATCGTAGGTGTGGTGATTCACCCCGACCACATACGTGGGGATGTTGCCTTTACCGGGCGCTGTGATGAGAACTTTTTTCGCACCGGCATTGAGGTGTTTGCTCGCCCCCTCGCGGCTAGTAAAGACCCCCGTGGCTTCAATGACCAGATCGATCCCCCAAGCGCTCCAAGGCAGATTTTCAGGGTTGCGATCGGACACACATTTAACCGCATGGCCGTCGGTATAAATGCAGTCGTCGTCAGCGCTAATTTCGGCATCGTGGAAAATGCCCAACATCGAGTCATACTTCAGCAAATGGGCATTGGTGCGGGGATCGGAGGTATCGTTGATGCCTACAATCTCTAGCTTGCTATTGGCTTTCCGCTGTAACCAGCAACGCATGAAGTTCCGACCGATGCGCCCAAAACCATTGATAGCGACTCTAACCACCTGATCCCTTCCTCTGTTTACTAACTCATTGCCAGAAATGATCTAGGAAACATTCTAAGGGGGAATGGTCATTTTATTGCGCTTTTTTTAACGATGCACCAAAGGGCGTTCCTCAAGAGGTGCTGACAAAGCCTCCGCCAAGGGGGCACAGCCAAAGCGCTCCTCCAGTAGATCTATGACGGTGCGGCCAAAGTCATTGGGATTGAGGCGCCAAGCCGCAAGGCACACTTCCCCAAAGACGGATCCCATCGGTTCGGGGTTCCAAAGCAGTTTCTTAGCGGTCCAGGGCATGAGGCTCATGGGGTTGTAGCCGGGGCGTAAAATGCCGCGCTCGAGAGCGTACTCCTCAAGGTGGGTATGGGGTTGCAGACCAATGAAGAAGATGGCTGGCTCAACGTTGTCCGCACCAAAAATGCGTTCCAGTTCGCGGTGGTAGGCAATCGTCTGGGCAATTGTTTCAGGGCGTTCGTCAATGACATTGAAGGAGTAATTCACAGAAACGAGGGCGTTGAACCCGGCGGCTTTCAAAGCACGACAGTTTTGCAGCACCGTTCGCAGGTTGTAGCCCATGCGCATTTTCCGCACCAGTTCTTGGGAGCCACTGGTAATGCCGATTTCAAAGTAGTTCATCCCCGTTTGCACCATTAGCTCACACAGTTCGGGGGTGAGGTTGTCGGCACGGATGTAGGCCGCCCAGTGAATATCATTCATGCCTGCTTTGAGGATTTCCCGCAGCAGGGCGATCGCGTCGGGGATAAATTTGCGAGCGGGGATAAATTGGGCATCGGTAAACCAAAAGTTGCGCACACCGCGATCGTAAAGCTGGCGCATTTCGGCGACGACTTCTTCAGCGGGATTAATGCGCACCTGTTTGCCTTCAACCACGGTATAGACGCAGTAGCAGCAGTTGTGGGGACAGCCGCGCTTGGTTTGCACCCCAATATAAAAGTCACCCCCTTGAAGGTAATATTCAAACTCTGGCCAAATCGTCTCGATGTAGTCGTAGTTGCAGGCGGTTTTTTCGATGGGGGTTGGCCATTCGTGGATGAGGCGATCGCGGGGCTTTTCAACACCCGCAATGTAGCAACGCTCCCCGGCAATTGGTTGGTTGGTTAGGACTTTGTGCAGCAACCTTTCCCCTTCACCAACGGAAACAATGGTGCCTTTGGGTAATTGAGAACCCAATTGTTCATAAAAGACACTGACCGCACCGCCACCGACGATGGTCGTGACTTCCGGATGGTGACGCTTGGCATGGTGGAGCCCCAAACGGATTAAATTGAGGTTTCGCCAGAGTTCACCATAGTAAGCACTCATCACCCGCAGCCCCCCGATCGCCCCCCGCAACTTCACCAAGGGATTGCGGGCGTAATAGACCTCAAAGGCATTTTGCAGTGGATTGC
>NZ_DVEH01000074.1 GCF_015295825.1 Thermosynechococcus sp. M98_K2018_005
TATCCCCTCGCTGAAGCGGAGGGGTTTTAGCCTGCCCACATCACTCCTATAAAATATAGAGATGCGATGGGTTGGCAACAGCGGTTGCAGAACTTTGGCCGCGCCCTAATCCGCCTAGAAACTGCTTGTGCTCAGGAGGAGTATTCGGAACTAGAGCGAGCCGGTCTGGTGCAAATGTTTGAGTTCACCTTTGAACTAGCGTGGAAAACACTGAAAGAGCTTCTTTTCTAGGAGGGGCTAAATGTGACCCCCCAGAGAAGCTATTCGCAAGGCCTGTGGGACGGGCTATCTCACCGAGGAAGACACGGAGACACTGCTAGATGCCTTGGCAAAGGGCAAAAGAGGCGGAACGATTGATTAAACACAGGTTTACCCCTGTTTTTCGGACACTGTACAACTGCTTGCAGGAGAAATATCAACAATGACGGATGGGGTGGCATGGTTTGCCCGCAACAAGTTGATGACTGTTTAGGGGACTGGCCGCGATAGGCTAAAAGATAGGCGAACAATCTGCCACTATTGTCTGGATACTTGGGATGGGTCGCACCTACCGCACAATTGGCATTAACCTCAAGGCCATGCCCCTGGGGGAAAGCGATCGCCTGCTCAGTGTCTTTAGTCGCGATCGCGGACTGTTAAAGTTAGTCGCCCCCCATAGCCGTGGCTCCCGCTCAAAACTGGGCGGACGGGTGGATTTGTTTGTCGTCAATGACCTCTTTATTAGTCCTGGGCGCAATCTAGATCGCATCCTGCAAGCAGAAACAGTAGCCACATACCAAGGCCTCAACAGCCACTTGACCACTCTTACCGCTGCCCAATATCTCGGTGAGGTGGTGCTCTACCAAGTCCATCCGCAGCAACCCCAGCCGGATCTCTTTGATTGGCTCTGTGCCACCTTAAACCAGCTTCAGGGGGTTTCGAGTCGCGCTGCCCTAGCCCTATTGGTGCGCGGCCTCTGTGGCATCCTGCGATTGGGGGGTATTGCCCCGGAATGGTACCAGTGCCATGAAAGTGGCTGCCAAATTGCCGTCCCTGCAGCGGATACCGACTGGCGATTGGGTTTTAGTTTTGCCAGTGGTGGTGTTTTTACCCTCAAGGCAGAGCACACAGTGGGGAACGATTCTCTTGCGGGTATTTGTGGCGATCGCCAACTGACAGCCAGTGAAGTCCGTCTGGGGCAATGGCTTGCACTGCCCACCACTCAATCCTTACCACGGGATGAATTCCTCCCCCGAGCTGAGGCCTATCCCCTTAGTGTTTGGCTCTCCCTTGAGCGGGTGTTGCGCCAGTACCTGCAATTTCATTTGGAGCAAACGTTGCGGGTGCCCCCCCTCCTTGATAGTTGTTTTTCACCTGTTGCGGTGTCCCAGCCATGACCATTGAGCAGCAAGACATTCGCTTGGATCTCTCCCTACCACCGGTCCCTCCCCTCTGGCAAAACCGCAATTTTATTGCTCTTTGGTTGGCGCAGGTCTGCTCGCAGTTGGCTGACAAAATTTACCTTGTATTTGTGATTGCCCTCACTACAGAGTTTTTCCAAGCGGCACACCAGAGTATTAGTGGCTGGGTGTCGGCAATCATGGTGGCCTTTACGATTCCAGCCATTCTCCTCGGATCGGTGGCAGGGGTGCTTGTGGATCGGTGGTCAAAAAAACAGGTGCTCATTGTCACCAATCTCTACCGTGCCCTCCTTGTCTTAGGAATTCCGATCACGATTCTCCTTGGCGCCGGGCAAGGGTTGGGGTTTATGGCGCTGTTGCTGATTACGTTTACGATTTCCTGTTTAACGCAATTTTTTGCCCCCGCAGAACAGGCGGCCATTCCTCTGCTGGTGGATAAGTCCCATCTGATGTCCGCCAACTCCCTCTATACGCTGACGATGATGGCTGCTCTCGTGGTGGGGTTCGCTGCGGGTGAGCCGCTTTTGAATCTCGCGAGCCACTGGCACTCCCAGTGGGGTGGGGCTGTCTTTGTCAGTGCCTGTTATGGGGGGGCAGCACTCCTACTAATGCTGCTGCGGCCACCAGATCAGTGTCATCTGCCGCCCAGCCGCTATCGCCAAGTGTGGCAAGAACTGCGTCAAGGACTTCAGCTCCTGCAGGAATATACAGCCCTGCGTTTTGCCCTGCTGCAGCTCATCCTACTTTTTGCAATTGTGGCAGCCATGTCCGTTTTAGTGGTGCGCCTTGCGGAAGTCTTACCCAGCCTTGATACGGATCAATTTGGGTTTCTTTTGGCGGCGGCGGCCAGCGGACTCGGGCTAGGGGCACTGCTTTTGAATACGGTGGGCAAGCGCTTTACCTACGGCTGGTCGGGTTTAGTTGGCTGTTGGGGCATGGGGGGCATGTTTGTTGGTCTCTCCCTAAGTCTCAATTCTTTGGCTTGGAGCATGGGCTACATCATTGGTTTGGGCTTCTTTGCCGCTTTTGTCGCGATTCCCATGCAAACCTTAATTCAACTCATGACACCCGCCGAACAGCGGGGGACGATTTTTGGGCTGCAAAATAACCTCGTGAATATTGCCCTCAGTGTACCCTTGGCGGTGGCGGGTTTAGCGGAGACGTGGTGGGGGCTGCAACCGGTACTCATCGGCTTGGGGGCGGCGATCGCCCTTGGGGGGACGCTGATGACCCTCAGCCATCGCAACGGCATGGTGAGCGGCGGCTTGCTCTAAAAGTTCCATAAAAAATCTTAAATCCTTTCATCTTGACGTTTTTTGCGCTACGCTGTAGAGTCAATTGACGCTTTTGCTAGCGTAACTTACCATGTTACCTGCCTTCTCCTCGTCCTCTACAACCTCCTCTAGCCCTGTGATCGCCCTCAAGAAAATGGTGTCGCGGTTACAGCGGGAAAACAGTAAAATTCAGGAGCTACTGGCGTCCCTGAGCTTTGCGCTGCGGAGTTTCAACAACCTGAATCAATTTTTTGAGCTGATCCCGTTGATTACTTGTCGGGTGACGGAGGCGGAAGCAGCGGCCCTAGTCTTATTTCGTGCCGATGGTCAGGCTCGTCTTGAACAACTCCATTGTCACGCCAGCGATCAGTGCCCCAATATCCGCGCCGCCCTAGAAACGGCCACCCGCACCCTTGCCAATAGCGTTGGTATGGCTGCAATTGATGCGGGGAGCGATCGCGAGATCAGCCGTCCTCGGCTTGAGCAACTGTTGGATCAGCAACTGCGAGAACGTCTCCCCCAAGGCATTCAGTTCTACGGCACGGCGATTCTCGTCAAGGATTCGGGACTCACGGAGCGGGGGCGGCTATACGTTTTTAGTCAGCAACCAGAGTATGAGTGGAATGAAACGCGGCAGCAACTGTTGCAGGTGATTGCGGATCAAACGGCCGTGGCCATTGCCAATGATGAACTGGCCTTAAAGTTGCGCGATCGCCAGCGCTTGGATCGGGAACTGGAAATTGGTGCTGAAATTCAACGGCGACTTTTGCCCCACCGCTGTCCCAAAATCCACGGCCTAGAGCTAGCCGCCGAGTGTCGCACCGCCAGTTGGGTTGGGGGGGACTACTATGACTTTATTCCCATTACCTATGGCCTCGGCGATCAACAAGACATTGAACAGGGCCGTTGGGGCATTGCCATTGGGGATGTCATGGGTAAAGGGGTTCCCGCAGGACTGATCATGACCATGACCCGAGGCATGCTGCGGGCAGAAGCGCTCAATGGTCACCGTCCTAGCCGCATTTTGCAGCACCTTAACCGGGCGATGCAGCCAGATTTAGAAAGCTCCCACCGCTTTGTCACCCTCTTTTACTCTGAGTACAACCCGCAAACGCGGCTCCTAGCTTACAGTAATGCGGCCCACCTTCCCCCTCTGCTATGGCGGGCTGAAACCGGGATTATCCATCGGCTGGACACCTACGGTATGCTCATTGGTCTGGATACCCGCAGCCAATATCAAGAGGCCGAAGTACGCCTCCAACCGGGGGACACCGTGATTTACTACACTGATGGCATTACAGAAGCGGATAATCCTAAGGGCAAACGCTTTGAGGAAGAACGCCTAGCAGCGGTTGTCAAGGAAGGCTGCGCCAAAGGTTTAGGGGCACAGGCACTATTGGATTATATTTTTGATGCCGTTGATGCCTTTACCAATGCCAATGGCCGGCGCAGCGATGATATGACGTTGGTGATTCTGCGCGTCATTGACTAATAGGGGATAGAGCCGCCTCCTTTGACTACCCTTGCTCCCCACCAGCCATCCCAAAGATCATGACAATGGGATTAATAGAAGCAGCTAAGATAGCGACAGGGGTGTGTGAGGTGGGGATGCGCTACTTTGTTGAAGTCAGCTTCCGCTGCGATGATGAGGAAATTTGGGATACCCTCACCCGTCATTTGGGCTTTATCGAAGCAAAAACGCTGAACCAAGCAATGACTCTTCACCATTTTTTTGAAATCCATCCCCTTGTTGCTGGTGTGGAAACCTTTGTCCAATCAAGCGAAAGCCAGCCCTACCTCCTGATGACCACTTATCCAGAGCGCATCAGCAAGGCCAATGTTCAACGCAGCCGCTTTCAAGAGGCCATTTCCATCCTTGGGGAAAATAGCCCGGGACTGGCGGAGTGGCTCTTTATGGAGACCACGGGGGATGAGTATTAGGTGCTCTACTCCACAATAGATAAAACTATATATAATATAAGGCCCCCTTGGAGCACACCACAGGAAGCTGTGACGTTGCCATGTCCGACGATCGCTCGCTGCCCCATTCTGAGACTGAGTCCCCTGCCCTGCGCTTAGGACGCAACCCCGGCCTACAGGTGCGCCACGATGAGGTGGAGCGATCGCTTTTGACACCGATGCTGCAGCACTATGCTGAAATTAAGGATGCCTACCCCCAAGCCCTCCTCCTCTATCGGGTGGGGGATTTCTACGAAACCTTTTTTCAGGACGCCTGTATCGTTGCCCGCGAACTGGAACTCGTGCTCACTGGCAAAGAGGGGGGCAAAGAAGTGGGACGAGTGGCCATGGCCGGCATTCCCCACCACGCCCTTGAGCGCTACTGCCGCACACTCATTGAAAAGGGCTATGCCATTGCCATCTGTGATCAAGTGGAAGACCCCGCCCAAGCCCAAGGATTGGTGAAGCGGGAAGTGACTCAAGTCTTTACCCCCGGAACAGTCCTAGATACAGAGCTGCTCCAACCACGCCGCAATAATTTCCTAGCCGCCGTCTTGCTTTCAGGGCACCATTGGGGGTTGGCCTATGCCGATGTTTCGACGGGGGAGTTTTGTACCACCCAAGGGAGCGATCGCGCCGATTTAGTGGCCGAACTCAACCGCTTGCAACCGGCAGAAATCCTCCTCCCCAGTGAAGCGCCGGACCTTAATCGCGTTCTGCGCCCCGGCGAAGCCAAGGATCGGTTGCCCGCCGAATTACCGCCGCAATGGTGCTACACTTTGCGATCGCCCCAAGATTTTCAGGCAGCGGAAGCTCGCCAACGCCTGTGTCAACGTTTTCAGGTCAAATCCCTCGAAGGCTTTGGCTGTGAACATCTGCCCCTTGCTATGCGGGCGGCCGGTGGCCTCTTAGCCTATTTGGATGAAACCCATCGCCAACAAGCAGTGCCCCTGCAAAACCTCAGTACCTACTCCCTCGCCCAGTATCTCTTCCTTGACCCGCAAACCCGCCGCAATCTGGAACTGACGCAAACCGTCCGCGATGGCAGCTTCCAAGGCTCGCTGCTGTGGGCGATTGATCGCACAACGACGGCAATGGGGGGGCGTCTATTGCGCCGCTGGCTCCTGCAACCCCTCCTTGATATTGAGCAAATTACGGCGCGCCAAGAGGCCATTGCTGAATTGATGGCCAATAGTAGCCTGCGTCAAAGTCTGCACCGCCACCTTCAGGAAATTTATGACCTCGAACGCCTAGCGGGTCGGGCGGGTTCTGGGACAGCCAATGCCCGTGATTTAGCAGCACTGCGGGACTCCTTTCGCACATTAGTTTCCCTTGCTGCGGTTGTGACGGCAACCCAATCGCCCTATCTCCAAGCCCTTGCCCACCTGCCCCCGGTGATTGAGCAGTTGGCGGATACCCTCAGTGCGGCCCTCGTGGATCAGCCCCCCATTAGTCTCACCGAAGGGGGTCTCCTGCGATCGGGTGCCTACCCCGAACTGGATCAGCAACGCCAGCAAATTGAGCAAGATCAGCAGTGGATTCTTAACTTAGAAGCTCAAGAACGGGAACGCACGGGCATTACCACGCTCAAAGTGGGCTATACCAAAGTCTTTGGCTACTATTTGAGTGTCTCCCGCACCAAGCTGAACCAAGTCCCCGATGACTACATCCGCAAACAAACCCTCACAAATGAGGAACGCTTTATTACGGCTGAACTCAAGGAACGGGAAGCGCGGCTATTGGCAGCTCAAAGCCATCTTTTTGAACTGGAGTACCAGTATTTTGTGCAGTTGCGGGAGCAGGTGGCCGCTCAGGCCTCAACGATTCGTGAGATTGCGGCAGCGGTGGCAGCGGTAGATGCCCTTTTGGGGCTAGCAGAGGTGGCGTTGTATCAGGGGTATTGCCGACCGCAAATGACTCGCGATCGCCAGCTTCGGATTCGCGGCGGGCGCCATCCGGTGGTCGAGCAGATGCTACCAGCAGGGTTGTTCGTTCCCAACGATACGGAACTCGGTACGGCTGCGGATCTGATGGTGCTGACAGGCCCCAATGCCAGTGGCAAAAGTTGCTATCTGCGGCAGGTGGGTTTGATTCAACTGCTGGCACAAATGGGTAGTTATGTGCCCGCCACCAGTGCCACCTTGGGAGTGTGCGATCGCATTTTTACCCGGGTGGGTGCCGTTGACGATCTCGCCACGGGTCAATCTACCTTTATGGTGGAGATGAATGAAACGGCCAATATTCTCAACCATGCGGGCGATCGCTCCCTTGTCCTCCTTGATGAAATTGGGCGCGGCACGGCCACCTTTGATGGGCTGGCGATCGCGTGGTCAGTCGCAGAATATCTTGCGACCACACTCAAATCCCGCACCATTTTTGCCACCCACTACCACGAACTCAATCAACTGGCAACGCTACTGCCCAATGTGGCCAACTACCAAGTGGTGGTCAAAGAACTCCCCAACGAGATTATTTTTCTCCACCAAGTCAAGCCCGGTGGTGCCGATCGCTCCTACGGCATCGAGGCAGGTCGCCTTGCTGGCCTCCCTCCTGTAGTGATTCAGCGTGCCCGTGAAGTCATGCGCCAAATTGAAAAGCACAGCAAAATTGCCGTGGGGCTACGCAAGAGCCAAATGAATGGCACCGCGAAAATGAGAACAGAAACTTCCGAAATTGATCAAGGAGAACTGCCCTTTTAACTTGTTTCGCCCCAATTCTTTAGCAGTAGACAGAATTCGGTTGCATCGCCAGCGGCCAGCAAAAAGCTATCATAGATAAGGAATGTAACGTTTTGTTAACAAGGGGGATTTGTGGTTGTCCTATTGAAGCTACCCCCATCCGTGCGCCAAACGCTCCTTAGGCTCGTACTGGCTGGTCTGCTGTTTTGGTCCAGCATTGCCGCAATGTTACCCACGTTACCCCTCTACATTGCTGAGAAGGGGGGCACACCCCATCAGGTGGGGTTTGTCATGGGTGCCTTTGCCGTGGGGCTAATTGGTTCCCGCTCTTGGTTAGGGTCTTTGGCCGATCGCCAAGGACGCAAAATTACACTGCTCATTGGCCTCGCTGTGGCCGCGATCGCTCCCCTGTTTTATATCGTCAGCCACAACCTACCCCTTCTTGTTGCGGTGCGCCTTCTCCATGGCCTTAGCATCGCTGGCTTTACCACTGGCTACATGGCATTGGTGACGGATATTGCCCCACCCCAACATCGCGGTGAAATCATTGGCTACACCAGCCTTGTTCATCCCATTGGGGTTGCCCTCGGACCCAGTCTCGGCAGTTGGCTGCAAATGAACTACAGTCATGGCTCAGTCTTCATGACTGCCAGTAGCTTAGCTGCCCTTGGGTTCATGGCTGCCGCAGGGGTGCAGGCGGTGAATATCCCACAGGACCCTGGAGTGCCTCGCCCAGAAAAAGCCCTCTTTTGGCGGCTCTTGCTGTCAGAGCGGCTGCGGATTCCCAGCTTGGTGATGCTGAGCGTAGGGCTGACCTTTGGCACGATCGCCACTTTTATGCCCCTGTTTATTGCCACTGAAGGATTCGACATTTCCGCAGGGCTGTTTTACTCTGTGGCAGCGATCGCCAGCTTTATGGGACGCGTGGCCACGGGTTCTGCCTCCGATCGCTGGGGACGGGGCATTTTCATCTCCGCCAGCCTTGCCTGCTACTTTATCTCGATGGTGCTCCTCGCCCAAGCCCAAACCTCCTTGGATATCCTCTGGGCTGCCATCCTTGAAGGTCTTGCCGGCGGTGTCGTGATTCCCATGGTCGCTGCCTTGATGGCCGATCGCTCCACCACCGATGAGCGCGGACGGGTTCTTAGCCTCAGTTTAGGGGGCTTTGATCTGGGGATGGCCTTGGCAGGGCCACTGCTGGGCGGGCTGATTGATCCTTTGGGTTATCGCCTCATCTTTCGCATGGCGGCGGTCTTTAGCCTCTTGGGGCTGACCTTCTTCTTGACAGCCAGTAGCAAAAGCCTGCCCGATTCTCTGCGTTTTGCCCTCGGCATGGGCCGCGATCGCTATGCCCTGTAGCCTATTATTCTTTGGTGTCGTTAGGGATTCGTTACAATTTGTTGAGATCACCCACTAGGGAAGAGCGTGTGTCCACACCAGTTTCGGCCAGTTTGACGCCCACCGGCAAATCCTACCGTTGGAATCGCGAGCGTTACTCAAAAACGCGGCGCTTCTTTGATATTTGGTTTTTTGTCTGGCGATTTCTCTTTGGCCGTTGGCTCCTCACCCAATCTTGGAGCTACTGGGGCGGTATGACTGATGCTAAGCGTGCGGCGCGACGCCGTGCCCAAGCCATTTGGATCCGCGAAACCTTCCTTGACCTTGGCCCCACCTTCATCAAACTAGGGCAACTCTTTTCCACTCGTGCCGATCTCTTTCCCAGCGAATATGTCGAAGAACTCAGTAAACTTCAAGACCGCGTCCCCGCCTTTAGTTACGAGCTAGTCGAAAAAATCATCTACGAAGACTTTGGCCGCCACATCCCTGAACTGTTTCGCAGTTTTGACCCCATCCCCATGGCCGCCGCCAGTCTGGGCCAAGTCCACAAAGCGCAACTCCTCTCGGGCGAAGAAGTGGTGGTCAAGGTTCAACGCCCCGGCCTACGGCAGTTGTTTGATATTGATCTAGCGATTCTCAAAGGGATTGCTCAATACTTCCAAAACCACCCCAAATGGGGGCAAGGGCGCGACTGGATAGGCATCTACGATGAGTGTTGCCGCATTCTCTACGAAGAAATTGACTACCTCAATGAGGGACGCAATGCCGACACCTTCCGCCGCAACTTTCGCGATCGCGAGTGGGCCTGTGTTCCCCGCGTTTATTGGCGCTACACCTCACGGCGCGTGCTCACCCTTGAGTACCTACCGGGGATTAAAATTAGCCACTACGAAGCCCTCGAAGCGGCGGGTCTAGACCGCAAACGCCTTGCCGAACTCGGTGCCAAGGCTTACCTGTATCAAGTTCTCAATGACGGCTTTTTCCACGCTGACCCCCATCCGGGCAACATTGCCGTCAGCCCCAACGGCCAACTGATTTTCTACGACTTTGGCATGATGGGGCGCATTCAACCTGTGACTCGCGATAAATTGCTGAAAACATTTTTAAGCATTGCCCAACGGGATGCCGAACAGGTGGTACAGTGCCTTGTAGAGCTAGGAGCTTTGGTTCCCACAGGCGATCTAGGGCCGGTACGTCGCTCGATTCAGTATCTCCTCGACAATTTCATGAACCAGTCCTTTGAAGCCCAATCGGTGGCTCAAATTAGCGATGACCTCTACGAAATTGCCTATGACCAACCCTTCCGTTTTCCCGCCACATTCACCTTTGTGATGCGGGCATTTTCCACCCTCGAGGGGGTAGGCAAGGGACTCGACAAAGACTTTAACTTCATGCAAGTTGCCCAACCATTTGCGACCGAACTTATGACCAACGGAAACTTCCCCGATCCCAGTAATGGCAGTCTTTTCTCTGAACTGAGTCGTCAAGCGGCTCAAGTGGGCAGCAGTGCCATTGGCTTGCCCCGTCGCCTTGAAGAGGTGCTTGATAAACTTGAAAATGGTGATCTGCGCTTGCGCGTCCGTTCCAGTGAGAGCGATCGCATTCTGCGGCGCCTGAGTAACATTAACTTAGGGCTCAATTATGTCGTCCTCATTGGTAGTTTTTCCTTAGTGGCGACAATTTTACTCGTGAACCAGTATCTCCTCTTGGCGGGTGTGGCAGCCGCATTAGCGGTATGGTTTGGTATCCTCTATTGGCGACTAATGCTTAAACTCGATAAGTATGAAAAGATGTTTTAACAAGCAGCCCAAAATAGGGGGGTCATGGACGTTGTCGGCTTAACTGACTGCGGTCTGATTCGCAAAAGCAATCAGGATGCTTTTTATATTGACGAAAAGCATCAGCGTTTTTTTATTGTGGCCGATGGCATGGGCGGGCACGCTGGGGGCGAGGAAGCCAGTCGTTTAGCAGTCGAACATATTCAGGCATTCTTGGAAACCCACCTTGAAGACCTTCAGCATGACCCCGTCACCCTACTCCGCCAAGCTTTTCTCGCCGCCAACCACGCCATTGTTGAGCAGCAACGCCAAAATACTGCCCGTGCTGATATGGGGACAACGGCTGTAGTGGTTCTGGTTGATGAAAAGGGCGATCGCGCTTGGTGTGCCCATGTGGGCGACTCCCGCATTTACCGCTGGCGCAAAGATCAACTCCAGCAAATTACCAGCGACCACACGTGGATTGCCCAAGCTGTACAACTGGGTAGCTTGACCCTTGAGCAGGCACGGCAGCATCCGTGGCGCCATGTCCTCTCCCAGTGCCTAGGCCGCGAAGACCTCACCCAAATTGATATTCAACCCATTGATTTAGAGCCCGGCGATCGACTGCTCCTGTGCAGCGACGGCTTGACCGAAGAACTCACCGACGAAGTGATCAGTATCTACCTTAGTGAACCCAATGTCGAAAAAGCAGCGACTGCCCTTGTCAATGCAGCTAAAACCCACGGCGGGCGCGATAATGTCACCGTCGTTATCATTGGTGTTTAACCCATCAAGCAAAACCTATGGCAACCGAATTTATCCGTCTTACCCTACCCCGAGATACCCTCTCCCCGCCTTTTCATGAGGCCATCGAACAAGCGCTGCAAGCCCATGGTCAGCCCCTCCGTTGGGCGATTACCGCCACCACTACCACTGATCTAACAGTTGAAGCCGTTGTTCTCAAAACCCCACCCCACCCTTGATACAATCCCTCTAGGTTCTTTGATTCACGCCCCTATGACCCGTGCAGGTATTGGCATTCAAACCGCTCAGATTCGCCCCGGACGAGTGAGCGGTCAACTCCACGTCTATGACGGTGCCGGTAAAGGCAAATCCCAAGCCGCCCTCGGGGTTGTTCTGCGCTCCATTGGTCTGGGTATCGCCTCTGCGTGGCCCACTCGGGTACTCCTGTTGCGCTTTCTCAAAGGACCCGGCCGTGCCTATGCCGAAGATGCCGCCATTGAAGCTCTGCAACGCGGGTTTCCTCACCTGATTGACCAAGTGCGCACTGGCCGCGCTGAATACTTTACTGCCGAGCAAATTACCAAGTTCGATCGCCAAGAGGCACAGCGGGGCTGGGACATTGCCAAGGGGGCGATCGCCTCTGGTCTCTATTCCGTCATTGTTTTAGATGAACTCAACCCCGTCTTAGATTTAGGCCTTTTGCCCATTGATGAAGTTGTCAACACCCTCCGCCGCAAGCCCGAACACCTAGAGATTATCGCCACTGGCCGGGGTGCCCCTGCCCAACTCCTACAAATTGCTGACCTCCACTCCGAGATGCGTCCCCTTGTGCATCCTACAGCTCAAGAACAGGGCATTGAAGGGATTGAAATCTATACAGGGGATGGCAAAGGCAAGTCCACCAGTGCCCTCGGTAAAGCCCTTCAGGCGATTGGCAAAGGAATTAGCCGCGATCAATCCCACCGTGTCCTGATTCTCCAGTGGCTCAAGGGGGGGCAGGGCTATACCGAAGATGCGGCGATCGCTGCCCTCAAGGAAAGCTATCCCCATTTAGTCGATCACCACCGCTGTGGTCGGGATGCCATTGTCTGGCGCGGTCAGCAGCAGGAAATTGACTACATTGAAGCCGAACGCGGCTGGGAAATTGCCCGAGCCGCCATTGCCTCTGGCCTTTACAAAACGATTATTCTCGATGAACTCAACCCCACCGTTGACCTCGAGCTTCTCCCCGTCGAACCGATTGTGCAAACGCTCTTGCGCAAGCCCTGCACCACGGAAATCATTATTACTGGTCGCTGCAAATACCCCCCTGCTTACTTTGAACTGGCCAGCGTCCACTCGGAGATGATCTGCCACAAACACTATGCCGAGAAGGGCGTTGATCTCAAGCGCGGCGTTGATTTCTAAGAACAGATGCAAGTCAGCATCGTTTCCCCCACTGTAAACTGCTGCAAATAGGCGATGACAGTTCAAATGGGGGGCGATTTAAGCGGTAATAGACCCACCGCCCCTGTTGGCGCGAGAGCACAAGATTCCCTTATCGCAGTGCCCACAGATGAAACGAGAGCTTTGAGGATGTCAGGTGCAGGCGATCGCACAGAGCACAGACACACAGCTCCTCCCGATGCAGAATCTCAATCACCTTCAACCGCAACGACTCCCCAAGGGCATGGCAGGCCAATTGAATCTCAGCAGGGTATTCCTATCACTGCACCGAACAGGGAACACCAAGGGGCTGGTGAAATTGCTCCCGCTCACCTGTTTGAGCCGTATTCAGGGGCTGAGGCGCTTGACTGCGATAAATGGCTTGGCGCAATTGAGCCACTCCTGCTTGGTACAGGCGATCAGCTGCTGTCGTCCACAAACGGGGATTGGTACTCACCTCTTGCGGCAGCGTCACCATTACATTCGGCGTAATCCCTGTGCGGTTAATATCCGTGCCATTGGGCGTGTAGTAATGGGCAACCGTCACCGACAGGCCTGACCCATCACTCAATTGATGAATGGATTGTACCAAAGCCTTACCGTAGGTTGGCGTGCCTACCACAATCGCACGACCGTTATCCTGCAATGCCCCTGTGAGAATTTCACTACTGCTAGCAGAGCGGTGATCCACCAAAACCACGAGGGGCAAATTTGTCAATGCCGATTGATTCGCTCTTGCCTGCTCACTGTGGCCACTGCGATCAACCGTACGCACAATCAAACCTTGATTCAACCACATGCGGGCAATATCAATACCTGCCTGCAACAGCCCCCCTGGATTCCCCCGCAAATCCAAAACAAATCCCTCCACCTTCGCCGCCTCTAGCTTGCGAATCGCCGCTCGCAACTGATCTGCTGCATGGGCAGTAAATTCACTCAGATAGATATAGCCAATCCGTGCGCCGCCTTCCTCCTTCACCAGGAATCGCACCGCAGGAAGCTCAATCAATGCCCGTGTCAGAGTCAAGCGAAACGTACCGCGATTCGGGCGAAACAACAGAAGTTCAATGGGAGTCCCTACCCGCCCCCGAATCCGCCGCGATGCCTCCTCAATCGACATCCGTCGAGTAGAATGACCATCAATGGCCAGCAGGCGATCGCCCGCCCGAATTCCCGCCTTAGTTGCGGGTGAATTTTCCAGTGGCTCCAAGATCGCCAACTGTTGTGTCTTTTTATCCACCGTTAAGCGAATACCAATCCCCGAAACTTCCCCCGACGTTTGCGTGCGCAAGGCCGTAAACTCCTGCGGCGTCATGAAGCGCGTATAGGGATCATTCAACTGCTGCAACATTCCCCGAATAGCCGCATAGGCCTGCTCCCGCGATGTGTAGCGCCGCGCCAAAAGTTGCCGCCGTACCGCCAGCCAATCCACCTGATTAAACGACTCATCCACATATTCCTGCTGTACAATTTGCCACACCTCATCTACCAATGTCTTTGGGCTGTCCTGCATTCGTCCGTAGCTTGGTAACGCCGCCACCAGCACCGCTGCAACCACCGAGGAACCCACCAGCCCCCAGTGCCGAAGACCCATCAAACGCATGAATTGAGGCATGACCCTAAAAACCTTTTGAGGAGAGCGATATTTGATGCAATATAGACCGAACTACCCAGCAATGTCACTCCCCTATCCAAAACCGATCATCCCTTAAACATTTCTTAAAAATCAAGACCCCACCTAGAAAACCTAGATGGGGTGATTTAAATATTTTGCCTAGCACCGAGCTATTTTTGCAGGAGGCGACCCTCCAACTATCTTCACCGCTGCGACGTTTCACCTCTGAGTTCGGGATGGATCAGCGTGGTTCCGCCGCGCCATGGGCACTAGGCAAAGCCTTTATTTTAAATTGAAAGCCTAGACTAAAAAGTTGCTAGGTAAATTCAGCGTCAATAACCTTTCAACTAAATAGCGATTGTCAGTACAGTTAATTGACTCAGACACCTGTTGATTGATGAGGTCAAGCCCTCGGTCTATTAGTACTCCTAGACTTCATCCATTACTGGACTTCCATCGAGAGCCTATTAACGGGTGTTCTACCCGTGACCTTACTGGCTTATGCCATGGGAGCACTCATCTTGAGGTGGGCTTCCCACTTAGATGCTTTCAGCGGTTATCCACTCCGCACATGGCTACCCTGCGTTTACCGTTGGCACGATAACAGGTACACCAGAGGTGCGTTCCTCCCGGTCCTCTCGTACTAAGGAGGACTCCTCTCAATGCTCCTACGCCTGCACCGGATATGGACCGAACTGTCTCACGCATGTTGTTCCCGTATCACTACGAGCATGGACTATATCTTCATCCTGACTCTCGCCACTAACGAATCAGGAGCCGACATTTGATGTCTCTGACAGCCTCAGAGCATCTCAGCTTACGCTTGATGGCTAACTCAAGCCTAGGCTTCAGTCTCTACGGGATCAAGAGTTGTCGTGATCTCAAGAACTGTTCCACTTGATCAGAGCGAATCGAACGCTTCTTGGAAGCATTCAGTTCACTAAACTGATCCACCTGTTGAGCAAGCTTCAGGAATTGTTCTGGCGTTAATCGCCTTGATTGAACAACTTCCTGTAGAACAGTAATTGCTAAATCACACTGTGGTCTCTTGAGTTTAAGGTAACTGCGGAGAGTTAGCAGCACTTCTAAGACAGATGGCGCATCAACAATTGCGTATTCGCTTAAACCATCCTTTCGGTTTCTCACAAACCCTACTCGGAAAATGGACTTTAACCACTCCAAGAAGGAACGGTGAGAAGAACACTGAAAAAAAGTGACACTAGCACGGATTTGATAACCAAGGATGTAATCCTTGCGTCGTACTAGTTGCAAGTTGATACAACCATCACCATCCAAAAAACCAGCAATGTAACTTAGCGTCAAATTATCTGTCACGAGACTCTTGCTTACCCTCGGTATTGTCTTAACCAGCCGTTCGTCACTGATTAAGATTCTACCGATTTTAGTCGGTTTGCTGCTCCACATTACTGTGAAGTGACGCAATGATTTACGTTCTGAACCCAGCTCACGTACCGCTTTAATGGGCGAACAGCCCAACCCTTGGGACGTACTACCGCCCCAGGTTGCGATGAGCCGACATCGAGGTGCCAAACCTCCCCGTCGATGTGAACTCTTGGGGGAGATCAGCCTGTTATCCCTAGAGTAACTTTTATCCGTTGAGCGACGGCCCTTCCACGCGGAACCGTCGGATCACTAAGGCCGACTTTCGTCTCTGCTCGACTTGTAGGTCTTGCAGTCAAGCTCCCTTATGCCTTTGCACTCTACGGCTGATTTCCGACCAGCCTGAGGGAACCTTTGCGCGCCTCCGTTACCATTTAGGAGGCGACCGCCCCAGTCAAACTGCCCACCTGAAACTGTTCCTTCGCTGGCTAACAGCAGAAGGTTAGAATTCTAGCCTTGCCAGAGTGGTATCTCACTGGCGACTCCATATCCCCCAGAAGGGATACTTCAACGTCTCCCACCTATCCTGCGCAAGCAAAGCCCGAACCCAATTCCAGGCTACAGTAAAGCTTCATAGGGTCTTTCTGTCCGGGTGCAGGTAGTCCGCATCTTCACAGACACTTCTATTTCGCCGAGCCTCTCTCCGAGACAGCGCCCAGATCGTTACGCCTTTCGTGCGGGTCGGAACTTACCCGACAAGGAATTTCGCT
>NZ_DVEH01000065.1 GCF_015295825.1 Thermosynechococcus sp. M98_K2018_005
AATGGTGGTGGCAGACCCGGAGTTTCGCCAGTCGGGGGTGCACTGGAGTTGGGGTAATCGCCAAAAAGAAGGCCGCAAAGCCTTTGTCCAAGAACTCTCGGCAGAGGGCAGTGATGAGCAAAAAGCCCGCCGCCTTTGGGAGTTGAGTGAAAAACTGGTGGGGTTGGCCTAAAAGTTAATACCTTCTTCCATTCCTCTTGCTGAGCTTGCCGCTATGGTGGAAGTAATCCTTGCCATTGCAGGACGGATGTATGTCACAGCAAGATTTTGGCGTCATTGGCCTCGCTGTCATGGGGGAAAACCTTGCCCTCAATGTGGAGCGAAATGGATTCTCCGTGGCAGTCTATAATCGTACTCCCGCCCGCACCGAAGCTTTCATGGCCGAACGCGCCGCCGGCCGTCGCTTCAAGGCCACCTATAGTCTTGAGGAATTTGTTGCTTCCCTGTCGCGTCCCCGCCGCATTTTGGCGATGGTCAAAGCCGGCAAACCCGTGGATGACCTGATCCAGCAACTCAAGCCGCTCCTTGAACCAGGAGACATCCTCATTGATGGTGGCAACTCCCTCTACAGGGAGACTGAACGCCGCGTTGCTGAAATGGAGGCGGCAGGATTGTGCTTCTTTGGTATGGGGGTCAGCGGTGGTGAAGAAGGTGCCCTCAATGGCCCAAGTCTCATGCCCGGCGGTAGTCGTGAGGCCTATCAAGCCCTCGAACCTATTCTCACCAAAATTGCAGCGCAAGTGGATGATGGCCCCTGTGTCACCTACATTGGACCGGGGGGAGCGGGTCACTTTGTCAAGATGGTGCACAACGGTATTGAGTATGGCGATATGCAACTCATTGCCGAGGCCTATGACCTGCTGAAAAACCTCCTTGGCCTCAATCACCAGCAACTTCATGAGGTCTTCAAAAGCTGGAATGAGACCCCCGAACTCAATTCATTTTTGATTGAAATTACTAGCCAGATTTTCACCTATATTGACCCAGAAACCCATTTGCCCCTTGTGGATGTGATCGTGGATGCGGCAGGTCAAAAGGGAACCGGTCGCTGGACGGTGGAAAGTGCCCTTGAAATGGGGGTGGCAATTCCAACGATTACCGCTGCTGTGAATGCCCGCATCATGTCCTCCATCAAAGCCGAGCGGATGGCGGCTGCCCAAGTCCTCCCCGGCCCTGCGGCTCACTTTAGCGGCAATATTGAAGAATTCATTAGCAAAATTCGCGATGCCCTCTACTGCTCGAAAATCTGCTCCTATGCCCAAGGGATGGCGCTGATTGCCAAAGGCTCCCAAGAGCTTTTTGATAACCAACTAAACCTTGGCGAGATTGCCCGCATCTGGAAGGGGGGCTGTATTATCCGCGCGGGCTTCCTGAATAAGATCAAGCAGGCTTACAGCGAAAATCCCCAACTGGCCAATCTGTTGCTGGCGCCGGAGTTTCGGCAAACCATCCTTGATAAACAGGCGGCGTGGCGGGAGGTCTTGGTGGAGGCGACCCGGGCTGGGATTGCTGTGCCCGCCTTTGGTGCGTCCCTAGAGTACTTCGATAGCTATCGGCGCGATCGCCTGCCGCAAAATCTTACCCAAGCACAGCGGGACTTCTTTGGTGCCCATACCTACGAGCGAATCGATAAACCGGGCACTTTCCATACGGAGTGGGTACCAATTCAGGAGGCAGGAAAAGCATCCGTTTAAGAGGCAGGCAGTAGCGTTGGAGGCATTGTTCCCCAAGTGGGCAATTCTTTAGCCTATCTTAAGAATTAGGTGAGTGATTTCCTTGCCCGCGATCATCTTGCACTTTGGGGAGGCCAAGAATCCTTGCATCCGTTTTTACGACTCCTGCACCACAGCCAACGCTACCAACGCCAAGTGGGGTTTGCCTCCCTCTACTCTGTCCTCAATAAAATTTTTGATCTTGCTCCCCCGGTTCTGATTGGGATGGCTGTGGATTTGGTGGTGAAGCGGCAAGATTCTCTCTTTGCCCGCTGGGGGCTAGTGACCTTTGAGCAGCAACTGTCGGCCTTGGCGGGGCTATCCTTTGTGATCTGGAGCTTGGAGTCCCTCTTTGAGTATGCCTATGCCCGCAGTTGGCGCAGTTTAGCCCAGCAGATTCAACACGACCTGCGCCTTGAAACCTATGCCCACGTCCAAGAGATGGATTTGGCCTTTTTTGAGGAGCGCAGCAGTGGGGTGTTGCTCTCGATTCTCAACGATGACATTAACCAACTAGAGCGCTTTTTGGATGGCGGTGCCAACGAGGTGTTGCAAGTCACAACCACCGTCCTAGTGATTGGTGGGATTTTCTTTTATTTGGCACCTAATGTGGCGATCTGGGGCATGCTACCGATGCCCTTTATTCTCTGGGGATCTGTCATCTTTCAGCGGCGACTCGCTCCTCGCTATGCCGATGTGCGGGAAAAGGCGGGACTCCTCAATGAACGCTTGGCCAACAATATCACGGGCATTCAAACGATCAAGAGCTTTACTGCCGAGGCTTACGAGTTGGAGCGCCTGCGCTGGGATAGTGAAGCCTACCAACAGAGTAATCGCCGCGCCATTCGCCTGAGTGCGGCCTATATTCCCCTGATTCGCTTTGTGATTCTATTTGGTTTTACGGGAACGTTGGTGCTCGGGGGCTTTGCGACTTTTCAGGGGCGCTTGGATGTGGGCGCCTACAGCACGATGGTTTATCTGATTCAACGGTTGCTCTGGCCCTTGACCCGTTTGGGGGAAACACTGGATCAGTATCAGCGCGCCATGGCCTCAACGCAGCGGGTGCTGAATTTGCTGGAAACGCCGATCGCGATTTGTACGGGGGATCGCCCCCTTGATCCGCGCCATGTCAAAGGGGAGGTACGCTTTGAATCCGTCAGCTTTGCCTATGCTGGGCGTGCCCCTGTGCTGAAAAATGTCAGTTTACACGTCCCTGCGGGTCAGACGATCGCCATTGTTGGCTCCACGGGATCCGGTAAAAGTACCCTTGTGAAATTGTTACTGCGGTTCTATGAGGTGCAAGAAGGGCGCATCCTCATTGATGGCGTGGATATTCGCGAGTATCGGCTGCGGGATTTGCGGGGCGCCATTGGTTGGGTGAGTCAAGATGTCTTTCTCTTTCACGGCACCGTCTTTGAAAACATTGCCTATGGCAGTCCCGGGGCAACCCTTGCTGACGTGATCCATGCGGCAAAACTGGCCGAGGCCCATGAATTTATCGAGCAACTGCCCCAAGGTTACAACACGGTGGTGGGGGAGCGGGGGCAAAAACTCTCCGGCGGTCAGCGGCAGCGGCTGGCGATCGCCCGCGCGATTCTTAAAGATCCGCCGATTCTTGTCCTTGATGAAGCCACCTCAGCAGTGGATAACGAAACGGAAGCCGCCATCCAGCGATCGCTAGCCCACATTACGGCCCATCGCACCACCATTGCCATTGCTCACCGCCTCTCCACCATTCGCCATGCCGACTGCATTTATGTCCTTGAGGGGGGGGAAATTGTGGAGCAGGGTACCCACGAGGCACTCCTTGCTCAGCAGGGAGTTTATTACAGCCTTTGGCAAGTCCAAGCGGGAATTCTCACGACTTAGGACTTGAGGTTATAGCGTGCCCGCTCCGCCGCTGTCTTCTCGCGATCCAGTTTCAAGATCAGCACGGCCAAGGGGGGCAAGCACAGATCAAGGGAATAGCGACGGTGGTGGTAGGGCCATTCATCCGCCCATTTACCGCCCAAGTTGCCCATATTGCTGCCGCCATACTCCCGGGCATCACTGTTAAAGAGTTCACTATAGAAGCCATGCTCTGGGACACCAATGCGGTAGTGGCTATGGGGCTGCGGTGTAAAGTTACAGACGACAACCACAAAATCTTGGTAGTCCTTATCCCAGCGGATAAAGGAAACAACGCTATGGCGGTTATCGCTACAGTCAATCCACTCAAAGCCTTCCTGTTTGAAATCTTGGGTGTAGAGGGCAGGTTGTGAACGGTAGAGGCGATTGAGATCCTCAAAGAAGCGTTTGGTTTGCTGGTGGGGTTCGTATTGCAGCAGGTGCCACTCTAAATCGCTCCAGACATTCCACTCACTCCATTGGGCAAACTCCATCCCCATGAACATTGTTTTCTTGCCGGGGTGGGTGAACATATAGGCAAATAAACAGCGCAGATTCGCAAATTTCTGCCAGCGATCGCCCGGCATTTTGCCAATGATGTTACTCTTGCCGTGCACCACCTCATCGTGGGACAGCGCCAGCATGAAGTTCTCGCTGTGGTGATACCACATACTGAAGGTGACATTGTTTTGGTGGAACTGGCGGAACCACGGATCCATGCTGAAGTAGTCCAGAATATCGTGCATCCAACCCATATTCCACTTCAGGTTGAAGCCCAATCCTCCCATGTAGGTTGGCCAAGAGACCATTGGCCACGCCGTTGACTCCTCAGCGATCGAGAGAATCCCCGGAAAGTAGCTAAAGATCACGTGGTTGACTTGGCGCAGAAAGTTAGCCGCCTCTAAATTTTCCCGTCCGCCGTATTCATTGGGTACCCACTCACCCTCCTTGCGGGCATAGTCAAGATAGAGCATCGAGGCCACGGCATCCACGCGAATACCGTCGATGTGGTACTTGTCAAACCAAAAGAGCGCATTGGCCACCAGAAAATTGCGCACCTCGTGGCGACCATAGTTAAAGACAAGGGTGCCCCATTCCTTGTGTTCGCCCTTGCGGGGATCCGCGTGTTCGTAGAGGTGGGTACCATCAAAGAAGGCGAGGCCGTGGCCATCCTTCGGAAAGTGCCCCGGTACCCAATCGACAATCACACCAATACCGTTTTGGTGGCACTGATCCACGAAATACATAAAGTCTTGGGGGCTGCCATAGCGAGAGGTGGGGGCGTAGTAGCCAGTGACTTGATAACCCCAAGAGCCGTCGAAGGGATGCTCAGCAACGGGCAAGAGTTCAATGTGGGTGTAGCCCAATTCCTTGACGTAGGGAATGAGTTTGGCCGCCAATTCGCGATAGGTGAGAAAGCGTGCCCAAGGCTTAAGTTCTGCCACCTGTACGGGTTCTTGGGGTTGGCCATCAGCACCAATGGGCGGCTCTTCCATTGAGGCATGGAGCCACGATCCTAAATGCACCTCAAAGACGGAAATCGGTTGAGTGAGGGGGTCGGTGTGGCGCCGTTTTTCCAGCCAGTCGTTATCGCCCCATTCGTAGCTATTGAGGTCGGTGACAATGGAAGCGGTCTTGGGACGCGGTTCTTGGTAGAAGCCGTAGGGATCTGATTTTTCGTAGATGTGGCCCTCTTGGTTCTTAATTTCGTACTTATAGTGCTCGCCCACACCCAAGCCGGGGATAAAGAGTTCCCAGATACCATTGCCACGCCGTGCCATTTGGTGTTTGCGGCCATCCCAGTGGTTAAAGTTGCCAATGACAGAGACATTACGGGCATTGGGTGCCCAGACGGCAAAATACACCCCTGCAACGCCATCGACTGTGAGCAGGTGTGCCCCGAGTTTTTCATAGATGCGGTGGTGATTGCCTTCGGCAAAGAGATGAATATCAAAATCCGTCAGCTTTGAGGAGCGGAAGGCGTAGGGGTCATAGATGACGCGCTCGTGGCCATTTTCGTAGATTTTCAGTTGGTAGTTATTGAGTTCGGCCACGGGAATGTGGCACTCAAAAAAGTGGGGGTGGTGAACCGGCGTCATCGGATATTCCTGACGCTGCTCTGGACAGAGGACACTCACCCGTTCGGCATTGGGTAAATAGGCGCGTACCGCCCACATGGATTGGCCACTCTCAGTGATCTGGTGACAGCCCAAAATTTCAAAGGGGTCATGGTGCTGGTTGGAAACAATGCGGTCAATCTGTTCGGGCGAAACGGTCATATTTTTATACTTTCGTAAAGTATAGGGACAATACTATAGAAAAGTTAACAGTTAGAATGCTTCCCTTGACAAGGGCACAGACGCTATTTCTCTGGTTTCTCTTGATCGGCTGCGTGGGCTAAGAGTCCTTTGAGTAGCTCTGGCAATAGGCTCGGTCCTTGGTAAATCCAACCGGTGTAGAGTTGCACCAGTGTTGCACCGGCCGCCAGTTTTTCAATCACATCCTCTGGCGTAAAAATGCCCCCCACCCCAATAATCGGCAAAGTGCCTTGGGTCTGTTCGTGGATAAAGCGAATCACAGCAGTAGCGCGATCGCGCAAAGGGGCACCACTGAGACCTCCCGCCTCGTCCGCCGGCGATCGCCCCGTCTGAGGAATCCTCTGGGTTTTCAGCCCCTCCCGTGCCACTGTGGTATTGGTGGCCACAATGCCGGCGAGTTCATAGGTTTGAATCAGCTCAAGAATCGCCGCAATCTGCTCCCAACTCAAGTCGGGGGCAATTTTCAGAAGCAGGGGCTTGCGGGGGTGATTGGCGGTCTGTAGCGTCTCCAAAATGGGTTCCAGTTGTTCCTTGGCTTGCAGATCCCGTAACCCTGGTGTGTTGGGAGAACTGACATTAATCACGAAATAATCTCCTAGGGGATGGAGGCGGCGAAAACTGGCTAGGTAATCCTCTTTTGCAGCTTCCAAGGGGGTCATTTTTGACTTGCCCAGATTAATGCCGATGGGAATCGTCGGCTCAGGCGATCGCTCCAAAAAGGTGGCCATAGCCTCTGCTCCGGCGTTATTAAACCCCATACGATTAATCGCTGCGCGATCGGCCGTTAAGCGAAAAAGGCGCGGACGCGGATTTCCCGGTTGTGGCTGCCAAGTGACGGTGCCCAACTCCGCAAAGCCAAAGCCAAAGGCTGACCAGACACTGCGGGCGACGCCATTCTTATCAAAGCCGGCTGCCAAACCAATGGGATTGGGAAAGCGCAGTCCCCAGATCTGTCGCTCTAAACGGGGATCTGAAAGGGCATAACGTTGCTGAAGTTGCTGCCGCAGCCAAGCCCCTAGGGCACGATCTTGATTGAGCCACCCACAGAGGGAGATAAACTGCTGGTGCAGAAATTCTGGATCCGCCTGCAACCCCGAAAAAAGAAGTGGCCGCAGCAAGTGCCGATAGGGATCAATGGCCATCCAGACTGCCATTGCCCCCCCTAGAGGGTTGAATGGTCAACACTGTCACCCTAGTCCAGATAGCCCATGAGAACAGGTGAATCATCAATGATATTGGAGGCAACGGGACGCTCCCCAGCGGAATAATAGGTTTCAGCAATGTGCAGGCCACTGGTGGTAATCGGACGAATGCCCATCCAATTCACTGTTTCGACAATTTCAAAGTCATCTGCCGCCACCGGGCGCACCCCCATGATGTTCAGGGTTTCAACCACCCGGAAATTGGTGGCCACAATGGGGCGAATACCGGCGGAGTTGATGCTGTCATAGATTTGCAGGCCACTGCTGAGCACAGGACGCTCGCCAGCATCTTTGATCATGTGCACCACTTGCACGGGACTGGCTTCAATGGGACGTAAGCCCGCACTATTAAAGGTTTGCCATACCACGATGTCGCTGGCTGTGGTCGTGCCTGCGGGGGCGAGAGCGGTTTTTTCGGCAAGGGAGACCATTTGACCGCTATTTTCCTTGGCCGGCGGGTTGCTGCGACGGGCGGGACGACCTGCTTTGGCCGTGGGTTCTTCGGGGGGTGGGGTTTGAGGGGTTTCAGTCATGGCGATCGCTCCTAATGCAATAACTCAATCCTACCGGTGAATTCGTATGCCAGCATTCTATATCTTTTGATCATAGCAGCCCAAGAGGAGGGCCAGCGGTTTGGGAGAGCCCTTTCGGCGCAGGAATGGTTGGCTTTTCAAGCGTGCAGCAGAGGCATCATGTCGGCGGGTGCCCCTTGGCCAATGACTTTGCCGCGATTAAGAACAATGGCACCGTCTGCTTGCGCCAGTTCATCGAGACGGTGGGTGACCCACAGCGCTGTGATCCCTTGGGTGTTAACCAGTTGGCGCACGTAGCCCAAGAGTTCCCGCTGGCTATCGGGGTCAAGGAGGGCTGTGGGTTCATCGAGCAATAGCACCCGACAATGGCGAGCGATCGCCCCGGCAATGGCCACCCGCTGTTTTTGACCCCCACTGAGGGCGTAGATGGGACGGCGTTCTAGCCCCTGTAAATTGACCGCTTGCAGAGCAGCGCTAACGCGCTCGTGCACCTGCCAATAGTTGAGCGCCTCACCATTGAGACTAAAGGCAATATCCGCACCGACACTGGGCATCACCAGTTGGTGATCAGGGTTCTGGAAAACAAAGCCAAGGGGCTGCTCCACATAGACTTCTCCGCTTTGGGGCTGTAAGAGACCTCCCAAAATACGCACCAGCGTTGACTTACCACTGCCATTGCGGCCGAGGAGCATCCATAGTTGCCCCCGAGGGATTTCTAGGGAGACTCGATCCAGCACTAAAGCCTCTGGAGACCAGCCAAAGGAGACCTCTTTGAGATGAATTGCTGGGGGGATTGCCGCCATGGCTTTTTGGACAATGCTCATGTTTTTCGGTAGGGTGAGGAGGACCCCCAATTGGGTTGTAGTGCACCAAGTAAGGGAGCAGCTATGCAAGAGGGATTATACATTGTCCTCATCAGTATTCATGGTTTGATTCGGGGCGATCGCCTTGAACTGGGGCGAGATGCCGATACGGGAGGACAAACGCGCTACGTGGTCGAACTGGCAAAAACCCTTGCAGCCCATCCCCGGGTGGCGCAGGTGGATTTGGTCACTCGTCTGATTCCCGATGCCAAGGTCAGCTCCGACTATGCCCAGCCCATTGAGCGGATGGGCGATCGCGCCCGCATTGTCCGTCTGGCCTGTGGCCCTCGCCGTTATTTGCGCAAGGAAGTTCTTTGGCCCTATTTAGACGTATTTGCCGATGAACTGTTGCGCCACCTCCGCCAAAGTGGCCGCATGCCCGATGTGATCCATAGTCACTATGCCGATGCCGGTTATGTGGGCTGCCGCGTTGCCGGCTGGTTGGGAGTTCCCCTTGTTCACACTGGGCATTCCCTCGGCCGGGTCAAGCGACAGCGACTCCTTGCCCAGGGGAGTAAGCCCGATGCCATTGAAGAGCAGTTTCACTTTACGACTCGCATTGAAGCCGAAGAGCAAACCCTTGCCAGTGCGGCACTGATTATTGCCAGTACCCATCAGGAGGTCGAAGAGCAGTATCGGCTCTACGATCAATACGACCCAGAGCGGATGGCGGTGATTCCGCCGGGGGTAGATACCAGCCGTTTCTATCCAGCCCCTGTGCCAGCGGATTTGCCTTTTCGCAAGGAATTGCGTCGCTTTTTGGTGGAACCGGAAAAGCCCTTTATCTTTTGCCTTTCCCGGCCAGTACCGCGCAAGAATGTGGCTGCCCTGCTCAATGTCTATGGCAGCGATCCCTTTTTACAGGAGCGAGCGAATCTCGTTTTAGTTCTTGGCAATCGCACCGATATTAGCAAGATGGAGGCCAGCCCTCGCCAAGTATTGACGGAACTCTTTTTGCTGGTCGATCGCTATGACCTCTATGGCAAAGTCGCCTATCCGAAAACCCATACCAGTGATGAAGTCCCCGATCTTTACCGTTTAGCCGCGCAACAGCGGGGGGTCTTTATCAATCCTGCCCTCACTGAACCCTTTGGCCTGACGCTCATTGAAGCGGCGGCCTGTGGATTACCGATTTTGGCGACAGCGGATGGCGGGCCGCAGGAGATTATCCGCCACTGTTGCAATGGGTTGCTCTTTGATGCCCTTGATCTAGAAGCCATTCGCAGTGCCCTGCACCAAGCCTTTCAAAGTGATAGCCAGTGGCAGACTTGGAGAGAAAATGGCCTTAAGGGGGTACAAGCCCACTACTCTTGGCGCAGTCATGTGGAGATGTATCTGCACGCCCTTGATCAACTCGCGGAAAAATCAGTGTTGCCTGTGTTGAGTGTGCAGCGGCAACCGGCTCAGTACCAGAGTAATAAACTGCCAACAACCCTGACACGGAACCGCCTCCTCACCCTCGAACGCCTGTTGATTAGTGATATTGACAATACCTTGATTGGCGATCGCCCTGCCCTTGAGCGACTATTGGCTCTTCTGCAACGCCGTCCTGAAATGGGCTTTGGGGTGGCAACGGGGCGTCATCTCGAAATTACCCTAGAGGTACTCCATGAATGGGGTGTGCCGATTCCCGATGTTTTAATTACGTCCGTGGGCAGTGAAATTCACTATGGCCCTCACTTGGTTCCCGACACCAGTTGGCAGCAGCACATTAGCTATCGCTGGGAACCCCAACGGGTCAGAGACACCCTCGCCGATGTGGCGGGTCTGACGCTGCAACCCCCAGAAAATCAACGCTCCCACAAAATTAGCTACAACGTGGATACCACGGTTCTCCCCAACATTACACCAGTGTTGCGTCTGCTACGGCAGCAGAAACTCCATTGTCGGCCGATTTTCTCCCACAATCAGTTCTTGGATATTTTGCCCCTCCGTGCCTCAAAAGGCGATGCCCTGCGCTATCTTGCCCTCAAGTGGGGCTATCCAGTACAAAAACTATTGGTGGCTGGCGATTCTGGTAATGATGAGCAAATGCTGACGGGGAATACCCTTGCCGTTGTTGTGGGCAATCACAGTCCTGAATTGGAAAAGTTGCGCGATCGCCCCCATATTTACTTTGCCCAAGGTCACTACGCCCAAGGGATTCTCGAAGCAATTGAACACTACGGCTTCTAACGCAAAGCCGGCGATAACATCAAAATTGAACACGCTCAAAATAGTCAAAGTTACTGTAGTAAAGGACTATATCACCTTTACATACCCCATATTTTAGAAAAACGCCTTAACCATTAAAGCTGGTTAAATACTTGGGTAACAACTTCGGGGCTAACGGAGATACTGTCAAGACCCAAGTCAATTAACCACGGCAGCCAATGGGGATAGCGGGTGGGGGCTTCGCTACAAAGACTACAGCCTAAATGGTGAGCTTTGGCTCCTTGAATCAGTTGAGCGATCGCCCCCCTCACGGCAGGATGGTTTTCATTTAACTCTGGTAATGCCGTTTCGCGATCAATACCCAAAAGCAGTTGCGTCAGATCATTGGTGCCAATCGTAATGCCAGCAACGCCAAGGTTGGCTAGATCAGACAGTAAAAATAAAATGGCCGGCACCTCCGCCATGACCCACAGTTCTATGCCCACATTTGGTGTGAGGCCGTGCTCGGCAAGTGCTTTTTGACAATAGGCTACTTCACTGACACTGCGCACAAAGGGCAGAACAATGCGTAAAGGGCAGGTCTCTAAACGGTGGGCGATCGCCAGCGCCGACAGTTCCAAGTGAAATAGTTCTGGACAATGGGGATAGCGACTCACGCCCCGCAACCCCCAATCTGTTTCTGGTTCAAAGCGAAATCCCGCCAAAAGTTGTCGATAATCCGCCGGCCGCAAATCCAACGTGCGATAAAAGAGGGGACGGGGGGCGATTGCCCGCATAAATTCACACAGGTGCTGCACCCAGCGATTGCGCAAGTGCTCAGCTTCCCCCTGCTCTAACCAATGACAGGGATGGCGATGATCCAAAAAGGCCAATAACATCAACTCTGAGCGCAATAGACCAATGCCATCACAGGGGAGCGATCGCAACAACCGCAGGGCACTGACTTGACTGACATTTACCATGACCTGCAAGGGCAACCGCTTGACCGTCGGGGGTGCAGGCGTTTGCAAAGAGGAGGTAGCCACCACTGGCAATGGCTCTGGGGGCAGTTGATAGATAGCACCCCGATGACCATCCAGAAACAGGGTCATTCCCGAACTAATCTGCTGAGTCGCATTTGCCACACCGACAACGGCAGGCCGTCCCAATTCCCGCGCTAGAATCGCCCCATGACTCGTTAGCCCCCCCTGCTCACAAATCACGCCAACGGCAGCATTCACAAGGGGCAACCAATAGGGAGGAATACTTTTGCTGACTAAAATCCGTCCGGCCACAGCAGCGGGAGCACAGGGGTCGGTTACAACAATGGCGGGGGCGATCGCCTGTCCAGGAGCAGCGGGCAGCCCTTCAGCCAGTAATGTGCGCCCTACCGGCTGCGGCGCAGCAACAACTGGGAGAGGTTCTGCTAAACACTGTCCCCACCAAACCTGTGTCTGACTGCGATGCCAAACCCACAGATGGGACGCCGCCCCGCGACAGGCCTGCTGCAAGTATTGCTCCTCTGCGGGCGTTAACTCAATTCCCCTTGGGGGCAAAGGAATGCCGTGATGGGGGAGCCTCACACCGCTGGCGATCGCCTGCACTGTTGGATCACTCCCTGTCCACCAGCCTGAGGCAACAATGGTACTCAGGGGGTAGAGTAAAATCACCGCTTTGAGCCGACAAAAATCCCATCCCTGCTGCCAATAGGTATAGAGATTCTTGGCTTGAACAAGGGCCGCAAAGGCAGCTTCGAGCGCCTGATGACACAGGGGTAAACTGGGATGATTTAACACGGTTCCACGACCTAGCCCCCAAGGTAAGTCCACAGTTTCCTGCCAAAGATAGGTGGTGAGAACAAGATGACTCTCTCCCCCCTGTTGTTGCCAAAAGTGATGACAAGCAGCAAAAATTGTTTCTAGCTCCCCCACATCCAAGGGGGGCAATTCATGGGTCATCTCCAGTGCCAGTGCCTTGAAATCTGCTGCATTGGGGGCTACCTCCTGCCAGCGATCGCAGGCTGCTTGCCACAGCGGAATGACGCCAGAGCGCAACTGTTGCCAGACACTGGTGGAAATCAACCACACGGGATGAGGCGGCGGCAAGACTTTTTGCGTCTCTTGCAGGGCAACCAATGTCGGGGGAAGAACTTCCGCTGGGTACTGTTGTAGGGGTTCCAGAAGGAGTGATGTCACAAATGCGTTTCCTTAATCGTCCTTGGCGGTCTGGGAGCAGACAATCCGACCTAGGGAGAACTCACTTCCGTTTGCTGACGGCGACGAATGTTGAGGACATCAGTAATTTTTCTAATTTGTGCCAAGATATGATCCAACTGCTTTGCATTCACAATATCAATACACAAGTCAATAATCGCCGTGCGTCCCGGATCCGTGTGAACATTGGCTCGCCGCACATTAATTTGACTATCGGTTAAACGGGTCAAAATATCCTTAAGAATACCAACGCGATCAATGACCTCAATTTGCACATCCACAGGGTAGGTTTGGGGACGGCGTTGATTGACTTTTGTGTTCCAACTCACGGGAATCAAGCGATCGCTCGACACCGACTCTAGGTTGCTACAGCCCTGACGATGAATGGAAATACCCCGACTCCCCAGCGTCACGACACCAATAATCGGTTCATCGGGCACGGGACAACAGCAGCCAGCAATGTGATAAACCAAGCCCTCCACCCCAAGAATCGGAGAATCACTGGGTTTCGTAGTGGCGGGTACACGGTTGACAGGGGTAGATTCTGAAGGCAGTTCCGGTGTGGCTGTCTCGGGACGCGCTAGGGTAATTGCCCGCAGTCGATTCACCACGAGATTCAGCGTAATTTCGCCATAGCCCAAGGCAGCCACGAGATCATCGACACTCTGGTAGTTGCTGCGCTCGGCCACCTGCTGCATTTGCGGTGACTTCAGAAGCGTTTCTAAACCGGCTTTGCCCAGTTCTTTCTCCAGTAATTCTCGTCCCCGTTGCAGGTTTTCCTCGCGGCGCGATCGCTTGTACCACTGCCGAATGCGGTTGCGTGCCGTTGTGGTTTTAACAAAATTCAACCAGTCTAAACTGGGGTGGGCAGTTTTTTGGGTAATAATCTCAACAATGTCGCCATTGCGCAGTGGCGTATCCAAGGGCACCATCCGCCCATTCACCCGTGCCCCGGCACAGTGATTCCCGACATCGGTGTGAATATGGTAGGCAAAGTCGAGGGGCGTCGCCCCCTGTTGCAGGGCAAGGACGTCCCCTTGGGGCGTAAAGACATAGACCTCCTTATCAAAGAGATCATCGCGAATGCTGTCGAGATATTCTTGGGCATCCTTGAGGTCATTTTGCCAATCCAGTAGCTGTCGTAGCCAAGTGAATTTTTGATCGCGAGCACTCCATTGTTGGGGCAAGGAATGACCCGTTTCTTTGTACTTCCAGTGGGCGGCAATCCCATACTCAGAGACATGGTGCATCGCCAACGTGCGAATTTGCACCTCCAAGGGGCGCCCCCCGAGACCAATAACTACCGTGTGCAGGGATTGATACTGGTTAGGTTTAGGCAAGCTAATGTAGTCCTTGAACCGCCCTGGCACGGAAAGAAAACAGTCATGGACCACCGCAAGGGCACGATAGCACTCATCCTTTGTGGCCACCAGAATGCGAATGCCCGCCACATCATAGATTTCATGGAATTCTTTTTGCTGCCGCATCATTTTTTGGTAAATGCTGTAGAGGTGCTTGGGCCGGCCACTAATTTCTAAGTAGCCAAAGCCCATCTCCGATAACCGCTCCTGAAGAATTTGAATCGCCTGCTGGAGTTGGGCCTCGCGATTGGCTCGTTTTTCGGCCACCAGTTCCTGAATGCGGCGGTAGGCCTCTGGCTCTAAATACTTAAAGGCCAGATCCTCCAGCTCCCACTTGATCCGCCAGATCCCCAAACGGTTGGCCAAGGGGGCAAAGACATCACGGGTTTCTTG
This sequence comes from Thermosynechococcus sp. M98_K2018_005, assembly GCF_015295825.1. GTDB lineage: Bacteria > Cyanobacteriota > Cyanobacteriia > Thermosynechococcales > Thermosynechococcaceae > Thermosynechococcus. The sequence continues at coordinate 14,616 of NZ_DVEH01000065.1, forward strand.
GGCAATAGCACGGCGGCGATCTTCCGGTAGATACTCAAGGGTGCGCATATTGTGCAAGCGATCGGCCAGCTTGACAACGATGACCCGAATATCCTGCGCCATCGCCAAAAACATCCGCCGGAAACTTTCCGCCTGCCGCTCTGTCTTACTGGAGAAGTTAAACTTCGAGAGCTTGGTGACCCCCTCCACCAGTCGCCGCACCTCGGCACCAAACTTAGCTTCTAGCTCCTCTGCCGTAACAGCGGTATCCTCAATCACATCGTGGAGAAACCCCGCCGCCAAAAGAGCAGGCCCACCGCCTAAATCCCGTAGAATACTCGCCACTGCCACAGGATGGGCAATGTAGGGCTCTCCAGACGCGCGCCGCTGTCCTTGGTGTAGGTCGTAGGCGAATTGAAACGCTCGACAGACCAAATCATCCCCATTCTCAGGTTCTGGATTTCGCAGGCACGTCGCTAACCAATCGGGTAATTCGATATCAGTCGGCAAGCTAGGTGCAAAAGCGTTCATGGCAGCAGGCGATCGGGAGAGCGGCACAGTGGATTCGGGTACGTATATTTTAATTCAATCAGACCTTCAGGGAGGGATCACTGCTGTTGCAGATAGGCGCTAGCCCCCAGTGTTTGCAGTTTTTGATTCTTAGCGGTCACCGTGGCGGTCAACTCTTGACGATAGGCAATCACTTGCTCCAGCAGCCCTGGATTATGACTGGCCAATAGTTGGACAGCCAATAGGCCTGCATTTTGGGCATTGCCAATGGCAACCGTCGCCACGGGAATCCCAGCCGGCATCTGCACAATTGAGTAGAGGGAGTCCAGCCCCTGCAAATGGCGGCTCGGTACAGGTACGCCAATCACGGGTAGGGGGGTTAACGAAGCAATCATGCCGGGTAAGTGAGCAGCTCCCCCGGCGCCAGCAATAATGACTTTCAGACCCCGCTGATGAGCATTTTGGGCAAACTCGACCATGGCAAGGGGAGTGCGGTGAGCCGAGAGGATAGCCACTTCATGAGGAATGCCAAAGCGTTCACAGATGGCGATCGCCCCCTGCATGGTCGGCAAGTCGGAATCACTGCCCATAACAATGGCAACCAGCGGCATCTCTGACATCCCTTTTCTTACTCCCTCAGCAAACGGTGCAACCTCATCCTACAGCCCTTTTCAGAGGAGCGAGATATTATTTCTCTATGATTACTGCTGCTGCGATTAAGCAATTTGCCCATCAGTTGGGGTTTC
>NZ_DVEH01000098.1 GCF_015295825.1 Thermosynechococcus sp. M98_K2018_005
CGCGTACCGCAAAAGCAACAGCGGTTATTTTGGGTGGGCATTCGCAACGACTTGGTGCCCTATGCTCAATTTGCTTGGCCGAGTCCTTGTCCGCAAATGATGACGTTGGCGGACGCCCTCGAAGCTGGGGTTCTCTATGAGAGCGATGTACCTGCCTCCGTAGGTCAGCGTTACCCTGAGCAGAAAGCGGCAATTTTGCAACAGGTTCCCGAGGGGGGTGTTGGCGCGAATTGAATGCCCTTGAAATGAAGTCGCCTCAGCCCACTATTTGCTTGTCGGCAGCAAAACAACTAGAGTTTTCCTTTGCTTGAAGCCGCCAAGGGGTATTATCAAGACTTGCTCTCGGTGCAAGGGACAATTATCTTTAGGGGTGATGAGTTTGCAAAGGTCTCAATGAAAGCCCAAGTGTTCCGAGGGGTGAATCAACTCAGCTACGAAGAGATTCCGATTCCAGAGATTGCTGCCGATGAAGTGCTGGTACGGGTCAGGGTGGTTGGGTTGTGCCAATCGGACATCAAAAAAATTCGCTATCCCCTCTATGAGCCACCTCGTATTTTTGGCCATGAAACAGCGGGTGAAATTGCGGCGGTAGGCGAGGCTGTGACTGGCTGGCAGGTGGGTCAGCGGGTGGTGGTCATGCACCATATTCCCTGTATGCACTGCGCCTACTGCTTGAATGAAAACTACTCCATGTGCCATGTCTATAAGACAGTGACGACAACGGCGGGCTTTATTCCCAGTGGTGGGGGCTTTGCCGAGTATGTGAAGGTGCCGGGGCATATTGTGCAGCACGGGGGCTTGATTCCCATTCCCGATGACATTAGTGATGAAGAAGCAAGCTTCGTTGAACCCACCAACTGTTGTCTGAAGGCAGTCAAGAAAGCGGGCATTGCTCCCGGTCAAACCGTACTGATCACTGGGGCAGGGCCCATTGGCCTGATGTTTATTATGTTGGTGAATCTCTTTGGGGCACGGGCGATCGCCACCGATCTACTGCCCTCCCGAATTGCTAAAGCCAAGGAAGTGGGCGCTGCTGCCGCTTTTGATGCCCGCGATCTAGATCTCAGTGCCAAAGTGCAAACCCTAACCCACGGCTTGGGGGTGGATGTCAGTCTCTTGGCGGTACCTAGTGAGAAGGCCTTTTTCCAAGCTTTAGAGTGTACTCGCAAGGGGGGCAAAATCCTCTTTTTTGCGGAGTTTCCCGATGAGATGGAGATTCCCCTCAATCCCAACATTCTCTATCGCCGCGAGATTGACCTCATGGGGAGCTACAGTTCCTCCTATCGCTTACAGTCGCTGGCCTGCGATATTATTTTTAATCGCCGTATTGATGTCAAAGCTCTCGTGAGCGATCGCTATCCCCTATCAAAACTGGCTGAAGCGGTGGAACAGGCAGTACAGCCGACACCGGCAACCTACAAAATCCTCATTTATCCAGAATCCTAATGCACGCCCTATCAATTCCCACGTGGATGGTGCATATTTCCAGTGTGCTGGAGTGGATGGCGGCCATTTGGTTTGTGGCACAACTGGATCGCCGCTGCCCGAAGCAGGGATGGCGGTGGTTGGCGTGGGCAATGCTACCAGCGTTGGTGAGTGCCATGTGTGCCTGTACGTGGCATTACTTCGATAATGCAGTGACACTGGCTTGGTTGGTGGATCTGCAAGCGCTGCTCACGTTCATTGGCAACTGTACCCTCTGTGGTGCAGCGGCATGGCTGTGGTGGCGATCGCAAAGCGCACTATAGCTGTCCTCTTGAAGTAAAGATTAACAAGATTAATTGAAATTGGCAGTGCTCAAGGACTTCCAGTATCCTGTAATCAGGTTCCCCTGTAATGGGGTGTGACAAATGCAACAGTCTAATACTGAACTTTGACGTAGAACAAGGAGGAACGCTTGCCCGTCAGTCTAGCCCTAAACGTCTAAACCCCTGTGGAGGCTGCGATGGAAAGTAGTGCTGAACTCACCGCCTTGTTCGTCATCGCCGTTGTTTTGGGCATTGGTGCCCAGGTGACTGCCCAGTGGCTACGGCTGCCAAGTATTGTCCTATTGTTACTGGCAGGCATTGTCTCAGGACCCAGTGGCTTGGGGCTGGTCCATCCAGAAGTTTTAGGCGAAGGCCTAGAGGTGTTAGTGCCCCTGTGTGTGGCCTTGATTCTCTTTGAGGGGGGCTTGAGCTTAGACCTTAGCCGCGCTGACCAAGATATTACGGGTAGCCTCTGGAAGCTAGTGACGCTGGGGGGATTGGTTACGTTTGTGGCTGGCGCCATGTCCGCCCATTGGATTGGCGAATTTCCGTGGCAACTGGCCTTTCTCTATGCCTCCCTTGTCGTGGTGACTGGGCCTACAGTTGTTGGGCCTCTGCTGCGGCAAGTGGGGGCAGAGCACAAGCTAGCGGTCATTCTCGAAGGGGAAGGGGTACTGATTGACCCCATTGGTGCCATTTTGGCAGTGATGGTGCTGAACGTCGTTCTCAACCAAGACCTCGGCATGGGGGCGATCGCCCTCGGTATTATTCAGCGCTTGGCGGTGGGTGCCTTGATTGGTGGTATTGGTGGCTGGTGTCTCAATCGCTTCCTGCACCGCGCTTGGTTTTTGGCGGAAGATTTGCGGAACCTGTTGGTGCTTGCAGTGCTGTGGGGATTGTTTTGGGTCTCGGATCAACTGGTGAGCGAATCCGGTTTGATGATGGCGGTGGTTCTGGGGCTGGTACTGCGTTGGTCGGATGTGCCGGGGGGGCGGCTGCTGCGGCGCTTTAAGGGTCAACTGAGTACGCTCTCGATCTCGGTTTTGTTTGTTCTGCTTGCTGCGGATCTCTCGATCGCTGGCCTATTGGAGCTAGGTTGGTCGGGAGTGCTCACGGTGTTGTGCTTGATGTTCCTGATCCGTCCCCTCGCCGTTGTCCTATGTACATGGGGCAGTGATCTCAGTTGGCAACAAAAAGCTTTCCTCAGTTGGATTGCCCCTCGGGGAATTGTTGCAGCTTCAGTGGCTTCTCTATTTTCGATTACCCTCACCAATGCGGGAATTAGTGGGGGGGATGCCATTAAAGGACAAGTGTTCCTGACGATTTTGATGACCGTTTTCGGCCAAGGCTTAACGGCTCGCTGGGTGGCAACGCAACTGAATGTTCGTGCCCAAGGGGCTTCAGGGGTGATGATTGCTGGCTGTACGCCCTTGGGTCGCTTGTTGGCGCGGATCTTGCGCGATCGCGGCGAAGAGGTGGTGATGATTGACACCGATCCCGAGGCCGTCGAACAAGCCCGCCGTGAACACCTGCCCGTCTATCTCAGTAGTGCCCTTGACCTGAATATTTTGCAGGAGGCGGGTATTACTCAGTTGGGCACCTATCTGGCTGTGACGAGTAATACTGAGGTGAATATGGTGCTAGCACAGCGCGTCCTCGAAGAATTTCATCCGCCACGGGTCTTGGCCGCCCTTGAGTTAGAGGATTGCCCCTTGGGGTTGAGTCCAGCCTTTGCCCCACAACTGTCGATCAAAAAATGGAATCAATATATCAACACTGAGGCAGTTCGTCTGGGAGAACTGGTAATTGAGGAGGAGCGATCGCAATTGCAACGCCAGCACCTTGACGCCTTGATACGCTCTGGGAAAGTGCTTCCCCTCCTTGTGGAACGGCCAGCGGGATTGCGGGTGGTGCGAGCCAATGAAGAGTGGCAAGTGGGCGATCGCCTGATTTACCTGCTCCACAGCCCTAAACCCCATACCCTACCCGCTGCCTTAATTTCGGGTTGGCAAATGAATACCCAAGTGGAATCGGTTCTTGTCCCCAGTGAAGCCCCTACTCCCAAGGGAACCTAAGCTACGGCACTGCGTCCATAGACATCAGCAGAGTCAACGATTGACGTGTTTTCCCAATCAAAATTGCTGAGGGGTATCCAAAACCCTCTCAGATAACTTGAATACCCTCTGACTTACTTGGAGAAATTTGCTATGCAGAGCCTAGCACAGCGCAGCTTGGCCGTTTTGAGCTGCGGTTTAATGAGTTCCGGTACCCTTGCCCTGATAGCGGCTGTTCCGGTTCAAGCCCAATCCCGTTTTACCGATACCCAAGGCATCTGGGCACAAGCCTGTATTGACCACCTTGCCAGTCGCAACATTATCAGCGGCTATCCCGATGGCACCTTTCGCCCCTTTGCGGAAGTCACCCGGGCTGAATATGCAGCCATGCTGGGGAAGGCGTTTCCCAATGCCCCAGTGGTGCGTGCCCCCAGTACGTTTAACGATGTCCCCAGCACGTTTTGGGCAGCGAGTGCGATTCAAAATGCCACCCGTACCGGCTTCTTGAGTGGCTACCCCGGCAATGTTTTTCAGCCCAATCAAAATATTCCTCGCGTTCAGGCGATTGTGGCCTTGGCGAGTGGCTTGCAATATCCCACACCGCCTTCTGGGGAGGGCGTCTTAGCGCAGTTCAATGATGCGGCTGAAATTCCCGCCTATGGACGCGCGGGTGTGGCCGCTGCCACCGCTAAACAAGTGGTGGTGAACTATCCCAATGTGCAGTTCTTTAGGCCGAATCAACTGGCCACCCGTGCCGATATTGCCGCATTCCTCTGTCAGGCGACCCGTGCCCCCAGTGCCCAAGCCCTTGTCCCGACGCAGTACATTGCGGGTGTGGCTACCACCTCGCCCATTGCGCTCCCAGCCGGTCAGCAAATTCCGGCTCGTTTCCCCGATGCAGAGCGGATTGTCCTTAGCCCCAATGAAAGTGTGGCGATCCGCTTGGTGACGGCTGCCGATGTCCGCGATAGCCAAGGTCGTGTGGTGATTCCCGTGGGCAGTGAAATTTTTGGCCAGATCCAGCCCGCCCAAGGGGGGTCTCAATTTGTGGCCAATACGGTGGTGATCAATAATCGCCAACTCCCGATCGCTGCTAATTCCCAAGTAATTCGTACGATTCGGGATGCCCGTGACCCCAACATTGGCAATGTCTTCCGCAATGCGGCCATTGGTTCCGCTGTTGCTGCGGGGATTTCTGGCTTGGCGGGAGACCGCAGAATTACGCCCCTGAAAGTGCTCACGGGGACACTGACGGGGGCAGCGATTGAAACCAACCAAGGACGGCCTGCTACCTCTATTATTCGCGATACGCTGATTGGTGCCGCTTTGGCCACCGGTGCTTCTGCGGTGATTGGCGATCGCAAGATTACGCCCGAAAAAGTGATTACCGGTGCAGCCGCCGGTGCCACCATTGGTGGTGCCATTGATCCAGCCGTGCAGCGACTAGTGGTGATTGATGCCAATACGGATTTGGGCTTGACCCTGACTCAACCCTTTACTGTCTCGCCATAGAGACTAGGCACGTGCTAACCCCAGCGATCGCGCGCACTCCTCGACCGCCTTGGCCACTGCTGGTGCCACCCGTGGATCAAACACTGAGGGAATAATATAGGCTGAGTGCAGTTCCGGGGGAGTCACCAAGGCCGCGATCGCTGCTGCTGCCGCGAGGAACATCTCCTCCGTCATGCGGGGTGCCCGACAGGCAAGGGTACCCTTAAACACCCCCGGAAAAGCCAGCACATTGTTGATTTGATTCGGATAGTCACTGCGGCCAGTGGCTACCACCGCCACATGGTCATAGATGAGTTCGGGTTGGATTTCCGGAACAGGATTGGCCATTGCAAAAACAATCGCTTTTTTGGCCATGCGTTGTACCATTGCCAATGTCAGGACGCCGGGGGCACTCAAGCCAATAAAGACATCAGCATCCACAAGGGCATCGGCAAGGGTTCCCGTTTGGGTAACGGCAAATTCCTGTTGAGCGGGGGTCAGGTCTGCCTGCACTGAGAGAATGCCTCGGCGATTGCATAAGATTAAGTCTTTGGCACCAGCTTTGCGCAGGAGTCGTGCCACGGCAATCCCGGCTGCCCCCGCACCGTTAATGACAATGCGCACAGTTTCCAGGGATTTACCCACTAATTGCAGGGCATTCTTGAGGGCAGCAAGGGTGACAATGGCGGTGCCGTGTTGGTCATCGTGAAACACAGGGATATCCAATTCCGCTTGCAGACGGGCTTCAATCTCAAAGCAGCGGGGGGCACTAATATCCTCCAGGTTGACGCCACCAAAGACGGGGGCGATGCGCTTCACGGTGGCGACGATTTCATCCACATCCTGCGTGCTCAAACAGATGGGAAAGGCGTCCAGACCGGCAAATTCTTGAAAGAGCATGGCCTTGCCCTCCATCACCGGTAGAGCAGCCTCTGGACCGATATTGCCCAATCCCAAGACCGCACTGCCATCACTGACAATGGCCACCGTATGGCTTTTGATCGTCAGTTTGTGCACCAATTGAGGATCATCAGCGATCGCCTGGGACACCCGACCCACGCCCGGCGTATAGGCCATCGCCAGATCGTCATATTCTTGCAGAGGATGCTTGCTTCTAACGGTGATTTTGCCGCCCTCATGGAGGCGAAACGTGCGATCGCTCACCTCTAGCACGGTGGCTTGGGTGTCAGATTTCACAGCATTGACAATGGCCTCCGCATGATCGCGGCTGGCAGCCACCACCACCAGTTCCCGTAGGATTGTATTGGCGGTTTTCTCGATAACGGTGATGGAACCCACTTGCCCCTGTTGCCCCCCAATAATCTGAAGAACGGTTCCCAATTCCGTCGGATCCAAGGAAGTCTCTAATCGGAGCGTCAGACTATAGGCAGGTGTCGGGGTCAGTTTAACCATCTAAAAACTTAACGACAAAACGTACCGTCTGATGATAGCACCTCTGACGAGCTTCCGGTTTGGGTGGCAATCGTCAGGGGTGCAGCTTTGCAGGCGGCTAAAATAGCGCGATCGCTGGCACTAATAAGAAAACGTTAATTTTCTTTGCAAGGTGTTGGGTTCTGTAGTCTGGATCGCATGGGGACGGGAAAGCGAGGGGCTATGATGATTGTCAAATTGCTTCTGAGTTCGGGTTATGACACTGTACATCGGCAACCTCTCCTATGAGGCGACAGAAAGCGATCTTCGCGAAGTCTTTGAGAAATATGGTGCTATTCGCCGGATTGTGTTGCCGGTGGATCGAGAAACAGGCAAACGGCGGGGCTTTGCTTTTGTCGAACTGGTGGATGAAACTCAGGAGGCCGCTGCCATTGATGATCTCGATGGTGCAACATGGCTCGGACGGGTGCTCAAGGTCAACAAGGCGAAGCCAAAACAAGCGGGGGGGCAGTCAAACCCTGCCTTCTAAGGGCATACTGGTAGGGAAGTGCTGTTGACTCTTCCTGCTATGCCTCGACGTTCGCCATCGCCACCGCGTCCACGTCCGCAAACTCGTCGGCCTCCCCAGTCAGAATCAAAGTCACCGGTGAATACTCGCACTTTGGCGGTGTTGGGAGGGGTCTTTATTATTGGCGTCGGTGTGGGTGTCACCTTTAGCAAAACCACGACCCTCAACCCTGATAACGTGGCCTCAACGCAGTTTATTGATCAGGCGGCACCCAATCCTGATATTTGTGTGCAATTTGGTGCGAGCGCGATCGCGGTGGATACGCGGATTTTTGTGACGTTTAACCCCTTCTCGGTTTTTGTTTCCCAGCCCTTCATGCAGCCGGGCTGTGTGATTCGCGCCAATAACGTCGCCCTTTTAGAACAGCGACAACTGATTACGGGTGAACAATTGCGCAGTTGTCGGCAGCGGCTGAATACCTTTGGCTATGTGGGCAACCTTGAAGGCAAACCTGAAATTAGCTGTGTTTATCAGAGCACAACAGATAAAAACCTCTTCCTCAAACTCTCAGGCTTAGGTAATGGTGCGGCGGGTGAAACCGGTAATTTCTAGGACCCAACAATGAAGGCGATGAAGTGGCCACGGCTGCGCTGGAGTGGAGGTCAGGGCATACAACGCTTGGGTACAGCCTTTCTTTTAGCGGGCCAAGTCGTCTTTTATTTGGTGCGGGGGCGGATTGCTCTGCGTAATTTGATCGAGCAAATGGCCTTGGTGGGGCCTGCCTCCCTTAGTGTTGCCCTGATTACAGCGGCTTTTGTGGGCATGGTGTTTACGATTCAGGTCGCCCGTGAATTTATTACCTTTGGTGCCACCTCTGCGGTGGGGGGCGTACTGGCGATCGCTCTTGCGCGGGAACTAGGGCCGGTGCTGACAGCGGTGGTACTCGCCGGGCGGGTTGGCTCCGCCTTTGCGGCTGAAATTGGCACCATGAAGGTCACTGAGCAAATTGATGCCCTCTATATGTTGGGCACGGATCCTGTGGATTATCTGGTGGTGCCACGGTTTATTGCCTGTGTGCTAATGTTGCCCATTCTCAATATCTTGGCACTCGTAACGGGGCTGTGGGGGGGCTTGATTATTGCCGATTATCTCTACGGCATTCCCCGTGGGGTCTATATTGAATCCATTCAGAACTTTCTGCAAACTTGGGATTTGTGGAGTTCAATTATCAAGTCAGGGGTTTTTGGGGGTGTGGTGGCCATCATTGGCTGCAATTGGGGCATGACAACCACAGGGGGCGCCAAGGGGGTTGGTCAATCCACCACGGCGGCTGTGGTGATCTCGCTGTTGGCGATCTTTATTCTCAACTTTTTCCTGTCTTGGGCCCTCTTTGGCGGCAACAGTAGCCTCGTACCGACGTTTTAAAGGGCTAGCCTATGGAACTGCGGGTGGGGGAAGGCTGGCGGGTGGGCTGGCGCAACGATCAATCCTATGCAGGGCTGGTGGGCGCTGAGAATTGGGCCACAGAACTTACCGCAGCCGAATTCAAGGCATTTGTGGATTTATTTCGCCAACTTCACGGGCAGCTTTTGGCGATCGCCCCCGAATTGATGGTAGAGGAAATGATTACCCTCAGTGGCAGCAACGACGCGGTGCATTTGGAATTGGAGGGCTATCCCCATGCCTATAGCCTGCATCTGATTGTGTTGGGCGATCGCCGAGTTGAGGGGACATGGCCTGCCCCTGTGCCCCCAGACTTTCTCCTTGCCTGCTGTGAGTTGCAGCACAGGATTGCGGAAGGGCAAAGTTTAGAATAGAAGACATCCTTCTCGGTTGCGATCGCCCCTATGACCTCTGCCAAATCCTCGAAGGTCAGCCCCGCTTTGGCGGCACTGGTCAACACCATCAAACAGTTACAACAGCAAGAGCAAATTGGCGGACTCATTGCTCCCTTGGTGAGCTTTGTCCAAGAAACCCTCGGCATGTCCTTTGTCTGGTTGGGGCTGTACAACGAAACCGCCAAACAACTCATCGGTCAAGGGGGCACCACGCCTGTTGGTGATCATTCCTTTCTCAAGCAGAAACTGACCCTTGCCGCCGGTAGCCTTCTCGATCAGGTGTTGATAAACCGCAAGCCCATTAGTTTGCCCAGTCTCAAGGAGGAAGCACGTCTAGCAGAGTTGCGGGAAGCCGCCACCCGTTTGGGCATTCAAGGCACGGCCATCTATCCCATTATCCGCCATCGTCAACCCCTCGGCATTCTCATGCTCGGTTCCACCACATGGGGCGATACCCTGCGGGGGGATGATTTGGCCCACATGAGCCTCTTGGTGAGTGCCCTTGGCGCAGAACTGGAGCGCCTAACAGCTACGCAAGCAACGAAAGCGGCACCAGAAGCAAAGCAAGCGGCTGTTCCCACGATTACCAGTGATGACCCCGTACGCCATCTGCTTCAGGCGGCCAGCCGTGCCACTAGTTTGGGTCAACGCATTGAAGCCCTGTTGCTGGCAGTGCACCAATTCTGTCAACCTCAACGTACCAGCCTCTTTTGGCGAGATTTGGAGCAACCCCTCTATCGGCGGCGCAGTTACACCGTTGGTAAACCCCAGAGTCGCGAGAGCCAGCGGCAACCCTTAGCGATTACGCAGCAGGAGTTAGCAGGTTGTTATACTGCCCTTGCCAGCGGTCAAACGGTGAGTGTCAGCGATAGTCAAAGTGTGGTCAGTGCCACCGCACCCTTACGGTTAATGCAAATGCTGAATTGCCGTGCCCTTGTGGCAACCCCAATTCTGGTGGGCACGGATGTCGTGGGCTTTCTCACATTCGAGCGCAGTGAGCCTTACCCTTGGAATGACAACGAGAAGAAACTTCTCCAAGTCACCGCAGAGCTATTGGCCTTGGCAGCCCCCACTGAACGCCTCGAACACCTCTTGGCACAGACCCAGTATGCCCAAAGCTTGGTGAGTGAGTTGGCGCAGGCCATCTGTGATGAACAGGACTGGAAGCGGGTGCTCCACCGTGCGGGCGAAAAGTTAGCAGCAGATTTGGGGGCACAGTGGGTCTTTTTGCTAACCTATAACTCCCTGACGCAAGCGTTTGATGTTCTGTTTCAGTACCCGGCTCCCCGAGGGCGCGATCGCCATCCGCCCTTCCCGCCGTTACAAAAAATGGATTGGCAACTGCTGGAAACGGCAACAACAGCCATTGCTCTTGAAGACTACAGCCATGAACTGCGCCTCTACTCTTGGAAAGAGGTTCTCGGCAAGCTGAATATCCAGTCCCTTCTGGTGGCAACCACCACGCCCGGCCATTCTTTGGAAGCACTGCTGTTAGTGGGGCGCACTGAACCCACAGTTTGGGGCAAAAGTCAGCAAACCCTGATACAGGCAGTGGCGCGCACCCTTGGCCTCATTAGCCATCAGTGGCAACTGCAAAACACCAATACGCAGCAGGAGCAGGTGCGATCGGCGATGTTGGCGGGTCTGACGGCACTGCAGCGCACCCAAAACCTCGAGCGCATTGAACTGACGGCCTTGCAACAACTGATGAACTTGATGCAGGTGCCCCTTGTAGCCTTAGTAACTTGGCGACCCGGTCAGACGGTTGGCTCGATTGTGGCGCCGCCCCCCGGCCATCCCAAATTTGCCATTCGTAACGAGGCCGAGATTGCCATCTATGAGGATCCGCTGATCCACAGTGCCCTGATGGCCTCCCAAGCCGATGTCACCAGCAATCCCTACGCTAGGTTAATTCAAACCACAGCAGCAGAACTAGATCCGCGTACGCGAGAGTGGCTGTCAGGGCCCGAGATTGGCCAAATTTTGGCGATCGCCCTGCGTACCGACCCAGAATATGAGCCTTCGGGCGTCCTGATTGTTGTTGATCGCCGCGATCGCCGATGGTCAACCTTGCACCTAGAGGCCTTCAGTACCCTTGTCAACCATTTGGCTTGGGCACACCGCAGTACCTCCCTCATTCAAATGCTCACCCAAGGCTGGCAAACCCTTGAAACTCTCAACTGGTACAAGCACCGTCGCCTTGAACAGGTCTATAGTCAACTTGCGAGTCTCTGCAATCAGTTGACGCAATGGGTTCAGGAACACCCTGAGGCGGATCCCCTGCTGCGGCGGTTGGGCACGCTCCTGCAAACCCAGTTGGAATCCCTCCATCCCCTCTTGAGTCATGAGGTGTGGCAACTGGACAAAACGACTGAGACAGCAGGCCTAGCGGTGCTCCTCAAGCGAGTGATGGATCGCATCGAAAATTGGAAGCAGCGCAAACAACTGTGGATTCAAGTTCACAACCAACCTGTCCTCACCCTCAATGGTGACATTAGTAAGCTGGAGTTAATCCTTTATGAGTTGTTGCTTTTTGCCTGCCAGCGATCGCCCTCCCAAGGCCGCATTGACCTCTGGTGCCAACAAATTGAAGGCATGGGTCAGGGGGGCAAAATGCAGTCTTGGCTGGAACTGTCAATCACCGACAATGGGGAAATAGAGCCACAGTTACTCATTAAACTGCACCAACTCGAACATCTCGACTGGCTTGCTCCCTCCAGCCTTGATCAGCCCCCCGGACGACACCTCAAAGTCTGCTTCAACCTGTGCCAACGCCTAGGCTACAACCTCGATATGTATAAATTAGAGGATGGCCGCTTCCTGAGTCGTCTGCTCATTCCCCTCAATAATAGTGACACGGGTACCTTTGAATTGCAATCTTCACAGCCGCGCCAATGACCCTAAGCACGATCGCCCTTCTCGGCCTCCCGAACACTGGTAAATCCACATTTTTCAATCGCATTGCCGCAGCCCGTGCCCATGTCGGCAACTGGCCGGGGATGACGGTGGACTTAGCAGAAGCCGAGATTTCCCTTAATGGTGAAATGGTTAAACTGGTAGATTTGCCGGGCATCTACGATCTGGCGGGGACGGCTGCCGATGAAACCATTGTGCGTGAGTTTTTCCAACGGGTGCCGGTGCGGCTGGTGTTGGTCATTCTCAATGCTAGTCAGATTCAGCATCAATTGCGTTTAGCCCTTCAGGTCAAGGCTTGGGGCCTACCAATGGTGGTGCTCCTGAATATGGCCGATGAAGCACGGCAACTGGGGATTCAGATTGATACCAAGAAATTGAGCGATCGCCTTGGGGTGCCGGTGGTAGCGCTCAGTGCCAAATACGGTGGCGGTTATTGGGAGGCCTACGAAACAATTTGCTATGCCCTCAAGGAAGCCCCGATTCCCCAAGACCCGCTCTTCAAGCCAACATTGCCAGAGCTTGATGCGGAGGCGATCGCACCCCTATTGGCAGGCACCGTGACTTTCCCCAGTCGCACCGTTCGCAGACTGACAGAGCAATTGGATCACTGGTTGCTACACCCCCTGTGGGGACTGCCCCTCTTTTTTCTAGGGCTATACCTTGTCTTTGAAGTGGTGTGGGTGCTGGGGCTGGGGGTTCAAGGCTGGCTCAGTGATACCTTTGAAGCCTTTCAGGGACAGGTGCTGGAGCCATTCCTCACGGGACTGCCCCCTTTGCTCAGCAGTTTGCTCATTGAGGGCATCTATGGCGGTATTGCCACGGTAGCAGCCTTTGTGCCCTTAGTCACCATCTTCTTTATTGTGATGGCGATCGTTGAGGACAGTGGCTACCTTGCCCGTGCCGCCTACCTGATGGATGGCTTGATGGCACGCTTGGGTTTGGATGGACGCAGCTTTGTCCTCACCTTGATGGGCTTTGGCTGCAATGTCCCCGCCCTGATGGCCACCCGCATTATTCGCTCGCCGGGGCTGCGGCTGCTGACGATGCTGATCATTCCTTTTTCCCTCTGTTCAGCACGACTACAGGTGTTTGTCTTTCTCATTGCCTGTTTATTTCCCCTGCAGTGGGGAGCAGCCGTTCTGCTGTCCCTCTATGGCTGGAGTATTCTCGCGGCCTTGCTCACTGCCCTCTGTTTTCAGGGCTATTTCCCGAATACGGATCCCTTTTTGCTGGAGTTGCCCCCCTATCGCTGGCCAACGGGGCGACAAGTGTTTCTGCGGGCTTGGGGCGAGGTGCGGCATTTTCTCTCGCGGGCCACGGGTTTCATTATGATAGGTGTCTTGGTGGTGTGGGCATTGACCCATTTGCCCCTGAATGCAACGCCGTCAAGTTCAGAGACCTGGGCGGGTCAACTGGGGACAGCACTACAGCCGCTTTTGGCACCGGTGGGCATTACACCTGCCCTGACGATCGCCCTCATTGTTGGCTTTGTGGCCAAGGAGATTGTGATTGGTGCGTTGGCAGTGATCTATCACCTTTCGGGTGCCTCGTTACAGCAGGCGATCGCCCAAGATTTAACGCCCTTGCAAGCTTACAGCTTTATGCTTTTTACACTCTTATACACCCCCTGCTTGAGCACTCTTGCCACCCTCTGGAGTGAATCGAAACGCGGTCAATTTACGATTTTTGCGACCCTCTATGCCCTAGTAATGGCGTGGGTGGTGAGTGGCAGTGTCTATCAACTGGGGCACTGGTGGGGATGGGGCTAATGGCCACCCTTTGCGGCATTGGCGTAGGCCCCGGCGATCCCGAACTCATTACCCTCAAGGGTTGGCGACGCCTACAGCAAGCAAGGGTGATTGCCTTTCCTGCGGGACTACAGGGACGGCGCGGTATTGCCGAGGAGATCATTTCCCCCTACAAAGAACCCCAGCAAATTTATCTGCCTCTCGAATTCCCCTACGTTCTTGAAGAAGATGTTCTGGAACAGGCATGGCAAAAGGCGGCAGAGCAAGTCTATGCATACCTCGCTCAGGGCAGTGATGTGGTCTTTGTGTCTGAGGGGGATGTCAGTTTCTACAGTACGTTTTCCTATCTAGCGGCAGCCGTCCAGAGCCTTGACGCCCATATCGCGATTGAAGTGATTCCGGGAATTTGCTCGCCTTTGGCAGCAGCGGCTAGCTTAGGGGTGCCTCTGACCTTGGGGAGCGATCGCCTAGCGATTTTGCCAGCGATGTACCACGGGGATGACCTCGACCGGGTGTGGGCATGGGCGGAGGTGGTGGTTTTAATGAAGGTGCGATCAGTTTATGGCCACGTCTGGCATTGGCTCAAGGAACACAACCTCTTAGAACAGGCGGCAGTGGTGAGCTGGGCAACAACGCCTCAACAGCAAATCTACACCCCCCTGACGAACGATCCAGAGTTAACCCTGCCCTACTTTTCGCTGCTCATTGTTTGGAAGCGGCGCCCCATCTTGCAGAATTTCCTAAGTGCTTAAGTCTGTACAACGCTACCCAATGATTCTTTATCGGTTCCACGGGGGTGGAGATCAAGTGTTGTGAATTCTCCTAGAGTGTCTCTGTACCTTATCTCCCTCTAAACGTACTTGATCTAGGAGTCGGTAGTATTCCCTTTAATTTTAGAGATGGATAGCCATGTCCTTTCCCGTGCAAGAATCTCTCCAAATCAGTCATGCAGTCCTGAATATAGGCGGGTGGGGGAGGTACAAAGTGAGCATTTCCTGGTCGAGTACCACCAATCCAGTTTTGAGTATGCCGAAACTCCCCCGGTGCTTTTTCACTGCCACGGCCACTGGAAAGTAAAACACCCTGCATCTAGCTCAAAAAGTAGTAACTGAGTGAGGGATGATTGTGTACCCTCAATTTGTACTGCTGACGGGAAGCGTTTAGCTCCAGTGCAGGGTAGGGGGAAGGGAATAAAAGCTTGTATCTGCTCCCCGGCTACTTGGGTGATTGCATACTGTCCTGTTAGCCCACGCCCCATAGTTGGTTGGCTTACTTAT
>NZ_DVEH01000068.1 GCF_015295825.1 Thermosynechococcus sp. M98_K2018_005
CTCTCTTTCAAGAAGGGGAGAAGTCAACCTGAATACCAAATACCTCAAGGTTTTAGAAACTTCTTACACTACTCAAGGTCACATTCTTGATAAACGATCGCCCCGCCCTTAAGCTGAGAGTGTCGGCAGGGAAGAAGGGTGCAGGAGTAGCTCAGCCGTGGAGCGTTTTTCTACCATTTCGGGAGTGATGGTACATTCGCGCAGGTCTTTACGGGAGGGTAGTTCGTACATCACATCCAGCATAATCTCTTCGACAATGGCGCGGAGAGCACGGGCACCGGTTTTACGACGGTAGGCCTCTTGAGCGATCGCCTCCACGGCAGCCGGTTCAAAGCGCAACTCCACACTGTCCATGCGCATGAGCTTTTGGTACTGCTTCAGGAGCGCATTTTGAGGCTGGGTGAGAATTTCTGTCAAGGCAGCCACATCCAGCGGCTCTAGCACGGCAACCACGGGAATACGGCCAATGAACTCTGGAATCATGCCATACTTCACCAGATCGTGGGGTTCCAGTTGCTTGAGAATATCCGCAGAGCGTTTTTCCTTGGGGAGGGGTTCCCCATCGCGGACAAAGCCCATCGCTTTTTTGCCCACCCGCTGCTCAATAGTCTTTTCTAAGCCAACAAAGGCACCACCACAGATGAAGAGGATATTCGTCGTGTCAATTTGAATGCAGTCTTGGTAGGGATGCTTGCGCCCCCCTTGCGGCGGCACATTGGCGATCGTCCCCTCCAGCATCTTCAGTAACGCCTGCTGTACCCCTTCCCCCGAAACATCACGGGTAATTGAGGGATTTTCACTCTTGCGGGCAATCTTATCAATCTCGTCAATATAAATAATCCCCCGTTGTGCTTCCTCCACATCCATATTGGCGGTTTGCAGCAACCGGAGCAGGATATTTTCCACATCTTCCCCCACATAGCCCGCTTCCGTGAGGGTGGTGGCATCGGCAACGGCAAAGGGAACATCGAGGAGCTTCGCCAATGTCTGAGCCAAGAGGGTCTTGCCAGAACCCGTCGGGCCAATAAGGAGAATATTGGACTTTTGCAGTTCGACGTTGTCATCGCCCCGCTGATCACCGTCCAAAAGACTCAGGCGCTTGTAGTGGTTATAGACCGCAACCGAGAGGATTTTCTTGGCTTCGTGCTGGCCGACCACATGCTTATCAAGAAATTCCTTGATTTGGCGAGGCTTGGGCACTTGGCTGAGGGGGCGACTGCGGGGTGCGCTGCGGGGCGACCGCGACGGTGCAGATTCTCGACGGGGAGCCG
This sequence comes from Thermosynechococcus sp. M98_K2018_005, assembly GCF_015295825.1. GTDB lineage: Bacteria > Cyanobacteriota > Cyanobacteriia > Thermosynechococcales > Thermosynechococcaceae > Thermosynechococcus. Next base: position 1,272 of record NZ_DVEH01000068.1, read on the forward strand.
CCGCATTGGGAACGGTGGTTAATTCCTCGTCGAGGATTTCATTACACAGTTCTACACATTCATCACAAATATAGACCCCAGGGCCCGCGATGAGCTTACGCACCTGTTCCTGTGACTTACCACAAAAGGAGCACTTGAGGTGGGTATCATATTTGGCCATAGGGAACCTCTAGGGTTGCACGTCGGGTGTACTTAGTGGCTAGGGAGGGTCTGCCGCGTCACCACCTGATCAATCAGACCATAGGCCTTGGCCTCTTCAGCGGACATAAAGAAATCCCGCTCCGTATCAGCTTCAATGCGCTCGATGGGTTGCCCCGTGTGCTGTGACAAGAGTTCATTGAGCTTGCGCTTGTGGTAGAGAATTTCCCGCGCTTGGATTTCAATATCCACTGCCTGACCTTGGGCACCTCCGAGGGGCTGGTGAATCATGATCCGCGCATGGGGCAGCGCCATCCGTTTGCCGGGGGTACCACCAGACAGTAAGAAGGCACCCATACTCGCCGCCAAGCCAAAGCAAAGGGTACACACATCCGGGCGAATGTGCTTCATTGTGTCGTAGATGGCCATGCCGGCTGTAACTGAACCACCGGGGGAATTGATGTATAGGTAAATATCTTTTTCCGGATCTTCAGCATCCAGGAATAGCAGCTGTGCCACGATGGAGTCAGCAACCGCATCATCAATGCCCCGGCGATCGCCCGCACCCCCACCAAGGAAGATAATCCGCTCCCGCAGGAGTCGCGAGTAGATATCAAAGGCTCGTTCGCCCCGCCCCGACTGCTCAACCACCATCGGCACAATATTGGCATGGGTAGGCGGCAGGTTGAGCGCTGGAGAGCGCAGAATGGCACTGAGGGGATGGTCGTAACGCGATTGCAGCATAGTTGCCTAGAATGACGGTTCGTTTGTAATTCATTGTAACTAGCGGTTTGTCCCCGTAGGGATCATCACTTTCATTATGCCGAACTATTCTTGGGCTGGGGCAGAACTTGCTGTTTTCCCAGAGTGTTTTTGTGGCTTAGATGGGTTTTCAGCAACAGCCTCCGTCTGGGTATCTTTGGGCGCTTCAGCAGTCGCTGTGGGCTGCGCAGTGGCGGGGTCAGATTTGGTTGGCTGAAATGTATTTTGCCCTAGGAGCCAGTTGAGGACTTGCTCCTGCTGCACTTCATCGTGGGCAAGTTCGCGGAGTCGTTCCAGCTCCTTCGCCGTTTGGTTGCCCAACACCTCTTTGTAGCGGTTCAGCCGTTCCTCAACTGCTTCGGGGCTGGGTTCAATGCTCTCTTGACGAGCGATCGCCCTCAACAATAAACGGGAGTGCACCTCTTTTGCTGCCCCCGGCTCTGCCTCTTGACGCATTTTTTCGTAGAGTTCCTCGGTCATGATCTTGTTGAGATCAACGCCTTGGGACTGAATTTGCATCAGCGTCGTCCGCACCTTCACATCTGCTTCTTTGCGGATCAGTGTTTTTGGCAGTTCAACTGGATTTTGGGCAATGAGGGTATCAATGAGGGCAGCTTCTTTCGCTTTCTTGTCTTGATTTTCAGCTCGCTCCTGATGGTTTTGCTCCAGATAGGCTCGCAATTCTGCCATCGTGCTGAATTCACTGTGCTCAGCGGCAAAGGCATCGTCTAGGGGAGGCAGTTCCGGTGCTTTAATCCCTAAAAGTTCAATCTCAGCGGTCAATTGTTTGGAGGTTTCTGCTTTCCCTTCCTCGACTTCCTCGGAAACAGATACCGTCACTGTTTTCGCTTCACCGACACTCATGCCAACAACAGCAGCAGGAATTTCTTGGAGCAAAAAGGGTTGCTCTTTATCGAGGGACAAGGGCAGTTCATCTGCTGAGAGTTCCTTCACCACCTCCCCACTTTCATCTCTGGTCACCAATTTTAGGGTGACATCATCGCCCCACTGAGCGGGCCGGTCTTCGACGGGAATGAGGGTGGCGTGCTCCCGTTGGTGCCGCTGCAAGAGCTTCTCGACAGTTTCGGGGTTGTAGGTGACGGAATTGTACTCAATGGTTAGCCCTTTATAGGCTGTGACTGTCACTTCTGGTTCGACATCAAACGTGACGCTGAAGGCAAAGTTTTCGCCGGGCTGAAATTGATTCAGTAGCTCTGGAATGCCCCCTTGGAGTTCGAGATTGCCTAGATAGGGGATATTGTTCTTTTCGACGGCGGCTTTGACGGTCTCCTCAATCAGTTTTTCCATGGCAGCATAGCGCAGCCGCTCTTTGCCAATTTGCTGCAAGACAAGCTGCCGAGGGGCTTTGCCCTTGCGAAATCCAGGCACCTGTGTATGGCGAAGGAGATCATTGACCACTTGGTTATACGCCTGTTGAGAGTGTGCCCCCGAAACCTCAATCGTGGCGAGGAGTTGGCTATTGGCACGGGGTTCAGTCGTTATGGAAATGATGTCAGTCACGTCAGTCAAGGTCATTCCCCTTCGCAGATGGCGTCAGTGTAGTGTCAGTTGGCTGTGCACGATCGCACAAATTATAATTTTAGCGCAGATTTCCCCTGCTCTTTGCAAATGGTTTTGCCCTTAGAGGCACAGGGCAAGGGGAGTAATGTCAAGGTTTGATGACAAAAGCAATCATCAGGATCCCCACTGCCTATAGAATAGTAAGGTTGTGATGGGTGCCGTGTAGCCCACACCTACTATTTTCAGAAATTCTAAACAACCCCTATGCGTTCAACCCTGCGATTCCTCATGTGCCCTCCCACCCATTATGAGGTGGACTATGTGATTAATCCTTGGATGGAGGGAAATATCCACAAGTCCTCCCGCGATCGGGCACAGGAGCAGTGGCAAAAACTCTACGAAATTATTCATGCTCGGGCAACGGTTGACTTGATTGAGCCGCAGCCGGGCTGGCCCGATATGGTGTTTACGGCGAATGCGGGCTTGGTGCTGGGCGATCGCGTGGTGCTCAGTCGCTTTTATCACCCAGAACGTCAGGGGGAAGAACCTTATTTCAAAGCGTGGTTTGAATCTCAGGGGTATCAGGTTTTTGAGCTACCGAAGCAACTGCCCTTTGAGGGAGCCGGCGATGCCCTCTTAGATCGTGAGGGTCGCTGGCTGTGGGCGGGGTATGGCTTCCGTTCAGAATTGGATTCCCATGCCTATTTGGCGAAGTGGTTGGATATTGAAGTCCTCTCCCTGCGGCTCATGGATGAACGGTTCTACCACCTTGACACGTGTTTTTGTCCGCTGACGGATGGCTACTTACTTTACTATCCTCCCGCCTTTGATGCCTATTCCAACCGCTTGATTGAACTGCGGGTACCAGCGGATAAACGAATTGCCGTTAAAGAGGCTGATGCGGTTAACTTTGCCTGCAATGCCGTCAATATCGATCGCACCGTGATTCTCAACTGTGCCAGCCAAGAATTGCAGTCCACCCTTTCCCAAGTGGGCTTTGAGGTGGTGGAGACACCCCTGACAGAATTTCTTAAAGCGGGGGGTGCAGCTAAATGCTTGACCTTGCGGGTGACCGAACCCGTGCGCGAAGAACTCCATGCCACGGCGACAATTCCCAGTCGGGTCATTCATCTGGAGGGACACCTCCTCGACTCCGGCCTTATAAACCGTGTCCTAGACACCATTGTGGAAAGTGGCGGCAGTTTCCAAGTCCTGCAATTTAATCTTGGTGAACAACGGCAAAGTCCCTCCCAAGCGGATATTCGGGTCATGGCGCCCGATGCCGAGGTCATGGATGCGATCATGGCACAGTTGATCACCCTCGGTGCGATTTTGCCGCCCTCAGAGGTCTGCGATGCCACCCTTGAAACCGTCACCCAAGCGGGGGTTGCCCCAGATGACTTCTATGTAACAACGATTTACCCCACAGAGGTGCGGGTTGCGGGCGAGTGGGTTCGGGTTCAAAACCAACGCATGGATGGGGCGATTGTGGTGCGCTCAACCCCGGAAGGCACGGTGGCGGAGTGTCGCATTCTGCGGGATTTACAGGTGGGCGATCGCGTGGTCGTGGGCGTTGAAGGCATCCGCACGATTCGCAAAACGGAAAGCCAGCGCAGCACCCAAGAGTTCACCTTCATGGGATCAGGGGTCTCCAGTGAACGCCGCGTCGAACTGGTGGTGGAACAAATTGCTTGGGAACTGCGGCGCATCCGCGATCAGGGGGGCAAAGTGATTGTGGTGGCCGGACCAGTGGTTATCCACACGGGCGGTGGGGAGCATTTAGCCAAGCTGATCCGTGAAGGCTATGTCCAAGGACTCCTCGGCGGCAACGCGATCGCTGTTCACGATATGGAGCAAGCCATCATGGGCACCTCCTTGGGGGTAGATATGCAGCGGGGTGTCCCTGTGCGGGGCGGTCACCGTCACCACCTGAAAGTGATCAATACCATTCGTCGCTGTGGCAGCATCGCCAATGCTGTGGCCCAGGGCATCCTCACCAGTGGCGTGATGTATGAGTGTGTCAAGAATAATGTGCCCTTTGTCCTAGCGGGGTCAATCCGCGATGATGGCCCACTGCCCGATACCCTCATGGATTTAATTGTGGCGCAGCGGGAGTATGCCCGCTTGATTCAGGGCGCAAACATGATTTTGATGCTCTCGTCGATGCTGCACTCCATTGGTGTCGGCAATATGACCCCCGCCGGAGTGAAACTCGTCTGTGTGGATATTAACCCAGCGGTCGTCACCAAACTAGCGGATCGGGGTTCTGTGGAATCCGTGGGTGTGGTCACCGATGTGGGGCTCTTCCTCAGCCTGATGGTGCAGCAGTTGGAGCGGCTGAATCGTCCCTATACCCTTGCCTAGAAGCTTTGTAACCAATGGGGTAGGATCGAAAGGGCAATTTTTGTATTCGAGGTCAGCAGTGACAGTTCGTGTTCGTTTAGCGCCGAGTCCGACAGGAAATCTGCACATTGGGACTGCCCGTACCGCTGTGTTCAACTGGCTTTACGCCCGCCATCGGGGAGGGAAATTTATTCTGCGGATTGAGGATACCGATCGCGAGCGGTCTCGACCCGAATATACCGAGAATATCCTTGAGGGCTTGCAATGGCTGGGGCTGGCGTGGGATGAAGGTCCCTATTTCCAGAGCGATCGCCTTGATCTGTACCGCCAAGCAATTCAAACCCTCTTGGACAAGGGACTCGCCTACTACTGCTACTGCACCCCTGAAGAACTCGATGCCCTACGCTCAGAACAAAAAGCCAAGGGCCTAGCCCCCCGCTACGATAACCGTCACCGCCATTTGACCCCAGAGGAGCAAGCCGCCTTTGATGCTGCAGGACGCATCCCCGTCATTCGCTTCAAAATTGAGGACGATCGCCAGATTGAATGGCAGGATTTAGTGCGCGGTCGAGTGAGTTGGCAGGGGGCTGATCTGGGTGGCGATATGGTGATTGCGCGAGCCGCCCCCCGAGGCGAAATTGGCTATCCCCTCTATAACTTGGTGGTTGTGGTGGATGACATTGCCATGGGCATTACCGATGTCATTCGCGGTGAAGACCACATTGGCAACACCCCCAAACAAATTTTGCTCTACGAAGCCCTTGGCGCCACGCCCCCCAACTTTGCCCATACTCCCTTAATTCTCAACTCAGCGGGACAAAAACTCTCGAAACGAGATGGGGTTACCTCCATTTCTGACTTCCGAGCCATGGGGTACCTAGCCCCCGCCTTGGTCAACTACATGACACTCTTGGGTTGGTCGCCCCCTGAAGGAATAGGGGAACTCTTTACCCTTGATCTAGCGGCGAAGCACTTTAGTTTTGAACGAATTAACAAGGCAGGTGCCCGCTTTGACTGGGATAAGCTCAATTGGCTCAATCGCCAGTACATTCAGCAACTAGAGCCAGAAGAACTTTTGGCGGAACTGATTCCCTTGTGGCAGAGGGCAGGCTATGCCTTTGAGGAGGGGAGCGATCGCCCTTGGTTGCTTGACCTTACCCAACTCCTTCAACCCGGTCTCAACACCCTCAAGGAGGCCATTGATCAAGGGGCGGTTTTCTTTGTACCCAGCGTCACCTTTGATGCTGAAGCAATGGCTCAACTGAGCCAACCCCAGAGTGCAACGATCTTGACCTACCTACTAGAGCATTTACCCTCAGAGCCAACGCTCACGGTTGAGATGGGGCAACACCTGATTCAACAGGCCACCAAAGCCGTAGGCGTGAAAAAGGGGGCAACGATGCGATCGCTGCGCGCTGCCCTTACTGGCGCCGTGCATGGACCTGATTTAATGGCCACATGGCAAATTCTCCACCAACGGGGCTGGGATCAACCGCGACTTGCGGCAGCATTGAAACAGGTGCAAACTGCTTCCTAGGGACCAGGGGGGCGATCAAAGATCGTTTGGCTTAAATTAGCCCCACTCAAATTTGCGCGATCGAGATCTGCCCCCCTCAGGTTTGCAGCGGTCAAATTCACATCAATCATATTTGCTCCCTTCATGACCGCATTCTCCAGATTGGCACCACTAAGATTGGCATTGACAAGGTTGCTGAGGGTGAGGCGTGTTCCCACCAGTTGTGCTCCTGCCAAATTGGCATTGACCAAAATCGCTAGGTAGAGACTCGCACGGCTCAAGTTTGCCCTTTCCAAATTGGCGCCAAAGAGATTCGCACCCGCCAGATAGGCTCCCTCCAAATTGGCACCCGCTAAATTCGCCTTAAACAAATTGGCATCCATTAGGTTCGCGCCCCGCAGATCACAGTTGGGACATTGGCGCGTTTCCAAGAGTTGTCGCACATGGGCAGGATTTTCAGCCTTAGCAACTGCTGGTACAACCAATGGGAGGAGGACTAGAGAAAATGCTCCTGCTGGTAGCTTCACTAAAAAACTGGGTTTTGTTAAGCGTTGCATTACTGTCAGTGATTGTTCTTTTAAGTACCTGTTTGCAATCCCATATTTTAGAAAAGGGCTGTACAGAGCGATTAAGACGAGGGTAAATCAAAGAGTAACAATCTTGGCAGGTGGCGGGTTCGGTCATCATTCGCCTGCCAAAGTCAGGAGGACTGGAGCACAAGGTCTTGCTATCAATCTAGCCTAGGCGATCGCCCCAACCCACAAACCAAGTTTTAGTTTGCACCCAATAACCCCTGACGCTGAACGCCACTTGTGCCTAATGGTGCAGGTAACTGGGTACCAAAGGCAGTGCATCCTGAAAAAGAGGTGTGGTCAAGTAGCGTTCACCAAAGCTCGGCTGCACCATGACAATTAACTTGCCCGCATTTTCGGGTCGTTGGGCCACCTGAATGGCAGCGCAAAGGGCAGCCCCACTGGAAATGCCTGAGAGAAGGCCTTCTTCACGGGCTAGGCGGCGACCAAAATGAATGGCTTGATCGTCAGAGACAGGGATCACTTCATCAATGAGTTCGCGTTTGAGAACGGGGGGCACAAAGCCAGCGCCAATGCCTTGAATTTTGTGGGGGCCTGGTTTACCCCCTGAAAGGACGGGACTATTGCTAGGTTCGACAGCGATCGCCTGAAAGCTGGGCTTCTTGGCTTTGATTACTTCTGCCACCCCCGTAATCGTCCCCCCAGTACCCACTCCCGCCACCAAAATATCCACTTGACCGTCCGTATCTTGCCAAATTTCGAGGGCAGTGGTTTCACGATGAATCTTGGGATTGGCGGGATTTTTGAATTGTTGCAGCATGAAGGCATCTTCAAGGGAGGCGGTAATCTCTTCAGCGCGACGAATGGCACCACTCATTCCCTCCGTGCCGGGGGTCAAATCCAGCTCTGCTCCATAGGCACGCAGCATGGCTCGTCGCTCTGCACTCATTGTTTCTGGCATGGTGAGAATCAGGCGATAGCCTTTGGCCGCCGCCACCATTGCCAAGGCAATCCCGGTATTGCCCGATGTGGGTTCCACCAAAACCGTTTTACCGGGGGTAATGAGACCCGCTGCTTCTGCCTCCTGAATCATACTCAGGCCAATGCGATCCTTAACTGAGGCCGCAGGATTCATGCTCTCTAGCTTGACAACAATTTGTGCAACGCAACCTTCCGCTTGGGGAATGCGGTTCAGGCGTACGAGGGGCGTCCGACCAATGAGGGCAGTAATATCAGGGGCAATGTTCATGGGGTATCAATCTCCAATTCAAGACAAAAACCTGAGGAAAATCAGATGAATGTTAGCTCCAGCCTAGATGTAGTACATGACATCTTGCTGGTAGGCCTGCCGCCGATCGCACAAATCTTGAAGCGTATGCTTTCTCAAAACATCATTGGCCGCTGCACAGGCCTCTAGCCACACTGAACGGATCAGGTTACGCTCCAGATCGCCCTTTTCTGGGGGCTTTTGGGCGAGCTTGGACTCCATCCCCTCAATACAGTTGAGCACGTCCAAAATTGAGATTTGCCAAGGTGCTTTTGCCAGCAAGTAGCCCCCTCGTGCACCCCGCTGACTGCGAATCAGCCCCTTGCGGCGTAGGGTCGCCATCAGTTGCTCCAGATAGCGATCGGGAATGTTGTGCAGGGCAGCAATTTGGCGAATTTGTAGCGGCTCCGCTTGTTCATAGGCCGCCGACATTTCCAAGAGCGCCAAGAGGGCGTACTCACTTTTGGCAGACAGTTCCACAAGACGTTTGGTACACGCACGACATTGAGCAGATTGCCCAACCCATAGTATATCCTACTTCTTGATCGGGATTTAGGAGATTCTTAAGAATCTTCACCGTGGCGCAGGTTGCAACCTCGAGAATTCACAGCATTGCGGAAACGCCCTTCAGCCACTTCACTCGAAAAAGCGGCTAGACTTAAGAGAGGCTCTAGCTTCATGCCGACATCTGCCCGATGGTAAGAATTCTGGCCATTGAAACCAGTTGTGATGAAACGGCTGCTGCCGTAGTGCGCGATCGCGCCATTGAAAGTAATGTGATTGCCTCCCAAGTGCGTGCCCATCAACCCTTTGGCGGTGTCGTACCGGAAGTCGCCTCCCGTGCCCACTTGGAAAATATTAACGGCGTGATCACAGCAGCGATGAGTGAGGCCGGCTGTGATTGGTCTGCTATTGATGCCATTGCTGTCACCTGTGCTCCCGGATTGGTGGGGTCGCTGCTCATTGGGGTCACGGCGGCAAAAACCCTTGCCCTGGTGCAGCAAAAACCCCTCTTGGGAATTCACCACCTTGAAGGCCACCTCTATGCCTCCTACTTAGCGGAACCGACCCTTGAACCACCGTTTCTCTGCCTCTTGGTGTCTGGTGGTCACACGAGTCTTATTGGCGTTTATGGCTGTGGCGAGTACCAACTCTTTGGCCAAACGCGGGATGATGCGGCGGGGGAAGCCTACGATAAGGTGGCACGCCTACTGGGCTTGGGGTATCCAGGGGGGCCAGTGCTCGATCGCTTGGCGCAGCAGGGCAACCCAGAAGCCTTTGATCTACCAGAGGGAAATATCCGCCTTCCCGATGGCAAGGTGCATCCCTACGATTCCAGTTTTAGTGGGCTGAAAACCGCAGTGGCACGACTCGTGGAGGAACTGCGTCAAATCCATGATGAATTGCCGGTGGCTGACCTTGCAGCCAGTTTTCAGAAGGCTGTGGCACAGGCCTTGACCAAGCGGGCGATCGCGGCAGCGGTGGATCATGGCTTCAAAACTCTCGCCATTGGGGGAGGAGTGGCCGCCAATTCTGGACTACGACAACGCCTCACTGCGGCTGCTGAACCCTTGGGGCTTCAGTTGATTTTTCCGCCTCTGCGGCTATGTACCGATAATGCGGCGATGATCGGCTGTGCGGCAGTGGATCATTTCCAGCGGGGCGATCGCTCCCCCTTGGAGCTGACAGCCCGTTCACGCCTCAGCTTGCTGGAGATTTCTGCCCTCTATGCAGCCACGCCCCTCGCAGTGAGTTAATCGCAATCGATCCTAAAAAGAACGCCAGTTGACAGACAACAATACTTGGACCCGACGGCCAATTCATCCCCGCTGACAACAGCATGCCAACAATGGCACTGCCCACCCCCACTAGGGCTGCCAAAACCACGTACTGCGAAAATTGCCGACTCCACAGGCGGGCGCCACAGGCGGGAATCACTACAAAGGCACTAATGAGCAATACCCCCACCGTCTTAATCGAGACGGCAACCACCAAGGCCAATAGGGTGATAAACAACAGCCGCTGCATCCCCACCGCCACCCCCCGCGCCACCGCCAAGGCCTCATTCACCGTGATTAACAATTGCACCCGTAACGTGAGCAGGATGAAAATGCCAACAAGGGCGCAGAGCGTGCCACTCATGAGGAGATCCGCTGGGCGCACCGCCAAAATATCGCCAAACAGTAAATTATTCAGCCCCCCTTGATAGCGATCGCTCATACTCAGCAAAATCACCGCCATCGCCAGCGAGGCCGAATAAATAATATTCAAGAGGGCATCCGCCCACAGCCGCGTATGCTCGAGCAGATACGTCACCCCGAGGGCAAACACTACGGCAAAGGGCAACAACATCACTGAGGGATTCAGACCTAGAATAATTCCTAAGCTAATTCCCAGTAGGGCTGAGTGCCCCAAAGCATCACTAAAAAAAGAAAGTTGCCGCAGGATTGTAAAGCTACCGAGGGCACCCGCCATCCCTCCCGTAAAGATCCCTGCCCACAGTGCCCGCTGCATAAAGGGCAACTGCAACAGTTCAATCATTCGTTCCAAAATCATGGGAACTTCTGCTGAGTGCCTGCCAAAGAGGAATAGAAGAATAATATGCTATTGAACGAGGTAGTTGTAAGGATGGGGCTGCGTGTATCGTCTGCTGGCACCTGCCAAAATTAATCTCTTCTTACAAATTGTTGGCAATTGTTTGGATGGCAGTGGCTACCACGAGCTGGTAATGGTCATGCAGGCAGTTTCCCTCATGGATCGCATTGAACTCATCCCTCGGCGCGATCGCCAAATTAAAGTCCATTGCACCAACCCTGCTGTCCCCTGCGATCAACGAAATCTCGCCTACAAAGCAGCGGCCTTACTCCAGCAGCATTTTCCCGATCGCGATGGCGTTGCAATTTTCATCGAAAAACGGATTCCTATGGGGGCGGGCTTGGCCGGGGGATCCACCAATGGGGCAGCGGTACTCGTGGGCTTAGATCTCCTGTGGCAGTTGGGTCTGACGCAAGAGGAATTGCAAACCTTTGCAGCGCAATTGGGGACTGATGTGCCCTTCTGTCTGCAAGGGGGTACCGCCTTAGCCCTAGGGCGCGGTGAACAGTTGACACCCCTAGCGGATTTACAGGGATTAACGATAATCTTAGGGAAGTATCGCTCCCTCAGTGTGGCCACCCCTTGGGCCTATCAAACCTATCAGCAAGAATTCGCCGCCACCTATGCCCAAACCCCCAGCGAGCAGGAAAAAGCCCGCCAAGAGGGGGGATCCGCGACCCTGTTACAGGCCATTCAGCAGCGTGACATCGCCCAATTGGCCGCCAGCCTCCGTAATGATTTAGAGAAGGTGGTGTTGCCCCGCTACCCCTTGGTGGCAGAGTTAAAGGAGCAATTCCTCGCCGCTGGGGCGATCGCCAGCATGATGTCAGGATCCGGGCCAACAGTTTTTGCCCTAGCGCCCTCTGCCGATGAAAGTTACCGCATCATGCAACAGGTACGGCGCGCCCTACCAGATCCCGACCTTGATCTATGGGTATGTGAGTGCTGTCCCCACGGCATTCAGTTAGAGACGCCCTAGGCAAACTCCTCGAGATAATCTTGAATTTCCCGCCGCAGTTGGGGCTGCCGCAACTTTTGCAGGGCACGGTGCTCAATTTGGCGAATCCGCTCCCGACTCAGTCCCAGCAGTGCCGCAATTTCGGCCATCTCAAGGGCAGGCTGCTCCCCTAGGCCATAGCGCAGTTCCATCACTTGCCGCTCACGGGGGGATAGCGCACTGAGGAGTTGCTTCAAAGTGGTACGCAGGGACTCGCGCATGATCACTTCATTGGGGGTGGGGGCGGTGGATTCAATTAGCTCCTGCAATTCTGTTTCTTGGTCGGAGCCAACCCGCTGTTCTAAGGCCACGGACTTGGGAACGGCCATTAGCACTTCCCGCACCTGTGACACCTCCAGATTCAGTTCTTGGGCAATGTCCGCCAGACTGGGCATCACCCCCTGTTGAGCCGCAAGACGCCGTTGGGCACGCTTAATTTTATTGAGTTTTTCCGCCATGTGAATGGGTAAGCGGATTGTACGGCTTTGGCTAGCAACGGCACGGGTAACACTTTGGCGAATCCACCAATAGGCATAGGTGCTAAAGCGAAATCCCTTGGTCGGATCGAATTTTTCAACAGCACGTTCTAGGCCCAAGCTCCCTTCTTGGATCAGATCTAAAAATTCCACGCCGCGATGTTGATACTTTTTGGCGATATTCACCACCAAGCGCAGGTTGGCTTGCAGCAGTTGGTTTTTTGCCCGCTGTCCTTGCCGCTCAATGTGCTGAAGTTCACTGAGCGTAATATTCGCCGCCTTTGCCCAAGCTTGACGACCCCCCTGCACACAGGTTTGCAATTCAGCCACACTCATCTTGAGTCGCGCAGCCCATTGGGCACGGGTAAGAGGACGCCCCAACTGCCGCTGCTGGCGATCGCGCTCCGTAACAGCCGCCACATAGCGCTTGATCTGAGGATCATCGGACTGATCTCGCACTGCGAGCAGGGCTTGGTACTGCTGCACCTGTTGGGCAAAACGCAGTTCTTGGCTGGGGGTGAGCAAGGGCACACGGCCAATTTCCTGCAAATACTGCCGCACCAAATCCGTTGTCAATGGACGGTCGGACACGGGTTGAATAGAGGTAGCCACCATAGGACAACTCAACTGACAACATCGAGAATTCAGCTCGATAGTGGTATTCTCTGCTCTTGGCGAGGGGGGCGGCAGTGATGGAGCTGGTGCTCAGGTTGTGACATGAATCAACGATTTTGCTCAGCGTGTTGAAGCCCTGTTATAAAGGCTGGCATGGTCTATAGATTTTCAAACCAGCCCACATCAACCTCAACCAGTTCAACGGTTTTTACTTTGATACCCAGTTCTAAATCCTTGAGCCGCTGAATCAGTTGCTCACCATCCCTCGTCGCTTCTTTAACGGCATCACGGGTAAATGTTTCTAAAGCACATGGAAACTCAGCAGACCCTATGATTTGAGCAATACCCACCCCATCAATGCCACCATCGCCTGTTTTGCCTGTCACATGAACTGGGATGAATCCTGATTCCCCTAGAAGCCGATGGATCAAGGTTGATGAGAATTTGGTAAGGCTGCTAATACCAAGAGGTCTCTTCCAACTTTTCTTCTGAGATCGATGGTAAGGGGGAAGCTTTTAGCTAAGAGTTGCTTCGTTTGTCCTTATTAGCCTCTCGGAAAAATTTGACGATTTCTTGTGCATCTAATTCTTGAAGATTCAGATGGGTCGTTGAGAGTGACCAAACCCCCCGCGATGAATTCTGCAAAAGCCCCTATTTTGTCAAGGAGGTGCGAGACTTGCTCATATCTTGACTTCTCCCCTTCTTGAAAGAGAGGGGATTCCCAAAGGATGCTACGCAA
>NZ_DVEH01000019.1 GCF_015295825.1 Thermosynechococcus sp. M98_K2018_005
CATTCACCAAATGCTCAGTGGCGCCTAGCAACCAATAACAGCGCATCTCAATCCGACCATGACCCCCTTCAACGGTTTCATAAAACTCGTGGTCAACGTCTTTGACGTCTGTCTGTCGTGCCCACTCAAACACTTGTTGCACATCCGCCTTGGCCTGACCGTAGTCCTCAATCTCGACCCAGGTTTCTGCACCACATAGGGGTTTAATAACTTGAGCCACGATAGCGACGGCGACGCTGCCCTTCATCCTCTCCCTTTGGAGTTGGAGCTGTGTCGGCAACGGTACTAATGCCCCGATATTGGGTATTAGGTGTGGCGGGTGGGGCGGCCAGAGGCGGCGGCGGGGGTGCTGTTGGGGTCGGGACTGGTGTGGGTGCCGTTAAGCGACTGAGGCTCTCCATCAGAGCATCCTGCTGAATCGGTAGGGCATCGAGGATCTCCAACACGCGAGTCAAATGAGAGACGGCCGTGGCAATGAGACTCGACTCTTGAATCCCCGGCAAGAGATCCACAGCCCCCATACGCAAAGCCCAGCGCCGTTCCGCTGCACTAATTTGGGGATCGTGACCCGCCGTAATAACCACAGGTATCCCCGGCCAGCGAGACTGTGCCACCTGACAAAAGCGGTAGGGATTGGTGACCGTCATGCCCATATCCAACAGCAGCAATTGGGGCAACGCTAGGCCAGCCGCCTCCATGCCCTCTAGCACAGCAAGGATGTCAGCATCAAGGTTTTCCCAGGTGACCGTCAGGTTTTGACTACTGAGAATGTTGTGCCAAATTTCTCCCTGCCGTTGGAGGGCTTGTGTCATGAGTATCGTTGTCATAAACGCTTAAATCCTTCGACGGTTGCGAGGGCGATCGCGATGTTAAAAAGACTTAACACTACAATGACAGCTTGGCGATCGCAGAGATGTTCATAGAGAACAGTCGCGCCCACTCTCCCTAGGGAACTGCTACCGTTTCCAACAATTCTGCCACACAGGCCCGCCCTGAGCGTCCTGCCGCTGTAATCAAACGATGAGCCAAGACGTGGGGAGCCAATTGCTTCACATCATCGGGGAGGACATAGTCACGGCCATTGAGAAAGGCCAAGGCCTGAGCTGTGCGCTGTAGCATCACGGTACCGCGAGGACTCACCCCCAAGGTAATACGATCGCTCTCGCGGCTCGCCCGCACCAGGGCAAGAATATATTTTTGCAACACTGAATCTACCCGCACCTGTAGCACTTGCTGCCGCAACTGTTGGATCCCCGCCAAGCTTAGGCACGGTTCCAGTTGATTGACATCTAAACCCCCCTGCACCCGTTGCAGCATTCGTAGCTCCTCTTCCTCGGTCGGGTAGCCCAAACTAAAACACAGGGCAAAGCGATCCAACTGGGCTTCGGGCAGCGGAAATGTGCCTTGGTATTCCACGGGGTTCTGGGTGGCAATGACAAAAAAAGGCTGGGGTAAGGGGTAGGTGACGCCATCAATGGTCACTTGGTACTCCTCCATTACCTCTAGGAGTGCCGATTGGGTGCGGGGTGTGGCGCGGTTAATTTCATCCACCAGCAGGATATTGCAAAAGACAGGACCGGGGCAAAACTCAAACTCCGCTGTTTTGGGATTCCAGATATTGGTGCCCGATAAATCGGTGGGCAGTAGGTCGGGTGTGGCTTGGATGCGCTGAAAGGTACCCGCCAGCGATCGCGCCAAGGCCTTGGCCAAGAGGGTTTTCCCCACCCCTGGCACATCCTCCAGCAAAACGTGTCCCCCCGCCAGCAACCCCACTAGCGTGAGTTCAATGGCGGCTTCTTTGCCCACCATGACCTGTCCAAGGTTATTGACCAGTCGCTCTAGGGGTTCACGCATAGGAGACAACTCGTTCGAGAAGATTAGCCGCTACTTGGCAATCAGCAGCAATTTGCGCCTGGAGGGCAGCCAAACTGGGAAAGCGTACCTCTGGGCGGATAAAGGCCTCTAGGTGGAGGGTGATCTCTTGATTGTAGAGATTCCCCTGCCAGTTGAATAGATGCACCTCTGTTGTCACTTGCCGACCCGTCAGCGTCGGTCGCATCCCAATATTCACCACCCCCAATTGCTCACTGCTGAACGCTGCCCCCGTAACGCGGCAGGCATAGACGCCATGGCGAGGCAATAATTTGTCTGGGGGGAGGGCTAGATTCGCCGTGGGAAATCCCAACTGCCGTCCCAACTGTTCCCCTTGAATCACGGTGCCGGTCAATTGGTAGGGGCGTCCCAAAAGCTCCCGTGCCAAAGCCACATCTCCCTCGGCGAGAGCAGCCCGTACTGCTGAGCTACTCACGCGATCGCTCCCCCGACAATAGGGGGGCACAATATGCACTGGAATGCCAAAGGCAGCACAGAGGGTGCGCAAGTCCTCCGCTGTCCCCGATCGCCCACGGCCAAAGCCAAAATTAAAACCAACACTCAACACCTTGGCCTGTAACTGTTGTACCAAAATCTGCTCAACAAACTCCAAGGGCGACAGTTGGGCAAGGGCATGGGTAAAGGGCAGGACAATCACCTGCTCAATGCCATACTGGTTTAAAAGGGCGCGTTTTTCCGCTTCTGGGGTCAGCAGCAGACGCTCCTCTCCCGTAAAAAATGCCTGGGGATGGGGCGAAAACGTAATCACTGACCGGTAACAGTCGGGAGGTGCTGCTTCAACGAGAGTACGGATAACCTCTTGATGCCCTCGATGGACACCGTCAAAATTGCCAAGGGCGATCGCCGTAGGAGTTTGCAAGGGTAGGCCGCTATTAAATTGACACAGAAAACATTTTGACACATTTAACCGAGGAGCAACACTCTGGGAAAGCTTTCATTAAGATTTTCTATTCATGTCATAGAAGAACTTCTCTTGAATCCTCCAAGAGGCCTATGCTACGTTGAGTAGCAATTTATTTTTTTGTGCCTAATCTAAGCCTTGGCAGCTTGGAACGGAGGAACCAACGAATCAGGGGCGCATTCTCCACCGAGAAAGGATACCACTGAATCCTAGCCCGTCAGCTAACTTCGTCGGCATTCAGTTGGAGACTGGCTGTTTTTCACAACTGCTCAGTGTTCCAGTGATTCGGTTTCGTGGGGTTGACCGAATTTGTTACCTTAGAAACTTTTAGGAAGCCCAATGCTGATTGAGCACTGGCATACATTCGCTGCTGGCACGATCTTCCTAGGCGTGACCCTCCTGATCATAACCGAGTGGATCAACATTACCATTGCGGCCTTTTTGGGCGCGATTCTTCTCGTTTTTCTCAACATTATGACCCTTGGGGAGGCCATTAGCTACATTGGCCGCAGTCACGGTACTCTCGCTCTCTTTTTCGGTGTCATGGTTCTGGTACGCGCCTTTGAACCGACCAATGTATTTGAGTATCTGGCAACCCAAATGGTGATCCTTGCCCGAGGTCAGGGAAAACGCCTGCTGCTGGGGATCGTGGCTCTGACAACCCCCATCTGTGCCGTACTGCCCAATGCCACGACAGTGATGCTCCTTGCCCCTCTGTTGCCCCCCATGGCCGCTGAAGTGGGGGTGGACTTTGTGCCGCTGATTATCTTGATGGTGATTGTCTCCAATAGCGCTGGCTTGCTGACCCTTGTCGGGGATCCAGCGACTTATATTGTCGGGGATGCCATTAATCTCAGCTTTGCCGATTATCTGCTGCGTCTCAGCTTGGGGGGGGTACTGGCGATCGCCGTCATTGTCTTTTGTCTGCCGGTTCTCTTTCGCCGCATTTGGCGCAAAGAACTCAACTCCCTCGACCACTTGCCCCACCCCAAAATTAATCATCCCCGCACGCTGGCCGTCGGCTGTGTGATCATCCTCTTTGTCCTCACCTTCTTTGTCATTGGTGATGGCATGGTCGTCAAAGTGGCTCCCCCTGCGGTCGCTTTAATGGGTGCGGCCCTTGCGCTCCTTTTGTCCCATCAAAGCAAAATTGATACCGTCACCCATATTCTGCGGGATGTGGACTGGGCCACCCTAATCTTCTTTATGAGTATTTTTGTGCTCATTGGCGGCTTGGAAAAAACAGGCATCATTGGTCAACTCTCCCACGTCCTTGGGATTCTCATTGGTCAAAATATCTTTTTTGGGTCGCTACTTCTACTATTTACAATTGGCATTCTCTCCAGCGTCATTCCCAACATCCCCTTGGTGGTGGCGATGGTGCCGCTGCTGAAAAAATATCTCGTAGATGTGGGGCTAGCGGGTTCAGAAATTCTGCACATCGGCTACGGCGGTGATTTACCAGCACAGGTGCTGCCCCTGTTCTATGCCATGATGCTAGGGGCAACCTTGGGGGGCAATGCCACGCTCGTTGGTGCTTCTGCCAACATTGTCGGTGCGGGTGTGGCCGAACTTCATGGCTGCCGTATTAGCTTCAAAACCTTTCTGCGCTATGGGGTACCCATTACGGCGTTGCAGTTGGGGGTTTCAGCACTCTTTCTAACTCTGCGCTTCCTCATTTGGCGCTAAAGGTTTGATTCCTGTGATCACCACGTGGGATCTCGAAAGACATAGGCAGTCATGTGGGTGCCATCCTCGCGATCGCTCGCGATCGTAGAGATACAAGCGCGAATTTCTTCGCCATCCTCCAGTTCCACGGTACAGACACCACACGTCCCCATACGACAGCCGGTGGGAATCTCCACCCCCGCTCGTGCAGCCACACTCAGCCAACCTTCACCTGCTTCCGCTTCCACAGACACCTGATCCGGCAGAAACGTCACCCTAATCATGGCTTGACTCCGTGGTACGTTCCCATCAAATAGAGTAACGCCATCCGTACCGCCACCCCACTGGTTACCTGCTGATTCACTAAACTGAACTGCGGATCATCCAGCAATGCCGAACTCAATTCGACGCCGCGATTCACCGGTCCCGGATGCAAGACCCGCACCTGCGGTCGGCACAGGCGCAGCCGCTCATGGGTGATGCCAAACTGCTGATGGTACTCCCGCAAACTGGGAATTAAGTGCTGATCCATGCGTTCCCGTTGCAGGCGCAGCGTCATCACAATATCGGCATCGGCAAGGGCGGGTTCCAGGGTCCAGTGGAGCGTTGCCCCATAGTCTGCAAATTCTGGTGGCAAGAGGGTGGGTGGTCCTGCCAAGTGAACATCGGCACCAGCGGTCTTCAGGCTATAGAGGTTCGATCGCGCCACACGGGAATGGCGAATATCGCCGACAATGGCAATTTTCTTCCCCTGCAGCAGGGCACAGCGGGGCTGACGCGGATCGTAGAGTTGGCAAAGGGTAAACAGATCGAGCAGGGCTTGGGAGGGATGCTCGTGCAAGCCATCACCGGCATTGAGAACCGCGACCTGACCACCAAGGCGATCCATTTCCGCCGCAATCGTATGGGGCACCCCCGACTGCTGATGGCGAATCACCATGAATTCTGCCCCCATCGCCCACAGGGTCTTAGCGGTATCGAGGATTGTTTCCCCTTTACTCAGCGCCGAGGTGCCGGGCGAAAAGTTGAGAATATCGGCAGAAAGACGCTTGGCCGCCAGTTCAAAGCTATTGCGTGTGCGCGTCGAGCTTTCAAAGAAAAGATTAGCAACCACCCGCGCTTGGAGGGTGGGGACTTTTTTGGTGCGACGATTCAGGACTTCCTGAAAACTCAGCGCTGTTTGCAGCACAATATCTAGCTCCGCCACTGTAAAGTCTTGGAGAGAGAGGATGTGGCGACGCTGCCATTGGAGGGGGGGAGTGAGGGTAGGCGTCATGGACAGGGGGTTAGGGTTTGAGCAAGATCAGCCGCTGTCAGTTGTTCATAGCGTTCAAAGGGTTGATGGATCCAAGGATTCTCGGGTAGGTAATGAACGTAGTAGTCCGGACGAATACAAGAGGCCGCTTTGTACCAGAGAACTGCAGTGCGCACTTCCTCCACCGCAAAGCCATATTTGACCTCCAGCCAGCGCAGGGTTTTCTGCAAGGAAACGCCAGAATCCACCAAATCATCCACTAAGAGGACATGACTGCCAAGGGTAGCAGTGGTCATGGTTAAGTCCCGCGCAAAGGTGATGCGACCGCGCTCTTGATGATTGACACCGCCATAGGAGGAGACCGCCAGAATCGCGAGGGGTTGATTAAACAAGCGGCTGAGAATGTCCCCTACCCGCAGCCCTCCCTTAGCCAAGCAGAGGATTTGATTGAACTGCCATCCCGACTCATAGATAGCGATCGCTAACTGTTCAATGGTGCGATGATACTCGTCCCAATCCACGTACAGATCTGCCATGGTGCCTAGAAGCTGGCCTTGAACCAAGAAATGGGGATAAACAGCAGCTTGCGCCAGTCAGAAACAAAGGCGCGCCGATTAAAGACATCGTAATCGTTGGCTTCGATGACATCAAGAATCTGGCGATAGAGCATTAGCGCTGACCACACGGGCCAACGGGCATCCCGCTCTAGGTAGGCAATCCCCACTTCGGCTTCCCGATAAAATTGCCGTGCCCGCTGAATTTGAAAGCGCATCAGTGCCCGCCAGCGATCGTCAATCACCCCCCGCTGCAAATCTTCTGCGGTGTAGTTAAAGGCAGCCAAGTCCTCTAGGGGCAGATAGATACGCCCCCGCCGCATATCTTCACCCACATCCCGCAGGATATTGGTGAGTTGATTGGCAATGCCAAGGGCAATGGCCTGATCCTTGAGGGTCCCTTTAGCCTGATAGGGATCCACCCAAGGGGAACACAGGCGATCGCTATAGGGGTCTCCCCCCATCACCTCAAGGGACATGAGGCCGACGGTACCAGCCACGCGATAGCAATAGAGTTCTAGTTCAGCAAAAGTTTCGTAGCGACTGCGGTGCAAGTCCATCCGCTGGCCAGCAATCATGTCCCGGAAGGGTTGGATGTCGAGGGGATAGTGTTCCAGCGTCGCCGTCAAGGCCAAGTCCATACCATCGTGGGGACGACCGGCAAAAATATCCTCAAGGCGGGCTTCCCACTCGTCGAGGGTGGCCATTGTTGTTGTTGCTGCTTGGGGGCCATCCACCAGTTCATCGGTGCGCCGACACCAGACGTAAATCGCCCAAATGGCGCGGCGCTTAGCAGGGGGCATCAACAGCGTGCCGAGGTAAAACGTCTTGGCGTAGGTGGCGGTTACCTGACGACACAGCTCGTAGGCTTCGTCGAGGGAAATCAGGGGAGGGACGTACTCGGCTCTAGGCAGTTGCAGCATTGGCGACAGTCTGAGTAGAGGGTTTGGGGGGCTGTGGGGCGTTGCTCTCTGCGAGCCGCTTCGCGATCGCCTGCGCTGTCAGCTTACCAGAAAGTACCGCACCTTCCATACTCCCTAGATAGGGCTGCATCGTGTAGCTCCCCGATAGGAAGAAGTTGGGAATGGGTGTGGCCTGATCCGGACGAAAGGCTTGGCGACCGGGGGTAGCTTTATAGACTGAGCGGGGGGTTTTCACCACCGCCGTTTTCAGCACTTTAGCAGGTTCCGGTAGGTGATTGGGGAAGAGTTTGGCCAGTTCCGCAAGGGTCGCCTCAACAATCTCCTCATCGCTGCGGCCAATCCACTCAGCGGCAGGGGCCAATACCAGCTCTAGCATTGACTTGTCGGGATCGGCATAGCCCTTGCAGGTTTCGCTCATATCGGCATAGACACTCAGCAGGGGCGATCGCGAGAAGAGCAGGTGATCTACCGTCGGCAATTTGCGATCAAACCAAATCTGGACGTTAATCACAGGGACGCCTTCGAGACCATGGAGTTTCTGGAAAAAGGGCAGGTCTTGCCACGGCTGCGGCAGCAGCAGTTTAATGGCATCCACCGACATCGCTGAGACATAGGCATCCGCTGTGACTTCAAAGCGCTGTTGTCCCTCGCGATCAGCCATGACAAAGGAGTGCACCGAGAGATCCGCATTGAGGACAATCTCCCGCAGCGCCACATTGGTGTGCACTTCACCGCCCCGCGCCGTCACATAATCCACCATGGGCTGACACAACCGTTCCGGCGGTGCCCCATCCAAGAAGGCAATTTTTGAGCCATAGCGTTCTCGCAGGAAGCGGTTCATCGCCGTCAGGGGAATCGTGGCCGAGACCTCATCGGGGTTCAGGAAGGTGAGTGCCTTTGAGGCCGCAATAAAAATGTCGGAGTTTACCCGCTCATCAATCCCTTGGCGTTGCAGCCATTCGAGGAGGGTGTACTTGTCCATCGCCTCGACGTATTGTTGGCCGCGCACGATTGCTGGCCATAGCCCCAAGGCAAAGCGGAATTTCTGCTCCCAGGTCAGCATATCGTTATTGCGCAAAATCGAGAGCAGCACATTGAAAGGCGAAGGAATATCGGGAACATCAAACCACGAGAGCACCCCCGGTTTTTCCGGTTGGTTAAAAATCAGGGCATGGCGTTTCCATTGCAGGCGATCGCTAATTCCCAATTCCGCTAGGAGTTGCAGCATATTGGGGTAGGCGCCAAAGAAGGCGTGCAAGCCCGTTTCTACCCAATCCCCATCGGCATCCTGCCATGCCGCCACCAAGCCTCCAAGGACATTGGCACGCTCAAACACAATGGGGGTATGTCCTGCATCCACTAGATACTTGGCGCAAGCTAAGCCCGCTAAGCCACCACCGGCAATTGCAACTCGCATGAATGACGCTACCCTAACTACGAAGATGAACGCAACCCCCTAGGGGGACAAAAAGCTGTTCATATTATATTTACAAAACGTTACGGAGACACCCGCTTTAGGCTAATGTTGGGGCTGAATTTGCCAAATAGGCCGTACTTCCCATCGGGCCAAGGTACCGGCAGAGGTAGGGGGAAAAGACTTCATAAATCAGCGTAATGGGACGGCGATCGTGCCAAAAGAGGTAATGGCGTCCCCAAAAAGGCCCCGCTTCGCCAAAGGCCGCCGCCAACGTTTCAGAATGCCCTAGATACACCGCCTGAATGTCGCGATAAAGCTCCACCTTGCGCTGGGCGAGGTTCGTCCAAATGGGCATGGCACGGTTTTGCAAATACTCATCCACATGGGCAGCTTCCCACCAAGAGGTGGCGTAGGCCAAACGTTGACCTGAAGCGGTGCGTAGCCACACTTGACGCCGCAGCCGAGGACCGGGAATCAGTTGCAGTTGTGCCGGGGCGCAATCGCTGGCATGGCCAATGGCGGACATATCGATCACGTCCACTTCCGTCGTTTCGCTGGTGAGCAGTTGCAAGTGGCGGGTGGGGGAGCCATCCCCGAGAATCAGGATTTGCCACGCAGGCGCTAAAAGATCATGGGGCAATCCTTGGGCGATCGCCGCCGCATCCCCCTGCCAAATGGGATCAAGGGCATACCAAGGGGTTGAGCAGGTGGAGGGCAACAGCGAAACAGTCAAGGACGTGACACAGTGCTTAACAAAACTTCGTCAATTGTAGCAAGGATTTTATCTATGGTTCAGGATGGCACGAAAGGCCCAGACCTAGAGTACAGTCGTAGTGAGCAGCAATCTTGGGGCAATCTCTATGGCAACCACCGCAGCATCTACCCTTGAACTGACACCGGAACAAACGGCCATTTGGATTAAGGGTCTCTTGAGCATTGCCTGCGCTGATGGTCACTTTGATCCCGAAGAGAAGCAACTGATTGCGAGCCTGATTCAAGAGGAAATTGCTCCAGAAATTGACATTGACCACTTCGCCCCCGTCACCCATGAAGAACTCATGGCAACCTTTGGCAGCGATCGCGCCCTTGCCGAGAATTTCCTGCGCACAGCCGTGATGGTGGCGCTTGCCAATGGCATTTACTCCCAATCGGAAGATGCTGAACTGCAACGCTTCTGCGGCGCCTTGGGATTGGAAATTGATGCCCTTGAGTCCTTAAAACATACCCTTGATGGTCAGCACGAGAGCAATGAACAAACCCTGCGCCTATTGGATCCCGTGCGCCACTGGCTGGATGGTTTAGAAGTCAAAGATGCCAAGGTGGCTCGCTTTCTCTGCCGCCTCATTCCCCCCCAATGCCCCTTTGAGCGCGACATTACCCTCTTTGGTCGCAAGATTGTCCACATTCCCCCCCTGTGTAAACTCAATCCCCTTTATGATCAATTAGTGGGGTTACGCTTCCGCTCGCTCACCTATTTGGCCGACGAGTGTGGTGAAGATATTACCCCCTACTGTTAGATGGTACTGACCCGTTTAGATGCCAAACCCAACCAAACCGAAAATTGCCTTTGCCCACCTTGGCTGTGATAAGAACCGCGTGGATACGGAGCACATGATTGGTCTCCTTGCGGCAGCGGGCTATGGGGTGGGTACCGATGAAACCGAGGCCGACTACGTCATTGTCAATACCTGTAGCTTTATCCAAGCTGCCCGCGAAGAGTCCGTGCGCACACTGGTGGAACTAGCGGAGGCCAATAAGAAGATTGTGATCACAGGCTGCTTAGCACAGCACTTTCAGGGGGAACTCTTGGCGGAGCTCCCCGAGGCGGTGGCCGTCGTCGGCAGTGGCGATTACCAGCACATTGTTGAGGTGATTGAGCGGGTAGAAACCGGCGAGCGGGTGCAGCAAATTAGTGCCGTGCCCACCTACATTGCCGATGAAACCGTTCCTCGCTACCGCACCACGCCAGAACCCGTGGCCTATCTGCGCATTGCCGAAGGCTGTGACTATCGCTGTGCCTTTTGTATCATTCCCCATTTGCGGGGCAACCAGCGATCGCGCTCCATTGAATCCATTGTCAGCGAAGCCCAGCAGTTAGCCGCTGAAGGTGTCCAAGAAATCATCATTGTTTCCCAAATTACGACCAACTACGGCCTGGATCGTTATGGCCAACCCCAACTGGCAGCACTGATTCGTGCCCTTGGCGCGGTGGATGTGCCTTGGATTCGCTTGCACTACGCCTATCCCACTGGGCTGACGCCTGAGGTAATTGCAGCGATGCGGGAAACTCCCAACATCTTGCCCTATCTCGATTTGCCGTTGCAGCATTCCCACCCAGATGTCCTGCGGGCGATGAATCGGCCTTGGCAAGCGGGGGTTAACGATCGCCTGATTGAGCGGCTACGGCGGGACTTACCCGAAGCAGTGATGCGCACGACCTTTATTGTGGGTTTTCCGGGTGAAACCGAGAGCCAGTTTGAACATCTTTGCCAGTTTGTGCAGCGGCATGAATTTGACCATGTAGGGGTTTTTACCTACTCCGCCGAGGAAGGGACTGCCGCCTATGATCTGCCAGATCAGATTCCAGAGGCGATCAAAATGGCGCGGCGCGATCGCCTGATGCAGCTGCAACAACCCATTGCCCAGCGCAAAAATGCCGCTGAAGTGGGCAAAACCGTACCTGTGCTCATTGAGCAGGAAAACCCGCAAACTGGCGAATTCATTGGGCGATCGCCCCGATTTGCCCCGGATGTCGATGGCGTTGTCTATGTCAAGGGAGCCGCCACCTTGGGTACGATTGTCCCCGTAGAAATCACCGCTGCCGATATTTACGATCTGTACGGCATCATCCCCGCCTAAGTTCGGTTTTACCCCTAGGCGAATCGGAAATGTTGGGGCTATGGTCAAAGCAGTTGGGGACGTTGCATCGGCTGCTATGAGACGCTCGCACTCTACCATTGATCGGTATGATACCCGTGCCGGCGATCGCTTTTGGCAGTGGCAAGCGGGGGTGGCTGCTCTAGAAAAATTATTGGCAGTCATGCATCCCAGTGAGGGCTTTTTAGTCTCCTTCCCCAGCCTCATCCTTCAAGAGTGTCCCCTAAAAACCTATGTCCTCATGCCCCAAGGGCGATCGCGGCCCTACCTGCCCCCTACAGACGCTAAACCTGTTTTGCCGTCAATGAACCTTTTGCCCGCAGCGCGGGAAGGCATGAGTCCCTTTTGCCTACTGCTGAGTCCAGAGGTGAATCTTTTGCTGGTTTATCAAGGGGAGCGAGGACTGCACTTTTCCTTTGCTCCTGAGGAAATTCACGCCTTTTGGCAGCAGTTGCGGCAGCAACTTCCCTTAGCCGATCTCCACCCCATTGATCAGTGGCTGACCAGTGTGGAGATGGTGCCCCCCAGCTATCGTTTGGTGAGTCAGTTTGGTCAATGGCTGCTGGACTATAGTCAACCGGCGGCCACGCCCCTGACTGTGACTGCTACCCCCACGGCTCCAGACATTAGCCTGCTTCAGGCCCTTTCCCACGAGGTGCGCACTCCCCTCACCACCATCAATACCTTTATCCAATTGCTACAACGGCAAGAGAATCTACCCCAGCGCACGTACCAGTATCTGCAAAAGATTGGTCAAGAGATTCAGGATCAAATCACCCGCTTTAATCTCCTGAGTGATGCCGCCGAAATCTTCACCAGTCCTAGCTCCAAACCCCTCCTTGCGTTTGGGCAGACCCACTTGGCGGAACTCTTTACGACCAACTTAGCTCGCTGGCAAAAACAGGCGGCGCGGCGGCAGGTCAAATTGGTTCTCGAGTATCCGCCCAATTTACCCGTTGTTCTCAGTGATCCAGCGTCTTTAGATCAGGTCTTGACTGGGTTAGTGGAATACTATAGCCAAACCCTTGCTCCAGAGAGTGAACTGCAATTGGTGGTGCAGCGGGCAGGACAGCACGTGAAGCTAGAACTGCGATCGCCCCAGTACAAACACCGCAGCGATCTGGCCGCCTTGGGGCATCTCCTCCTGTGGCATCCCGCGACTGGGCAACTGAGTCTCAACTTTCAGGCGGCAAAACTCCTGATTGAAGCAGTTGGTGCCAAGGTCATTCAACGGCGCGATCGCCAAGTGGGAGAAATTCTCACCCTTTACTTGCCTATTGCCGAAGAGAGTGGTTGACACCGAGGGCAATAGTGACTGGAGCGTCCTGCCAAGCGCAACCGTTCAATCCTTGTGCCACAGACACGGCAGGGCTCCCCTTTGCGAGCATAAACCCATGCTTGACCCCCATAGCGACCATTCACCCCCGTCGGAGTGACAAAGGTACGAATTGTTGTACCACCCGCTGCAATCGCTTCCCTCAGCACTTGGCGAATGACCTGATGGAGGTGAGCGATCTGCTCAATCGTTAGGGTGTAGGGGGGTAGGGCGGGGTGCAGACCACTCAAGAAAAGACTTTCATCGGCATAGATATTCCCCATACCCGCAACAACGGTTTGATCCAAGAGTGCCGTTTTCAGCGCGCGACGATAATGCACCAACCGCTCCGCCAAAAACCAAACTGTAAAGGCCTCACTCAGGGGTTCCGGTGCCAATCTGGCCAGTGTGGGAATCGCCTTTTCTGGGCGGCAGTGTGCAGGAATCCACCAACAGCGGCCAAAAGTCCGTTGATCCACAAAGCGAAGTTCTGCCCCCGTTGCGAAAAACCAGCGTACACGGGTATGGGGACAGGGGGGCTGGGGAGTCGTTAGCCACAACAATTGGCCACTCATGCGCAGATGAATGACGAGGCAACTGCCGTCATTTAGGGCAGCCCAAAGGTACTTGCCCCGCCGATGCCACTGTTGAATAGCGCGATCGCGCAGGTGATCAATAAAGGCTTGAGGCTCTTTAGGAAGCACAATAGAACGGGCTAGAAGCACCTCGACCCCCACAATGGGTTGCCCAAGGGTGACCCCCTCTAGCCCACGACGTACGGTTTCAACCTCCGGTAATTCCGGCACGGTCTCAAAAACTATTTACCTTTTTTGGGCGGAGCCACTTCTTGCACTTCGTGCAGCGCAAAGTTATTGGTGTTCACACCGCTGGCACTGCCGCTGTAGCCAGTGTAATTGACTTTGTCGAAGCGCACAATCACAGGATATTTGACGCCGGGGGTTTGATCCACAGAGGCGACAGTGCCCACTTCGTTGTACCAGTAGGATTCAGGGCGGAGAATCTTGACTTTAGAACCACGTTGCACCATGAGTTATCGTCCTAAAAATTTCTCAACGGCTACAGTTAGCCTACTATGACTACTACGGCTTGTTACGCTCGCTCCACAAAATTTCACAGAGCATCCCCTCTCAGGAACTCAGCAAAGAGCGGTTAT
>NZ_DVEH01000013.1 GCF_015295825.1 Thermosynechococcus sp. M98_K2018_005
TATTGGGGCTGAGCAAAACTTGCTGACATCCAAACATGGTGAGTTTATGTAACAATTGTCTACACCATAGCACAGATAACTTTAATGGGGGCTACACCGCCAACGGCCCGCGTCTGCTTTTTGCTCCCTTAGCCACCACCCAACGCCTCTGCGGCCAAGAACCGCTTCAGCGTGTGGAAACCCAGATGCTACAGGGGCTGAGCCGCACCAACCGTTACCGCATTCAAGGCAATACGCTGCAACTCTTTGAGGACAATCGCCTGTTGTTGAGCTTTGAAGCGGGTGCGACGGAAAGTCCCCTCAGTGGCCGCTGGCAACTTCAGCGCCTAGCCAATCTGCCGCTGCCACCGCGCAATCCCATGGACACGGCGTTTATTGAGTTTGATAGCAACGCCCAGCGAGCAACGGGCTTTAGTGGCTGCAATAACTTTAACGGTGGCTATAGCATCAATGGCCAGCAATTGCGGTTTTTGGCAGTGGCGACAACGCGGCGCGCCTGTATTGGCCAACGGGCGCAAAGGATGGAGATGTCGTTTTTGCAGAGTCTGGAGCAAACGAACCGCTACCGCATTGAGGGAAATACATTGACGTTCTATGATGGCGATCGCCCCCTTGCGATGTTTCAGCGAACACCCTAGGGAAGATTTGCAATCTTTAGTGACTCTTCATGACCGAGAAACCTCGTCCCCGCAAAAAAAATCGCCCGACAGCGACCCGCCCTCCTCGTCCCCAGCGACGCACTCCAGCTCAACCAATTCGGAAAGCACCCCCAACCGCCCAGGATACCCCCGAACTCCTCTATGGCCGCCATGCCGTGCTCTCAGCCCTTGAAAGTGGCCGCCCCTGCAACCGTATCTGGGTGATTCCCTCGCTGCGCTACGATCCGCGTTTTCATCAACGCTTGAATGAAGCCAAACAGCAGGGGGTGATCATTGATACCGTGACCCCCGAACGCCTCGATCAACTGTGCCAGCGGGGACGACATCAGGGGATCGCCCTTCAGGTGGCTGCCTATAACTACTGGTCCCTTGAGGATCTCTTGGCTAAGGCCGCAACTGTCAATCAACCGGTACTCTTGGCTGCCGATGGTATTACGGATCCCCAAAATCTGGGTGCTATGATCCGCACCGCCGAGGCGCTCGGGATGCAGGGGGTGATTATTCCCCAACGACGGGCAGTGGGCATTACCGCAACGGTGGCCAAAGCAGCCGCAGGCGCCCTAGAGTATTTACCGGTGGCACGGGTAATCAACCTCAATCAAGCCCTTGAAACCCTGAAGGCGGCGGGCTATTGGATCTATGGCCTCTCGGAACGCGGCGCAGTGCCCCTACCGAAAATCACCTTCGATCGCCCCACGGTCTTTGTGGTGGGTAGTGAAGGGGAAGGGATTAGCCTGCAAACACAAAAGCACTGTGATGAAATTGTCGCCATTCCCTTGGCGGGGCGCACCAGTAGCCTCAATGCCTCAGTGGCGGTGGGCATTGCCCTCTACGAGATCAGTTGTCAGCGATCGCCCGCTTGGGATTTGACTCAGGAATCTCCAACCTAGGAAATAGTAGCCGCTGACCGCAGGGCAAAAATTTTATTGAGCACTTCCTCGACCACCTTATCGGGAGTGGAGGCACCGGAGGTAATGCCAATGGTGATTGGGCGATCGGGCAGCCAGTGTTCAGCCACGGTGAGATTCTGATGCAGGGGCTTGTGCTCAATGCGATTCCCCGGCCCAATGCGATCGGCAGAATCAATGTGGTAGGAAGGAATCCCATGTTCAATGGCAATTTCTTGAAGGTGGGTGGTATTCGAGGAGTTGAAGCCACCGATTACCACCATCAGATCTAAGGGTTCCTTGACCAAGTTCAGCATCGCATCTTGGCGTTCTTGGGTGGCATCGCAAATCGTGTTGAAGCTCATGAAGTGCTCATTGAGGCGATCGGGACCGTACTTTTGGATCATCGTGCGTTCAAACAATTTGCCGATTTGCTCTGTTTCGCCCTTGAGCATCGTTGTTTGATTGGCAATGCCGACCCGCACCAGATCGCGATCGGGGTCAAAGCCCACAGAACAGGCCTTGGCAAACTTGGCCATGAAGGCCTCGCGATCGCCCCCCTGGAGGATGTAATCGCAGACATAGCGGGCTTCTTCGAGGTTGAGCACAATCAAATAGGTTCCCGCAAAGGAACTGGTGGCGATCGTTTCCTCGTGGTTGTACTTACCGTGAATGATCGAGGTGAAGCTCACTTTTTTGTGCTTTTCAACACTGTGCCACACCTTCGACACCCACGGGCAGGTGGTATCGACTATTGTGCAGCCTCGCTCATTCAGCAGTTGCATTTCTTGGACACTGGCACCAAAGGCGGGCAAAATCACCACATCCCCTTGGCGCACCTCACTAAAGTCCTTTACCCCATTGACCACGGGGATAAATTCCACGGCCATTTGCCGCAGGCGCTCATTCACCGAGGGATTATGGATAATTTCATTCGTGATCCAGATACGCTCCGTAGGAAAGTGGGTGCGGGTTTCATAGGCCAAGGCAACGGCACGTTCTACCCCCCAACAAAAGCCAAAGGCCTCTGCCAAGCGAATCGTTACATCCCCCTCCTGCCAGCGATAGCCATTGGCGCGGATTTGCTGAATCAGAGAACTTTGATACTCCCCTTGGAGCTGCTGGTTCACTTCCTCACCGTGGCCAAAGCCTTTGCGGTGATAGTTTTCTGAACAGTGTAGCGATCGCTTGAATGCGCGGGTATCCATCATTTTTCCTCTGAAGCGGCCTGATGGTATTTTGACACACTCTACAGCGCAACCATGGGGCTCACTCCTCGTTGTGCCAACTCCTGTACCGTTTCTCGCGCCCAGCGATCGGCGGCCAAAATGTCCTCTAGGGTAGGGTTACTAATGTTTTGGGCAGAGTAGCGATCGCAGGTCATCTCAATCAGGCGGGGAATCTCAAGGAACGAAATCGCCTCGGCAATAAAGAGCGCCACCGCCTGTTCATTGGCAGCATTTAGGACTGCCGGCATGGCTCCCCCAGCGCGACCCGCAGCATAGGCCAGTCCCATACAGGGATACTTCTGGTGATCGGGCGATCGAAACGTCAAATCCCCCGCCTTCACAAGATCCAGCGCCGACCAATTCGTGGGAATTCGCTCTGGCCACGAGAGGGCATACAACAGTGGCAACCGCATATCTGGCCAACCCAACTGCGCCAGCACGGAGGTATCTTGCAACTCAATCAGCGAGTGAATAATGCTTTGGGGATGGATCACAATCTCGATATTGTCGTAGTCCATGCCAAAGAGGTAGTGGGCTTCAATCACCTCTAGGCCTTTATTCATCAGGGTTGCCGAGTCCACAGTAATTTTCGGTCCCATCGACCAGTTGGGGTGTTTGAGGGCATCCGCCACCGTCACTTGGGCGAGCTTCTCCACCGGCCAATCCCGAAAAGCGCCCCCGGAAGCCGTGAGAATAATTTTCCGCAGTCCTCCCTCGGGCACCCCCTGCAAACACTGAAAAATCGCCGAGTGCTCAGAATCAGCAGGCAAGAGCTTGACACCGTACTCCTGAAGCAGCGGCAAAACCACTGGCCCACCGGCAATCAGCGTTTCCTTATTGGCCAAGGCAATATCTTTGCCCGCTTTAATGGCGGTGATCGTCGGCACCAGACCCGCACAGCCAACAATGCCGGTTACCACAACATCGGCATCCCCATAGGCCGCTACCGTCGCGATACCGGCTTCCCCAGCCACCAGTTGCGGTTTTTGGGGCAGATCGGCCAATGCCGCCTCTAACTCCGGCAGTTGCTTGGGATCGGCAATACTGACAATCTCCGGCTGAAATTGGCGAATTTGCGGAATGAGTCGCTCCAAGTTGCGCCCGGCAGCAAGGCCAACGATACGAAAGCGATCGGGATATTGGGCAACAATGTCAAGGGTTTGGGTACCAATGGAGCCAGTAGAGCCAAGGAGATTGAGTGCCTTCACAGTGTTTGGGGGAGGGTCAGTGGACACCTTAATATCTACCGCAGGAGGGGACACAAGGCAAACCCATACCTATTCCGTTGAGAATAGCAACAGGCGTTTCTCTGGTCTTTCCCAGTCATGGTGTTACCCGTTTCCCAACTGGTGCAGCAACTCAATCATAAAAAGGCTGAATTTCTCAGCTATGACACTGCCTTGGCTCAGGTGCGACAGGCTTATCAACAGGCTCTAAAGACATGGCAGCAGCAAACCATTCCCGACATCACCGCTGCCATTGATCCGCAGATCACAGATTGGGGGGCACGTCCCCTTGAACCTTGGACTCAGGGGTGGCGCATTCCCTTGGGGGTACAGTGGCCCCATCGTCAGGCGGCGCGGCAGTGGGCAATGACTCAACTCATGGATGTTACCACTGTAGCGGTGGATGGCTCCCAGATTGTGCCCAGTGAAGAGCTGTTTTTGCCCGTGGGTGTGGTACAGGCGGGGTGGTTTCTCAATCCCCATCGGCGCGATCGCCCCTACACTAAGGAAATTGTCCTTGAACTGATTACACCAGCCGAACTGCGCCAAGCAGAAGAACAGTTGCGACAGCCGCAAATTTATCGCTTCCACGAACGCTATATCCACCTGCGCCGCTTTGAACTGGAACTAAAAACCCTACGGGAGCGCATGGCCGAGGTAACCGCACCCGCATTGCTATTGTTTGATGGCTCCTTTGTGGCCACGTTTGTCGAGTCCTATGCCCCCGAGTGGCAAGGGCGATATGTGGCAGCTCTGCGCCAGACCTTAGAGGCGAGTTTGCAGCAACGCATTCCAGTGGTCGCCTACATTGATAGCTCCCAAGCCCGAGATTTAGTCACCCTCTTGGGGCATCTGGATCATCTTGCCCCTAGTCCTCACCTCTCCGATGCCCAACTCTTGAACACTGTTTTGACCCAATGGGGCGATCGCTCCCCCTTGTTTATCTGCGATCGCGGCGGCATCCTTGAAAATTATGGTGCTTGGGCTAAGGACATTGGCTTTTGCTACCTCAAGGCGCATCAAGGCTATCCTGTGCGTCTAGAACTCCCCCTCTGGCTCTACAAAGCCGGCCTACTGGATCAGGTGATTGGCTGGCTCTGCGGCGAACTGATCACTGGTCAAGGCTATCCCTATGCCCTCGAAGCTGCCGATCAATTGGCCGTTCTCCAAGGGAGCGATCGCCAAGCCTTCCTTAAGCAATTGCAAGTCTGGGCAGAGGGCGTGGGCATGGAACTGCGCTTTAGTCGCAAATGGGTAAGTAAGCAGCAGCGGCGTTAGCTTTATTGGGGCGAATTTTGCAGCGCCTTCAGTGCCTGTTCCAATTCCCCTTGCGACCTTGGCATCCAGTCTTTGCCCCGCAATCGCCGCAACATTGCTAGGGCTTCCTCACGAGTTTGACCAGTATTTTGTTGGTGCCGTTGCCAAAAGTCGTCCCACCAGCCGGGGGGTTCCTGCTTGCTGCCTGTGTATTCTGTGGGGCGCCCCGTGTTGCCATCAATAACAAGGCTGCCCACATAATCGGCATTGCTATAGACCTTGGCAATTTGATCATTGATGTGGCGCATATCCTCGGCGGTAACAACGCCATTCTCGGTGGCTTTATAAAATTGCACCGTGACGCGGATCGGGAAGCGGGGATCCCGCTCGATGGGCAGGTGATCAATTTCGGTGAAGGGGCCTTCCACCTTGCCATAACTGATTACTGCCGCCTCAACATTGGAACGATTAGCGCTAGCGCTAGGTGCGGCCTCCATGAGCAGTGGCATTGAGAAGGATCGTGGCCGAGGGGCTTGCTTCAGGGGCACTTGGATCAGCATCACCATATTCATCCCCGCCGCTTCCGCTTGGGCAGAGGTGATCTTGCCACCGCCAGTTTTCACGCCAAAATCACTGGCGCGTTGTCCCACTAGGCTCGCCCGTTCGCCATTCTTGTTGAAAAACAGTCGCTGCCCCCACGTTTGCCCCGCTTCAAAGGCATCCCGCTTGTTGTCAATAACCGTGGCACTGGTGCCTTGGCGGGTGACAAGAATCGCTAAAACCGCTGGATTTTTTTCGTAGCTCTGGTAGTTAAAGAGGACGGGATTAAAGGTGGCCTCCCCTTGGGGGGGAATGGGTAGGAAACAGGCTTGGGCACTCACGAGGACATGGCTATCGCGATCGGCTAAAAGGGAGCGACGATTTCCTGCCCACGATCGCGGGTTGTGGAGATAGTTGCGGAAGTTACCAAGAAATTCCTTGAGGTTGACCCGTTGGAGTGGCTTGCCCTTTTCATTGCCCACAAGGATAAAGAAGCGCTCAAGGGGAATATCCGCTGTGCGATCGCTAAAGTTGGGAAAGCGAATCACTGGCATCAGACTCAGTTCATAGCGCTTGGTGCGGGGGTTGTACTGTTGGATTTGAATCGTCATGTCACTGATATTGGGCCCCACAGCGGAGTTGTGGTAGCGGGCCGTGTCTTCCCATGTAATGTCGAGAATATTCAGACCATACTGCTGAGCCAATCGCTGTGCCTCCGAGTTGTGGATCATGCTGCGGGTGCGCTCAATCACTTGGTTATAGCGATCGTAGTCGGCCACAGAAACGCGCGGTTGGGGTTTAGGGGGTGGCATGGGGGTCGATTCAATCCCCCAAGTGGGTTGACCTTGGGCAGAGGACATAAAACTTTCTTCTTGGGAGAGCACCCTCCCCAGTAAAAGGGTACCGAGAGCCAGCACACCAATAAGGCTAAGGGAGAGCTTGAGGGGTACAGCCATAGCACTGTTCTGAATCCTACCCTCTAGCCTAGTCAAGGAGACTGAAAATCCTGCCATGGTTTCACTTTTTGCAACAGAGTTTTAGGATCAAAAAGCATCCTTGCCCGTAAATTGCCTGTGTTATCCGCTGCTGAAATTCGCGATCGCGCCACCCACCTCAAATCAACGCTGCCTCCCCATGTCCGCCTGATTGCCGTGAGTAAGTTTATGCCAGCGGCCGCTATTCGTGCGGCCTACGAGGCCGGCATTCGGGATTTCGGGGAAAGTCGCGTGCAGGAAGCAGCCAGCAAACGCGCTGAATTGGCTGACCTCACGGATATTACCTGGCACCTGATTGGTCACCTACAAACCAATAAAGTGCGGCAGGCACTGCAACTCTTTGACTGGATTCACACCGTTGACCGCTGGAAGTTGGCCGAGCGCATCAATGCCATTCTCAAGGAAGCCGACGCCCCCAGTCCCCACTGTCTATTGCAGGTGAAGCTCCGCCCCGACCCCCAAAAACACGGCTGGGAAAGATCGGAACTGGAAGCAGCCCTGCCCCAAATCGATGCCCTCTCCCATCTGCGCTGCTGTGGCCTGATGACGATTCTGCCCTTGGGGTTGCTCCCCTCAGAACAATTGCAGGTCTTTCAAGAATTGCGGGCTTGGGGTGAGGAACTTCGTACAAAACCGTGGCAGCAGCTTCAGTGGCAGGAGTATTCGATGGGCATGACCCAAGACTATTCCCTTGCGGTGCAAGCCGGGGCAACCATGGTGCGCATTGGCACGGCTATTTTTGGCGATCGCCAATCAGTGCTAGAAGTTCACCACGAGTAATGCCCTTGGAAGGGGTTGGTTCGGGAATCATCTCTATAACTATTTCGAAAGGGAGTGAGATATTTCTAAGAGGGATAGGCTATACTCCAAGAGTCATGAATATCACTCAAGAACATGAGCTATTTCCTCCCTGGAGATTGTGCAGTTTGGGAGGTAGCTAATTCTTGAGCCAACAGTTGCTGGTAAATCTCTTCGAGGTGGGGCGTGATCAGGTTGCTTTCAATGCCGTAGCCCAGACTTGTCCATGTATCCGACAGTAGGGCAAAAACTTCCTGTACTCGACCTTCCCGCAACAGTTGGGGAATATCGGCATCCCAAGCAGCAGCATCTGTGAGCCAGCGATAGACCACCTGATCTTGATACTCTGGGGCAAAGCTATAGTCCTGCCAAAACCAACTCGGCGGTTGGGGATGATAGCGGGCGGCTTTTTCTTCCCAAGTGGTGGTGAGAAATTGATAGCGGCCTGCGGCAGTGGTACATAGGTGCTGATTGGGGCCTCGGCGAATGGGAATACAGCGATTGGGATGCTGGCTGAGGTCTTGGATGTGCTCACCACCATAGAGCAGCGTGTAGGGATTGGCGTCATTGGCCTCACTGGCAGAAATAGTGCGCATCAGTGCCCGTACATAGGGATCACCCCCCTGCATGACTAAGGGGGCAATTTGGCCCGGTTGCCAGCGGTACCAGTACCACCGGAAGGCACTTGAACGCAACCCAAAAAAGAAATAGCCCATGCCCACCAGAAGAGCGATCGCCAGCAACCATCGAGAAAAACGCACCAACTGATCCTCACACCGCCGCAACTGAGCGGAATAACTCTGGATAGGCCACAGGGGTCTGACCGGGACGGCTCACCACTTCAAAGATTTTATTGTAGGCACTTGGCTCGCCCAAGGCTGCCACACAGATTTCCGCCACCCGCGATCGCGCGATACTCCCCTCAAAGAGGGTATCTGCGGGGGCAATGATCGGAAAGCCACCGTCATCGGTTTCCTTCAGACCCCCCGGCCGCACAATCGTGTAAGTTAGGCCGCTTTCTTGAAGATAACGTTCTGCCTGCTGCTTCCAATACAAAATCAGCCAAAAAAGATTCAGGGGATGGAAAAATTGCGAGACACACAGCGACGACACGAGAATAAACTGCTGCACATCGGCAACTTTGGCAGCATCCACTAGATTTTTGGTGCCGAGATAGTCCACACTTAGGGGTTCCAAGGGGTTGAGGCTGGGGCTGGCTCCCGTGGCACAAATCACGGTGTCACAATCTTGCAGCGCCGGCGGTAACGTTTGCGGTTGGGTGACATCAGCAGTGCGAATTTCCACCGTTGGCCAGCGCCCTTGGGCTTTGGCGGGATTGCGCACAACAGCAATCGCCTGATGCTCAGACGCTTGTAGGGCACTAACAATGCGATGACCTGTGCGACCTGTGGCACCAACGACTGCAACCTTCACAGCACGTCCCTCCGATGGCAACGCCTTTGATCATAGGGGAATATCCCAGTCTGCTTCATCCTCTGGGGGAATGTCCTTGGGGGGCGGTGGCGTCAGAATGCGGTATTCGGCATCCACCACCTGAGCGGGGGGGGGTGGTGCTTTGGCAGTTGCTTTGCGGGAAGGACGATATTGGTACGAGTAGGTCGTGCGGGGGCGATCTTGAATCTCTGGTTCGCGGGGGGCTGGCTCAGGCTCGCTAAACCAATCCTCAACATCCCTGGTATCGATCTCTGGTTCATCCTCCGGCGGACGCATCGAGGGATCAGGCTCAAGAGGTTGCGATCGCGGGGTTGGCCGCGCTACGGGCGCTGGCGCTTCTGCGGTTAGCCAAAGTAAACACTGCCCCGCCACAATCCCTGAGAGGGCTGCCACCACAATCCAAGCGGCAAGGGGCAGCGCCGGGGTTTGCTGTCCCAAAAAACGCAGGGAGACTACCGGCTGCCAATTTTGAACGACCAGTGTAGTCAGCAGGGCGATCGCCCCCAGATAAATCCAAGCGCGCATTAGGAAAGGGGTCCTTGCCAACGTCGCAGAGGCACACAATCCAACCCTAACTGATCAAGGGCACGGGCGATCACAAAATCCACTAAGTCCTCAATGGTCTGCGGCCGGTGGTACCAGGCAGGGATGGCGGGTACAATTCGTGCTCCTGCCATTGCCAATTGGGTCAGGTTTTGCAGGTGAATGAGACTAAAAGGCGTTTCGCGGGGCACCAAGACCAATGGACGATGTTCCTTGAGGTGGACATCCGCTACCCGCTCTAAGAGATCTGAACTCAGGCCTGCCGCCAACTTAGCAACTGTACTCATACTACAGGGGAGAATCACCATGCCCAAGGTGCGAAAGGAACCGCTGGCGATCGCGGCTGCCACATCCGTTGGCCGATGACAGGTCAGCGAACCTTCCCAGACTTGCGCCTGTTCGCGCCAAAAGAATTCCTGCTTATCGGGCTGAATCGGCAGGGTGAGGCCATATTCTGCCTGCCACACCTGATGCACGGCCTTTGATGCCACTAGTTGAATAGGATAGTTTGCTTGTAATAGAAATTTAATGGCACGCACTGCGTAAATCAGACCAGAGGCACCCGTTACACCCAAAACAATTGGCAAAGAAGAGGAGGTCACAACCGCGATCACCAAACCAAACCGTTATAAGGTTAACAAAGTTAGGGCAACTGCCCCCTGTACTGCAATCCCGCCCAACGGGACTTGGTAAATGTCCATGACAGCTCCTGATCCTGCATTTTCTTCCCCCAGTGAGTGGGCAGCCGTCTCTCCCGAAGTGCTCGGGGAGTTATTTGATGCGGCGTTGTTGGAGGGACTCGTGAGTAGTGAACCCCCAGACTTAGAAGCACTGTTTCAGGATTTGACTCCCCTCGATCTCAAACCAGCAGCGGGGGCGATCGCCCCCGAACAGTGGCAACAACTCCAAGTTCAGCACCAGCAAATTACCCAGCACCTTGAGGAAACCCTGACGTACCTTGCCAAGGTGAAAGCATTGGCCTACCAACTTCAAGCTGTGGCCAGCGAGTTTGTGCCCACCCCCAAGTATCGCCGCCGCCAACCGCCCCCTCCCCATCCCTTGGAATATCTCACGGCTGAACTCCTGCGGGCGATCGCCCACACCCAAGCCAGTTTAGAACCCGTTTATGAACCCCTCCATCAATTAGGACAAACCCTCAACGGTACCTCGACGCCACGGATTAGCGAATTTCCCTTAGAGCCTTAGGGAGGAGACAGACGCGGTGAGCCTCATTGCGGTTCACTGCTGGGAGGGGTAGGCATTTGCTCAGGCCTGGGCAGGCTTTCTGGGGTGGGTCGGGGAACTGGACTTAAATTGGGTTCCGGGGTGGGCGTTGGTGGCAGTTCAGGCTTCGCCGTGGGTGCTTTGACCGCCAGTTGCAGCAGTTCCGGCACAGTGACAAAGCGATAACCTTTTTGCCGCAGGCGACGAATCAGCGTGGGGAGAGCTTTGCGGGTAGTGGTGCGATCGCCACCGCCATCGTGGAGCAAAACAATGCCGCCCGCTTTGACTTCCCTGAGGGTGCGCTCAACAATATCCGCCGCTGTGGTGTTGGGTCGAGTGTCATGGGTCTCCACCGACCACATGATGATGGCGTAGTTTTTCGACTTGGCATAATCCACTAGACCCGTGGTCAACTTGCCCGCCGGTGGGCGGAAAAGGCGTGTTTGCGCTTGGCTTTGCTTAGCAATGAGCGCAGAGGTGTTTTCAATTTCTTGCTTGGCTACTTCAGGGTCAACGGGCTTATAGGGATGACTCCAACTGTGGTTGCCAACAGCATGGCCCGCTTTGACAATGTCAGCAATGACATCGGGGTACATGAGGGCGTGCTTGCCAAGAACAAAAAATGTGGCCTTGACATCCTCCTCCTTGAGGATTTGCAGCACTTGGCGGGTTGAGGTTCCCCAAGGGCCATCATCAAAGGTCAGCGCCACCACTTTTTCGGGCTTCAGGGGTTTGACTTGATAGACCAACTGCCCCCAAAACTTGCTAGGACTGAGAAAGCGCGGCACATCCGCTGCCAGCATTGCCGATGCGGCAAACAAGGCCAAGACCACCGACAGGTGCCACTGCCGTCCCATGGATGCTCCTTGAGTGATGGTGAGTTAGGGGGCGATCGACGTTGGCTCCTTCAGCAGTGGAAATCCTAGGGCTTCCCGTTGTTGGACATAGGCTTGGGCGACGCGCCGTGCCAATCCACGAATGCGACCGATATAGCGAGTGCGCTCTGCCACCGAAATCACGCCACGGGCATCCAGCAGGTTAAAGGTGTGGGAACACTTGAGCACATAATCCAAGCTGGGCAGTACCAACTGCTTTTCCAGAAGCTGCTCCGCCTCCTGCTGGTAGAGACTAAAAAGGGTGAACAATCGTTCCGGGTCAGAGGCTTCAAAGTTGTACGTGGATTGCTCGATTTCCCCTTGGAGATGGACATCGCCATAGGTGAGGGTGGAGTTCCAGCGGATACTGGCGATCGCGTCCACCTCTTGGAGGTACATTGTCAAGCGCTCCAAACCATAGGTAATCTCAATGGACACCGGCCGACAATCCAGACCACCACACTGCTGGAAATAGGTAAACTGCGTAACCTCCATACCATCGAGCCAGACCTCCCAGCCCACACCCCACGCGCCAACAGCCGCATCCTCCCAGTTGTCTTCAACAAAGCGAATGTCATGCTCTTGGGGGCGAATGCCAAGGGCGCGCAGCGACTCCAAATAGATCTCTTGGATATTGTCAGGAGAGGGCTTAATCAGCACTTGGTACTGGTAGTAGTACTGATAGCGGTTGGGATTCTCCCCATAGCGGCCATCTCCGGGTCGCCGACAGGGTTCGACATAGGCCACTGCCCAAGGTTCAGGGCCGAGGGCACGCAAAAAGGTATGGGGGCTTTTGGTACCGGCGCCCTTTTCCACGTCGTAGGGCTGGGCAATCAGGCATCCCTGAGCCGCCCAAAATTGGTGCAGTGTGGCAATAACGTCCTGAAAGTACATGGGCTTAGATGTGGATGCCGCACTCGGTTTTGCCCATGCCACGCCAGCGCCCCGCCCGTTCGTCTTCCCCTTCGGCTACAGGGGTGGTGAGGGGTTCATCGCCAATGCTGGCATAGCCACGATCGTGGAGGGGATTGTAAATCACGCCGTGCTCCATCACGTAGGCCCAGGTTTGTTTGCGTGTCCAAGCAGCAAGGGGATTAATTTTCAGACGCCCCTCTTTGTCCAGTTCCACGTAGGGCATATTGGCGCGGGTAACCGCCTGATCCCGACGCCGTCCGGTAATCCAAGCCACAGTATTCAGTTCCGCCAAGCCCCGTTGGAGCGGTTCAATTTTGGTGAGATGGTGAAACTGCTCAACATTGGTTTCCCAAAGCTTATCGCCATAGCGAGCAGCAAAGGCCTCACGGCTGTCCACATCGGGGGCTTTGTAGGTGCGCAAATCCAGACCGTATTTTTCCTGAGCCTGCTGCACAAATTCAAGGGTTTCTGGAAAGTGATGCAGTGTATCCAAAAAGAGAACGGGCACTGGCGGATTGGCGCGCAGATCACGGTAGAGCAAATCCGTAATCATCATGTCATCGACATTAAAGGCACTGGTCTGCACCAGCCCTTGGGGAATTTCAGCCACTGCCCACGCTAGAATTTCGCGGGGATGTGCCCCCTCAAAGCGTTGGTTCAGGGCATCGAGGTCAAAGCTTACGGATGCAGCCATAGGAGGTTTTAGTACGGTTTTAGAAAGCATCCTTTAGCTTACCAAAGAATTGGGTCTAAAGCCCCGCCCTGGCGATCGCCCCCCTTCCAACAATTTCTCCAACCTTGACGCTAGCGAGGCATTGGGTACCCTTCAATCCAAGTCATACCAGCAATGACGGCGGAAGTGATTCATTCTTTGACGGGCTGGTTGTTCATTACACAGCCTTTATTCAGGCTATCTTCAAATTGAATTCG
>NZ_DVEH01000044.1 GCF_015295825.1 Thermosynechococcus sp. M98_K2018_005
GTATCCCCTCGCTGAAGCGGAGGGGTTTTAGCCTGCCCACATCACTCCTATAAATCCATTACCTTACCCCCTTCACCAATGCCAAAGCCCAATGTAGCCAGATGGGGCAATAAAATTAGCCCTTGTTCCCCCATGGGTAAATCAGGTTTGTACTGAGAAATCTCGTAGAGCGTAAAAGCGCCAGCCCAAAATACGGTCAGCGCTGCTTGGGCTACATGGGCGGCGATAAATAACCCTGAAAGGTTGACAAATCGGGCATTGCCTGCCCACCAGTCGTACTTGACGTTGGCTTGGCCGTAGGTTTGCAAGCCTGCACCTGTGGGTGATAGGGTAGTTACAGAGGTTGAGGGTTCACTGGCGATCGCCATAAATATTCCTCCTTGCATAAACACTCTAGTGTGAACAGGGCAACTTATTGAGATTTATACTCAATAGTACCGAGGTATACTATAGCATCACTATTGAGAATTAATACTATTTAGTGCCAGTGAAAACGTAAAGATATGTAACTCATCTAGGGGCAATCTGTATCCTCAAGAAGTTGAGGAAGATTGAGACAAGGCGGTAGGGTAATAGCAATTAGGCTGTTGGCGGGCAAATATGGCCATTTTGCTTTATCACGACGACGTGGCAACGGCAGCAACGTTGGTTTCCATCTTGACCACTGCGGATCATCGGGTGGATGTCGTTGCTCGCTCTGAAGACCTCTGGGGATTACTAGCCAGTAGTCGCTATCACCTATTGATTGTGGATGAGTCCCATTTGGGCACAGCAGTTGATACCTTTTGCCAGCAGGTGCGCGATCGCGGGTTTCAAGAACCGATTTTGATTCTCACCCGCAAGGATTGGCCAACCCAGCCAGAAACCCAAGTGATTTATTACCACTATCCCTGCTCCCCAGCAGCGCTCCTTGAAATCGTCCAGCAGCTCCTCAGCGCGATCGCTACCTCGAAACCCAGCAATCATAACGACTCAGGCTTGCCCCTTGTCCTGCATATTGACAACGACGCCGAGTTAATTCGCTCCCTTGAGGAGCACTCCGCTGATGGTGGGTTTCGCTACGTCGCCATGGATAGCTGGCCGCTGGTCAACACCTTCCTTGAGGAGTGCTGGCCCAGTGCTGTCATTCTCAATCCTGAAGTGATGCCCGATGAGGTGACCACCCGCGAGTTTTTGCAGCAATTGCGACAACATCGTCCGCCCATCCCCGCTCTCGTGTTTACTGCCCATGACACGTGGCGCGATCGCCTCGCTGCTATTCGCCTTGGCTCACGAATGACCCTGAGTAAGCCCATAGATGTTGAGCGGCTGTTGCGGACCATCGAACAATTACTCCAACCCCAAGAGATGACCTCCGCTAGTATCCTGACCGTGGATGATGACGCCGTCACCTTGGCCATCTTGAAACGGCTCTTGGAACCTTGGGGAATGAGCGTCACCTCCCTTCAGGATCCGAATCAATTTTGGGATGTCCTAGAGGTCACCAACCCCGAATTGGTAATTCTCGATGTCCAGATGCCCGGTATTAACGGCCTAGAACTCTGCCAAGTGGTGCGCAATGATCCCCGCTGGAATCAACTTCCAATTCTCTTTCTCACCGCAACCACCGATCCAGCCCTCGTTACCCAACTCTTTGCCGCTGGCGCCGATGATTTTGTCAATAAACCCATTGTTGGCCCTGAGCTAATGACACGGATTATCAATCGCCTCGAGCGTACCCGCCTTCTGAAACGCTTAGCAGAGGTGGATCCCCTCACGGGATTGAGCAATCGTCGTAAAGCCACAGAAGATATTGAACGCTTTTTGACCCTTGCCAGCCGCCAACAGCAAACCCTTTGCATTGCCGTTTTAGATTTAGACCATTTCAAACGCATCAATGATAGCTACGGTCACGATGTTGGTGATCAAGTATTGGTGACCACTGCCCGCATATTGCGACAGTCCCTACGGATGGAAGATGTTGTCGCTCGCTGGGGCGGCGAGGAATTTTTAATTGCCCTCTATGATATTTCCCTTGAGGTGGCCAAGCATCGTCTTGCCATCTGTTTACAGCGATTGCGGAATCACACCTTCCACGCCCCCAACCATGAGAGCTTCAAGGTGAGTTTTAGTGCTGGTCTCAGTCAATTTCCCACCCATGGACAGAGTTTACTGCAACTAGTGAAGATAGCCGATGATGCCCTTTATGCCGCTAAGGCAGCAGGACGCTCTCAGATTGTCATCGCCCCCAAAGAGGCTGCCCCAGGATTTGCCAACGCTGCCTCCCCAGAGGAATAAGCTATCTTAAAGGAGCACACTGATTCTCAGTAAAACCCTGCACCAACACCGTTGACTGTCCT
This sequence comes from Thermosynechococcus sp. M98_K2018_005, assembly GCF_015295825.1. Taxonomy (GTDB): domain Bacteria; phylum Cyanobacteriota; class Cyanobacteriia; order Thermosynechococcales; family Thermosynechococcaceae; genus Thermosynechococcus. Next base: position 2,340 of record NZ_DVEH01000044.1, read on the forward strand.
AACTGTATGAACCTTGAGGCATCCTCTGCACAAAATGCCACGATTCTTCTGGTAGATGATGACCCCAACCTTGTCCTTTTGGTGAAGGATTACCTTGAGATGCAGGGGTATCGTGTGCTGACGGCAGCCCATGGCAATGAGGGTCTGGCAATTCTTCAGCAGCAGACGCCCGACTTAATTATTTGTGATGTGATGATGCCGCAAATGGATGGCTATAGCTTTGTCAGTGCGGTGCGACAACAAACCCACCTCAGTTGGTTGCCGGTGCTCTTTCTCTCAGCCAAGGGGCAAACCCACGATCGCATTAAGGGGCTGCAAACGGGGGGTGATGTTTACTTGGTCAAGCCCTTTGAGCCGGATGAACTCTTAGCCCAAATCCAAGCTCTCCTCAAACAAACGGCTCGCCTGCGGGAAGCCCAAGGACTGCAAGCCCCGCCTGTGCCCACCCCACCCCGCGGTGTCGAACTCACCCCTACAGAAACGCGAATTCTCCAATATGTTGCCCGAGGTATGTCGAATCGTGAAATTGCTGCTGAGCTACACGTGAGTCAGCGCACGGTGGAAAGCCACGTCAGCAATATGCTGGGGAAAACAGGCTGCCACAATCGCACTGAATTGGCTCGCTGGGCGATCGATTACCATTACGTGTGACATCCTCCTGACGATCGCGGGGCTTCCTAGCAGCTAAACCAGGATCACCGCTGCATGTGCTCTGCCAATAGGGCTTGGGCGCGGGGTTTATAGAGCAGATAAAAGAGTGCCTCCATATAGCGCATCATGTCTTCGCGGTTTTCTTGGGAAGAGAAGTTCCAGAAGCCGTAGATCTTGGCGAGGGAGAGCAGGCGGGTACAGTGAATTTTCCAAGTGTAGGTGCTATAGACCCGCTCGATACCCGCTTTGGAAATCCGTTGCCACTGTTGCGGATCGCGATCGCAAGCCTCCAGAAAGCGGACAATGGTTTCAGCCATTTCTTCGAAGTGGGTTGGGTTGATATAAAAACCATTCACGCCATCTTGGATAATTTCCAGAGGGCCGCCAAAGCGCGTGCCAAAGGTGGGCAGACCACTGATCATCGCTTCCAGAATCGTTAAGCCAAAGGCTTCAAACAAAGCAGGCTGGACAAAAATCCCTTGGCGATCGGCAATGATGCGATAAATTTCCCCGGAGTCTGCTTTCGGTAAACGAATCCCTAGCCAGCGGATCTTACCGTGGAGATTGTACTGGTGGATGATTTGATAGAGCTTCTCAATTTCGGCGATTTCCTCCCGATCCCTGGAGTCTTCCGTGCGCAACTTGCCCGCCACCAAAATTAAGTTGCAGCGCTCTTGCAGTTCTTTACTCCGACCAAAGGCCTCTGCTAATCCTGTGAGGTTTTTGATCCGATCTAGCCGTGCCATCGAAAAGAGGGGGCGTTTTTCGGGATCCTCTAAGTGACCGTAGATCTGCTGCGGGTCTTCAAGGGTAAAGAGTAGTTCCTCCAATCGCTGGCGATCGCCCTCCAGTCGCTCCGTATAGTGGTAGTAGGGAAAGTAAACCTGTTCATTCACCCCCGGTGGCACCACATTAAATTTTGGGCTAAAGAGTTCAATACCATTGACCACATGGTACAAGTCAGGCATGGTAAAGGATTGGTACGACTCATACTGGCCAATGCTATCGGGCGTCCCCACAATCTCTTGGTAGGTGCTGCTGATAATAAAGTTGGCGGCATTCATGGCAATTAGATCCGCCGTAAATTGCAGCGAGAAGTGATACTTATCCTCTAGGTCCTGCCAGTAGAGGTTACTAAAGAGGTATTTAGATTTCTCCAAGGCATGGGCAATGTTGCATTGGGTTACCTTCAGTCGCCGCGCTAGCAAAAAGGCCACCAAGTTGCCATCGGAATAGTTGCCAATAATCAAGTCGGGGACATGACCAAACTCGGCTCGCAACTCCCGCTCCGCATCAATGGCAAAGGTTTCTAGATAGGGCCAAATTTCAAAGCGAGAAATCCAATGTTGCGTCACCTTGGGATTAAACTCCCGGAAGGGTACCCGCAGGATCCAAGCATCATTGGTACCGTAGATTTTCTCTAGGCGCTGGTTGCACAGCGTCCCTTCGGCATTCGGAATTAGGCGAGTCAGGACAATAATTTTAGGCCGTACCTCCAGTACCCCCAGCCCGGCCAGTTCTAAATCCTCGCGCATTTGTTTTTCCAAGCTTTTCACTTGATCGAGGATATAGACCACCTGCCCACCGGTGTCGGGTCGCCCCAGCACCCCCTCTTGGCCAAACCAGCCGTGGGGAGAAATTACGGCAATGCGAAAGAGCATCGGAATCCGTGAGACAAAGGCCTCCAGCACTTGGTGATCGGGCGAATCCAAGAGTTGATCCAAAATTTCTAGGGTGTCCCGCACTCGGGCGACCGTATTGCCCCAACCCGGTTCAAAGCCGAGATTTTGTAGTTCAAAGCGAAACTCACTGTAGGCCTCGTCAGGGGCGCGATCGCTCAGGGCTACGAGAGCTTGTTTCACCTGTTCTGAGAGGTGCTGAGGAGAGCGAATCCGCTCATTGATCAAAAGTTGGTAGCCATTGTAGCGGTGAATTTGCAAAAAGTTAAAGAGGTTCTGCTGCCACTGGCGGGGGTCTTGGAAAAGCTTGCTGGATAAATAGCGATTGAGAAATTCCACCCCCTTACCGATATTCTTGGCATCACGGATAATCGGCGAGTAGTCATAGAAGGGCTGAACATCAATTTCAAAAATATCCCCCTCGTTGGGATGGTACCGATTGACGAAGCGATCGCGCAGATCCAGTAGTTCGGGAATCGTCATCGGCACGATCGTCAAATCCTCCACGAGCAGCCGACACACCTCCTGCTGCGCAATCCGTGGCCGAATAATCCAACACAGACTTTCGTTGTCAACAATGATCTCTTGGGTGTAGAATACCAGCTTGCTGAGGCGGGATTCTAAGGGCGTGGGCACAGGGCGATCGAGGTCGCGACAGTAATCTGCAAAGGCACCCAGAATATCATTGCGCAGGAGATAGCGTTTTTCCCCTAGTTGCAGGATGCGTGAAAATTGGCGCAAATCCGCACGTTCATCACTTTCAACAACGGATTTGAGGAGCACAGAGGTCATCGGCAAACTCACAACACGGCTTTTACCTGAGACGGCACAGCGGCTCAAGTCGTTTCTATTCTAGGTTTCTCCCTGAAGAGGGTCAATTTTGCACCAGCGATCGCCGGATTTGGCCATAGTTCCAAAAACCAAACCACAACCACAACACCAATAGGCCACCTGTTAGTCCCAGCACCGGCACAACGCCAAAATTACGGATCAGAATCGGTGCCGCCGCCGTAAATAACCCACCACCGACAATCGGCTCAAAGAGAATTTGCTTATAGGCAAAACTTTCTAGTGCTCCCGATTGGTTGTGGGGATCCACCATGCGAATCAGCAATAGCCCAGTAGATGTCACCCCCATCGATTGCCCCATGTCGCCAATTCCCCGCTCAAACCAGAACATGGGCAAAATTCGCGGCGCTAAATAGAGCATGACAAAGAGATTCCAAGCAATTCCGCCTACACTCAAGAGGAGAAAGGGAATGAGATTTTCACCAATGGCGGCTAAAGAGAGGGTGGCCAGGGCGGTAATAATCGTTACATCCAAGGCCACACCGCCAATGTGGTTAATCAGTGGCCGGCTAATCAGGTACTGTTTGCGCCAACGGCTCAAGATTAACTGCACAACAATGCCACCGATCAGCGCCAAAGGAAATAGGGGCACATAGGCCATAAGCTTCAAACCCGTTTGTCCCCAAGTGACACGCTCTAAGAGCCGCAGGGCTTCGAGAATCACCCAGCCCACAATAATCGCCAAGCCCACAAAACAGAAATTTAATGACAAAGGATCAATGAGTAACTCCCCCAGCAGTTGTCGCCGCCGTTGCCGTGTTTCTGGGTCATCGTGGGGATGGGGGTCGAGAGTCTCCTCGGCTTCGGCGTCCAGCAAGGGTTTGACCTGTAAGCGCCCTGTGCGCCGTGCCCAGTTAATCAGTGCCACCCCAAAAACCACCCCGGAGACTAAACCCACAGTGGCCAAGCCCAAGGCCATATCAGCTCCAGCGGTAAAGTTTAACTCCCTAAAGGTATCAGCCATCCCAGCAGCAGTCCCATGCCCCCCCTCAAAGGCGATCTCAATCAGGGCACCAGCAATCGGGTCGATGCCAAATAGGGGAGTGAGAACGAGCAATGTCAGCAGCAACCCCACCACGTATTGCCCCCAAGCCAAAATCTGACCAAAGGCGACCTGCGGTGAAGCTTTCTGCCAAATTTCCCGGGGGCTAGGGATGATCTCCCCTAAAAATAGACAGGCAAAAACTATGTTGATGAAAATGCTGGGGGACTGCTTCCAAACTTCACGGATGTCTTCGGCAAAAAGACCATTCACTAAGCCAGAGTTGGGAGCTATTTGACTGGCGATCGCTCCCAGTACACTGGGGCCAAGAATGAGTCCCAAAACGCCCGCAATCACTGAACTGGGCATATAGAGCGATCGCATCAGTGCCCAACGCTGCCGCACGATTCGCCCCAGGAGTAGCAAAACACCAATAAAAATAAACGCCCAGAAAACCGTAATCAGCCTAAACATCTGCCACGCCAACTCTGAAGATTGTCGTGATCATAGAGCCTGCAACCGTAGGACTCAACCCCTCGCCAGTCCGTGGCGGCGCAACCAATCCAAAATCAGCCCATTGACGCGATCAGGCTGCTCATCATGGGGACAGTGACCCGTGTGATCCCACTCCACCACCTGCATCGTTGGCTGTACCTGTTGAAACTGCTGGCTCAGCATCGGCGGGATGAAGCGATCCTGTTTGCCCCAGATCAGCAATAGGGGTTGGGACACCGTTTTGAGCATGGTTTTAGCACTGGGGCCAAAGTCCGTACGGCTCATGGCGCGGATTATTTGCACAAAGGCGCGATCGCTACCACGGTCATAGGCAGGCGTAAGCAGGATATCCAGCAATTCATCATCCACACAGGTGGGGTTGGCGTAGGCCAATTGTGCCCAACGCTTGACAACGAAGGGGCGGCGAATCGTGTAAAAAAGGGCGCGCAGCAACCAAGGAGCCGTAAATATTTGTTCAATTCCACTCACAAGGGGAGCGATCGCCCTTGGAATCAACTCCTCGCGCACAGCTGGATCCGGCAGACTCAGCATCACCACCCCCGCCGCCATCTGTGGATAGCGATAAGCGCAGGTCAGGGCAATCAATGCGCCAATGGAGTTGCCAACAATCACCGCTGGTTGCCCCACAATTCCTTGCCAAAAAGCGTGAACCTGAGCCGCCCAAAACTCAGCCCCATAGGCCGCAATAGGCTTTTCTGCTGCCCCCAACCCCATCAAATCAAGGGCATAGGTCGGCTGATGCTCTCCCAAAAGCCGCAAATTGTATCGCCAGTGCCGTAGAGAGGCCCCAAAGCCGTGGAGTAAGATCACGGGAGATCCCCCATGAACAGGTCGCCAAAAACTATAGCGACTCTGCCACCCCCGCCAGCACCACTCCCGCTGAATGCCATAGCGATAGGGATCCACCAGTTGTCTCCTGTACCTATTCATCGAATAATGACTTCTATCCTATGAAGTTTTGCAACAGGTTCATCCAGCCCCAAAAAGGAGTTTGACCTTGAGTCCAGCAGCAACAGTACAGACAAAGGATGCGATCGCCCCCCACGGCGGTATTCTCGTCAATCGTATTCTCTCCCCCGAACAAAAACAGGCTTGGCTTGCCCGTGCCGATCAATTGCCCCGCATTACCCTCGATGAGCGAGCCGTCTCTGACTTGGAACTCATTGCCATTGGTGGCTTTAGTCCCCTGACCGGCTTTATGGGACAGGCCGACTATGAGCGAGTGGTCGAAGAAATGTACCTTGCCAATGGGCTGCCTTGGTCAGTTCCCATTACCCTCTCAGTCAGTGCTGAGGCGGCGGCTCCCCTAGAAATTGGCCAAATCATTCGCCTCGATAATGCAGCCGGTCAGTTTTTGGGAATTCTTGAACTCACAGAAAAATACACCTACGACAAACGCCGGGAGGCTCGTTGTGTCTATCGCACCGAAGATGACAAACACCCCGGCGTCAAGGTGGTCTATGAACAGGGAGAAGTCAACCTTGCAGGACCGGTTTGGCTCCTAGAGCGGCATCCCCATCCCCAATTCCCCAACTATTGCATTGATCCAGTGGATTCCCGTGCCCTCTTCCGTGAAAAAGGTTGGCGCACGATCGTTGGTTTCCAGACCCGCAACCCGATCCACCGCGCCCATGAATATATCCAAAAATGTGCCCTTGAAATTGTCGATGGTCTCTTTTTACATCCCCTCGTGGGTGCCACCAAGGAGGATGACATTCCCGCCGATGTGCGGATGCGCTGCTATGAAATCATGCTCGAGCACTACTTCCCCAAAGATCGGGTGATTCTGGCCATTAATCCAGCAGCGATGCGCTATGCGGGGCCACGGGAGGCGATTTTCCATGCCCTCGTCCGCAAAAACTACGGCTGTACCCATTTTATTGTTGGTCGCGATCACGCTGGCGTGGGGGACTACTACGGCACCTACGATGCCCAACATATCTTCGATGAATTTGATCCAGCAGCCTTGGGGATTATTCCCTTGAAATTTGAGCATGCCTTCTACTGCACCCGCACCCAGTCTATGGCCACCAGTAAAACCAGTCCCAGCAAACCCGAAGAGCGCATTCACCTCTCAGGGACAAAGGTACGGGAAATGCTGCGGCGAGGCGAATTGCCACCTCCAGAGTTTTCACGACCAGAAGTAGCAGCAGAACTGGCACGCGCCATGCGGCAACCGCAACTCACGCCATAGCCTAAACAGAAAACGAGGGGGTCAAGCTGACGGCAGCAAGACCCCAAAGGAAGTTAGCAATGACGAATTAACTCAACAACTAACGTGGACAAAACGTGGTTTTAGCTGGCGATCCAAACCCCCACTACGCGATCTTAACCGATCAAGCTTGGAGCATGGACACTAGGTAATGGATTGCTGTCAACGTTGACGATCCTGGATACTGGGAGGTTACCTAGTTTTGCCTTAACTCCCATGGACGACAGGATGGGGACTTCGGCAGTAACCACACAAACGATAAGGCTGGATAAAGCGAGAGGACAACTGGCAACTCTATAGTAGAGAAGCTCAAAGGATTGATTTTGATATTACTCGCAAGACAGGAGTGAGATTCATCTTGGAGTAACTTTGCTTTATCCCGAACTTAAGGACTGGGAGGCACAAGCCTTAAGTTCACTCTTATCGTTAACCTTTCTTTCTGTGCCTACTTTTAGACTAGCATACGCCTTTGGGAATGCTCAAATGTTAACTGGAAATTCAATATCTGAAATATTCCTTAATTGATTCTGCAATATGCCGTTAGATTCAGTGGTTGCGACCTTTTAGTGGTACCTTGAGCGCTGAGCGTTATCGCTAGATTTTAACAGTTGGGGCGATCGCCCCAAGCTCATAAAAAAAACTGCACCAACCCCCCGATTGCCGCTGTGGCGGAGCTGATGCACAAAGAATACTAGTTATTTTTACCTGTAAAGTCTCTACAGGGATGCTGCTTGCGGAAGACAGCAACTAACTCTTACGGGAGGGCGTTCCCGTGAAGGGCTGTGCTCCTGTGGAAGGATAGTGATCATTGCGAGGAGTGAAGATGCGCCCAAATGCCTCCATCAAAAAGACCATTATACTTTGTAGTTTCTCACGTAGTGCTTTTAACATAGGTCAACTCCTAAAGAAAGCGATTTAGGCTTCAGCCTTTGGCTTAATGATTGAACACCGCAGGCAAAACTTGCAACTTGCTCTACCGAAGCAACGGAATCGGACTTCGCCTCAAAATCATTAGGTACAGCCCTTTTCCCACGAATGGAACACACTGAACACACTCAAGACAAGTAAGGCTCCTCTCGAGGAGGATCATTTCCCCTTCTGCAGCCCGCACTTAGAAAAGGGCTCTAAAGGCTGTACTTTTAGTATAAAAAATCAGACCAGTTACCTGAGAGAGTTTGAGACAATTTTTTATATGCTGAATAAGAAAGTTATTCATTTGTGAAATTTTGCTCTGAATGAGATTACACCCATGACATTTATTCCCCCTCTTTCTGATCTTTCGCTGCGGGCACAGGTGGCGCAGATGGTGGTTGTACGAGCCAGTGGCTATCTCTACGATCGCCAGATTCAGTACTCCGCTTGGGAGCCGCCCCAAAACACCTTAAAACACTGGCTTAAAGACTGGGGAGTTGGCGGGGTGATTCTTTTGGGGGGCAGTGCTGTCGAAGTGGCAGAACGCTGTCGGCAACTCCAATCTTGGGCGACGATTCCACTATTACTAGCGGCGGATATTGAGGAGGGGGTCGGTCAACGCTTCAGTGGTGCGACACAATTTCCCCCGCCAGCGACTTTGGGAGCCATTGCCCAAAAGAGCCGAGAACGGGCAGTTGGCCTTGCAAGGGAAATGGGAGCATACACCGCAGCCGAGGCTTTAGCCATTGGCTTGAATTGGGTTCTTGCCCCAGTGGTGGATGTGAATAACAACCCCGCAAACCCAGTGATTAATGTGCGTGCCTTTGGCGAGGAGCCAGACATTGTGGGTGCCCTTGCAGCCGCTTTTATTCAAGGGGCACGTGCCTATCCAGTGCTAACAACGGCAAAGCACTTTCCCGGCCATGGGGATACGGCAACGGATTCGCATTTGGAACTGCCCGTGATTCCCCACGATCGCGATCGCCTGCAAGCCATTGAATGGCCCCCCTTTGTTGCTGCCATTGCCGCAGGGGTGGATAGCGTCATGAGTGCCCATGTCCACCTACCCGCCTTGGATGCCGAGCGACCCGCCACCCTGTCTCCCCCGATTCTCACGGGCATCCTGCGCCAAGAGATGGGGTTTAGGGGTCTAATTGTAACCGATGCCTTGGTCATGGGGGCGATCGCCAACACCTACGGCACCGCCGAAGCCGCCGTCAAAGCCGTAGAGGCAGGTGCCGATATTCTGCTCATGCCCTTGGATCCGCCGGTAGCCATTGAAGCAGTGGTTGCCGCCGTTGAGTCAGGGCGGATTCCTCCTGAACGCATTCAGGCCTCCGTCGCCCGCATTCAAGCCGCAAAAGCTCGCCTTCAGCCCTTGGCATTACAGTTGGACTATTTTCAAACCACACCAGCCGTTGAGGTGGCCACCGCTATTGCCCAAGACAGTATTGAGCGAGCTGGCCAAGCCTTGCAACCCGTGTTCTCAGGGGTGAATTGCCTGATAGTGGATGATGCCCTGCACGCCAGCTTTTTGAACCGTACGTGTCCCGCATTAACACTCCCCCCCACTTGGGGCTTTGACCAACGGGTGGTGATTGATCAGCAGACGCCGCTCACCATGATTGAGGGCTTCCCTGAGGCACCGACCTTAGTGCAGGTGTTTAGTCGCGGCAATCCCTTTCGGGGCAAAGCGGGTTTAACTGCGCCAGCGATCGCCACCCTCGAACGACTGCAAACCCAAAATCAACTGGCGGGTCTGGTAGTTTATGGCAGTCCCTATGCCTACCGCGAGATTACCCAGCATCTGCACCCCGATGTGCCCCGCGTTTTTAGCTATGGGCACGACAGCATCGCCCAAGATTTGGCTCTAGAGTGCTTGATGAGGACAAGATGATAAAGGTTTTTGTTGACAAAAAAT
>NZ_DVEH01000034.1 GCF_015295825.1 Thermosynechococcus sp. M98_K2018_005
GGATGCAGTGAAGTTTATCCCCAAGGAACTGATTGAGGTTACCTATACCCTTGGGGGCAGGCGCTGGCAGGTACTATCGCAGGTGATTTTGCCCTATATCGTGCCCAATGTGCTGGATGCCTTTCGGGTAAACATTGCCGCCTCTTGGAACTTGGTGATTGTGGCGGAGTTGATTGCCGCCAATGAGGGTCTCGGGAAACGGATTCAATTGGCACAGCGTTTCTTTCGCACCGATGAAATTTTCGCCTGTCTGCTGGTATTGGGTCTGATTGGCCTGACATTGGATCTCTCGATGCGCCTGTTGATGCGGCGAACTTGTCGTTGGGCCTTTCGCTAGGGGAGGGACGAAAGATGCACCTCGATGTTCAAAATGTCTCCAAGGTGTTTCTCACCCGTCGGGGACGATTGTTGGTGTTAGACAATGTGAATCTCTACATCAACAGTGGTGAATTTGTTTGTGTCCTCGGTGCCTCCGGTTCCGGTAAAACCACGCTGCTGCGGATTATTGCCGGCCTAGAGCAACCCTCCCAAGGACACGTAACGGTCGATGGCAAGGTGGTGACTGGCCCTGGCAGCGATCGCGGGCTAGTGTTTCAGACCTATACGCTTTACCCATGGCTGACGGTACAGGACAATATCGAGTTTGGCCTCAAATTGGAGGGGCTAGCCAAGGGGGAACGGCGCGATCGCGTGCGCCATTATCTAGACATTGTCGGTCTGGGACGCTATGCGCATCTTTTCCCTCATCAACTCTCAGGGGGGATGAAGCAACGGGTAGCGATCGCCCGCGCCCTAGTCACAGAACCTCAAGTGTTACTGATGGATGAACCCTTTGGTGCCTTGGATGCCCAAACCAAGGAGATGATGCACGAGTTCCTGCTCGCTCTCTGGCACCGCACGCGCACAACCATTCTCATGATTACCCACGACGTGGAAGAGGCAGTATTCCTAGCGCAGCGCATCTATGTGCTCACGTCGTCTCCGGGGCACGTTAAGCAAGAGGTGGTCATTGATCTACCCAGCGATCGCACCTTTAGCTGCAAACGCCAGTTGGATTTTGTGCAGCAGGCAAACGCCAGTTGGATTTTGTGCAGCAGCGGGAGTATATCCTAGACCTGCTCCGTGAAGAGCGTCTCAAGGCAATTGCCTAGCAGATTCAGCTCTGGGGGCTAGGGCCGTAGATTCAGCAGCAATCTGGGCATTGGCTCGCACCGCATAGCCGAGGTGAACCAGCACATCCTCTGCCGCATTCACCCGTGCCACCAGTTCATCAAATCCGCGCGCGGTAATCCCATAGCGATCGCGAAAATAGGCCTTGGCTGCTCGAAACGAGGGAAACGCCTTTTGCATGCATCCCCTTGTCCAGCGCTGGACAACCATTGGCTGATGGCGGTGCAACTGCTCCTGATCAGAGACCAGCGACACCAATGTTTTCAGCAATGCCGCATAGTTTTCACTCGCGGCTTGAAAGACCCGCCGCAACTGTTGAGACACAGGGAGTTCAGACGTTTCCATGGCGTTTCACCTCTAGGGACGGCTCAAGGTCTGGAGATGCAAGCGCACTGGCTGGAGGAGCTTCAGTGGCCGCCCGTTTTTTCTCCATCGCTCTCCTCAGAAGAAACTCCATCAACCGCAATTCCACCGGCTTGCCAGACCAGTAGTTCCCCCAATGTTTTCATCCAGCGATCCTGCTTGAGCTAAGGTGCTGAATGGGGTCTTGGGGGTCAAAGGTTGCGTTCATCGGCTGACTCGTGTCTATTGAGTCATCCTTTGGCAATAGGGCCGGTATGCACAGGAGGCAAAAATTTTTTCAGGTTGCTATCGTCACTGCCTGCCAAGATACCCCCGCCTTCATCGCACTCAGCACGCCAATGGCTTCGGCATAGGACTGGCAAGGAATTGTCTCTATCCCCAAATCGGCACCTGTCACATTGAGAGTTGTGGTATTGTTAGCCACCGTTAGGATGGGAACGCCCTGCTGAGCCAAGGCCAGAATTCCCCGCCCACCAAGGGCAGTGGCAGGTACAATCACCGCATCTACGTCCTGTCGCCACAGCGCCTGCGGGGCAGTTGGGCTATAGCGGGGAGCACGACTCAACCCCACCAACACCGAGGGCAAAAAGGTGTAGCCAATTTCTTCGGCAAGGGCACGGGGATGCACGGTCTCCTCTAGGGGCAATGGTTGCAGGGCAGGGGCATGGGCTGCCGGAATCTGAAAGTGCTGGACAACCAAATGACTAATGACCGCTTCTGCCCCGGCGAGCGGATCCACACCTTGGCCACTGCGATAGTGGTGCAATGCGTCTGTGCCCGGATCATCGGGAAAGCGAGTGACGATCGCGATCGCCTCTGCCTGAGCCGCTTGAATCAGTTTTTCTGCCGCCCGTAATAAACTAGCGGGGTTCGCCACCGTGCCCCATGTTGCGCCGGAGGCAGCGGTTTGCAACTGTACTCCCAAGGGTTCATCTGTAATCACAGGTTCAGTAATGGTTAAACCCAAGGTGGCAGAACAGGCCGCCGCTGCTTGACGATGCCGAAGTTGCAGATCCCCTTCAATCGCCGCATCCAGTAACAGGCCAATGCGATTTGGACGCGGTGGCAGCAATCCCCAACGGCCAACGCCAAATTCATCAAGGGCATAGCCTTCCACATACCAAACATTGGGCAGCGGCCAATAGAGCATCGCCCCATTGAGAACGTTGGGATGGGTAATCAGGCGATCGCAGACCTGCGCCAAGGCACGAACGACTGGAATCGCATCACCCGCATAGCCACCAATGGCAGCCCCAATGCCCGTTGGAATGATCAAAACTGCCGTCAGCACGTTAGCGACTAGCTTGGGCAGGAAGGGGAGCCGGCTGCACGGCCACCGTTACAGTTTGGCCCCTACGGCGCACTTCCAGTTCCATGGTGCGACCAATGCCTGTGCTTTCCACCATTTGCTGCACTTGATCCGCTTTAGTGATGTTTTGGCCATTAATACGGCGGATCACATCTCCGGGTTGCAGACCCGCCCGAGCGGCTGGAGAATTGGGCAGGACTTGAAAAATCAAAACACCCGAACTTTCCTGGACGCGCACGGGACTATTGGGATTAGCGTTGAGACGTTGCTGCACCTCAGGGGTGAGATTGGTCATACGAATACCCAAGAAGGGGTGCTCCACCCGACCATTGGCAATCAGTTGCTTAGCAATCCGCTGAGCCGTGTTGATGGGAATGGCAAATCCCAAGCCCTGGGCACCACCAATGATCGCGGTATTCATGCCAATCACCTCTCCCCGTTGATTCAACAGGGGGCCACCTGAGTTGCCGGGGTTAATGGCCGCATCAGTTTGAATGAAGCCCACCCGCTTATCGGGCACGCCAATATCACCACTAGAACGTCCCGTTGCACTAATGATGCCCGCAGTCACCGTATTATCGAGACCCAAGGGATTACCGATGGCGATCGCCCACTCACCGGGGCGCAAATTATCAGAATTGCCAAGGCGCACCACTGGTAAATTGCTGGCATTCACCTTGACGACGGCCACATCAGTCAGACGGTCTTGACCCAGAACCTGCCCCTCAAACGTGCGGCCATCTTTGAGGGTTACTCGCACCCGGTTGGCACCATCCACCACATGGGCATTGGTAAGGATCAAGCCATCACTGCTAATGATAAAGCCAGACCCGAGACCCTGTTCTTCACGGCTGCGGGGGGGCATCACTGGCCCAAAAAATTCCTGAAAGAAAGGGTCATTAAAAATGGCGGGCACACGGGTCTGCACCGTACGGGAAGCATCAATCCGCACCACCGCCGGGCCGACTTGGTCAACAGCACGGGCAATGAAGTTAATGTCATTTCCCGCTGGTAGCGGTGCTGGTAACTGCGCCAAGCTGGGGGTCACCAAGGGCGTTGACGCTGGCATCAAGTGGGTGGCAAACATTGCAGCGGCTGCCCCCAATGCCATTAACGACAAATAAGTGACCGATTTACCAAGACGCACTGTCATAGGTGATTGCCCTTTTGCTGACACTGGTTCTTGAAAGTAGACGGCAATTGAGGGAAGCAAGTTCCAGCTTCTAGCCTACCACTTCAGGAGGTTGAATTTCTCCATGTCAACAGTGTCACGGTTGCGATAAATGGCCAAAATAATCGCTAAACCCACGGCTGCTTCGGCGGCTGCTACAGTAATCACAAACACGGCAAAGACTTGCCCTTTGATTTGCTGGCCATCCAGATAGTTGGCAAAACCAATCAGGTTGAGGTTGACAGCATTCAAAAGCAACTCAATCGACATGAGCACACGCACAGCATTGCGACTGGTGACGAGGCCATAGATGCCAATACAAAACAGCAGTGCTGCCAAGATCAAAACATAGGTTAACTGCATCGTCTTTCCCTATTTTTCAGACAAGGCTACAGGTTCACGGGGACGTTCCGGTAACTCCAAGGGGGGTACCACCTCTTCCCCTAAGATGGGTTCAGGTTCCAAGACCAGTTCGCGGCGGGCGAGAACCACTGCCCCAATCAAGGCCATCAGCAGCAAGACCGAGGCCAATTCAAAGGGCAAGAGGAAATTACTGAAAAAGTGCTGGCCAATCGTTGTGATGCTGTCAGTCGTGGGCGGCAGGGAACTGAGTTGCCAAGGGGTTTGCAAAATCATTTTGGTCAGTAGGGCAAAGACGCCAAGGGAGACCACAGCGGCACCCCCCTGACGCAGCCAGCGCCCCGGCACTGGAGTATAGGCCTCGCGCTTATTGACGAGCATGATTGCAAAGAGGATGAGAACGTTCACCGCACCGACATAGATGAGAATTTGTGCCGCTGAGACAAAGTCAGCATTCATGAGGATATACAGCCCGGAGATGCTCAGGAACACACCCCCCAGCAAGAAGGCAGAATAGACAACATTGTTTAGGAGCACAACGCCAAGGGCAGCAACAATCACTGCACCGGCAAGGGCAAAGAAGGTAATCGTTTGGGTCAGGGTGGCTAAGTCCACAGCAACAACTCCTAGTTCTCAGATGATTCAGCAGTGTTGGCGATCGCCTCTGGACGCTCTCCTGCCCGTTGGGCACCTGGGGGCAACTCATGGCCAGACATCACCCCTGCCGGCAGGTAAGCAAACTCGCGGATCGGGGTGACCATCGGGTCTTGGGTCACTTTATAGGGAATGCGTCCCATTGCCACACTGTCGTAGTTCAGCTCATGGCGATCGTAGGTGGCCAGTTCGTACTCCTCTGTCACCGAGAGGCAATTGGTGGGGCAGTATTCCACACAGTTGGCACAGAAGATGCACACGCCGAAGTCAATGCTGTAGTGCTTCAGTTCTTTCTTCTTGATCTCTTTGTTGAAGACCCAATCCACCACCGGCAGGTTAATCGGGCAGACGCGCACGCACACTTCACAGGCAATGCACTTGTCAAATTCAAAGTGAATCCGCCCTCGAAATCGCTCTGAAGGAATGAGTTTTTCGTAGGGATACTGCACGGTTATAGGTCGTCGTCGCATGTGATCAAAGGTAACGGAGAGGCCTTGACCAATGTACTTAGCGGACTGCACTACCTCTTTGGCATAGTTGGTAATCTGATTGAGGAATTTCATGGTGTCACCTCATGGGAATGGCAAGTTTGTTAACCGCCAAAGGCTACGGGAAAGGCGAGCTTCAAGCCAGCGGTCAGCAGCAAGTTCACTAGACCCACGGGTAATAGGAATTTCCAACCAAGGTCTAGGAGTTGGTCAATGCGCACACGGGGTACCGTCCAGCGCAGCAGAATCGCCAAAAAGACAAAGAAGTAGGCCTTAATCAGGGTCATTGTGATGCCTAGCACCGCAAAGGCAATCTGCAAAAAGGGATTGCTCTCACTCACCCCAAGGAGATTGGCAATGGTTTCTAGGGGAATGGGGAAGCTCCAACCCCCGAAGTAAAGAACACTTACTAAAAGCGCTGAAAGCACAAGGTTAACGTAGGCACCAAGGTAAAAGAGGGCAAACTTCATGCCAGCGTACTCTGTTTGGTAGCCAGCCACGAGTTCTTCCTCGGCTTCCGGCAAGTCAAAGGGGAGGCGCTCACACTCTGCCAGAGCCGCAATCCAAAAGATCAAAAAGCCGATGGGCTGCCGCCAGACATTCCAACTCAGGATGCCATAGGCCGACTGCTGCTCGACAATTTCCACGGTGCCTAGACCATTGGACATCATGGCCACTGCCAACACCGCCAAGGCCAGGGGAATCTCATAGCTAATGGATTGGGCGGCTGCCCGCAGCCCCCCCAACAGGGAGTACTTGTTGTTGGAGGCATAGCCCGACATCAGCAGGCCAATGGGCGCAATACTGGAAAGGGCAATCCAGAGGAAAACGCCCATCGCCAAGTTGGAAATTAGCAGGTTTTGACCAAAGGGGACGATAATGTAGGACAAAAAGACGGGAATCACCACCACCGCTGGGCCAAGGGTAAAGAGCCAGCGATCGCTATTCGCAGGAAGAACATCTTCCTTAAAAATCAGTTTTAGGCCGTCAGCCAAGGGTGCCAAAATCCCCAAGGGACCAATGTATTCCGGGCCAATACGCTGTTGCACGGCGGCAGAAATTTTCCGTTCTAGCCAAACGGCCACCAGTACGCCCACGGTAGCCACAATGAGCATCATTAACATTGGCAGGGGTAGCCATAGCAGCTTGGCCAGATCATGGGAGAGGCCAAGGGATTCCAATGCACTAATAAACTGCCCCTGTAAGTCAATACCAGATTCCATAGCGATTCGATCGCGCCCCACCTACAGACACGCTCTACAGTATAAAGGTTTTATTTCCGTTCCGAAGATAGATCTGGGGCAAAATTTTATCACCATAGGTATTACAGATGTTTATAGTTTATACTTCATATTTTTGGGTCTCAGATGCCAGTAGGATCAAGGGAAAGAGCCAATTTTGAAGGAGCAGAGGGTGGCGATCGCAATCCAAAATGCGGTGATTTGTACCCCAGAGGGAGAACTGCGACAGCAACAGGTACGCCTTGAGGGCGATCGCATTGCAGAAGTGGCAGACACCGTAACCGTGAACCCCGGCGATACCGTGATTGATGCAACAGGCTTAACCCTACTGCCGGGGGTGATTGACCCGCAAGTGCATTTTCGCGAACCGGGCTTAGAGCACAAAGAGGATCTATTTACCGCCAGTTGTGCCTGTGCCAAGGGGGGGGTCACCAGCTTTTTGGAAATGCCCAATACCCGTCCCCTGACCATTGATCAGGCCAGCTTAGACGATAAGCTAGCCCGTGCTGCCGCCAAATGTGTCGTTAACTATGGTTTTTTCATTGGCGCCACTAAGGATAATCTTGCCGTCCTCAACACCGTTCACCCCGTCTGTGGCATCAAGATTTTCATGGGGTCAATGCACGGCCCCCTTTTGGTGGATGAGGAGCCAATTTTAGACCGTATCTTTAGTGAGGGCAAACGCCTCATTGCTGTCCATGCCGAAGATCAAGGGCGAATCCGTGCCCGTCGCGAACAATTTGCCGGCATTAGCGATGTGGCCGTGCACTCGCAAATTCAAGACGAGATTGCTGCCCTCAACGCCACCCAATTAGCAGTGAAGCTCTCCCGTAAATACGAACGCCGCCTGCACATTCTCCATCTGTCCACAGGGATTGAAGTGGACTTTCTGCGCGAGCACAAACTTCCTTGGATAACAGTGGAAGTCACCCCCCAGCACCTATTACTGACCACAGAGGCCTACGCCAAAATTGGCTCCCTTGCTCAAATGAACCCCCCCCTGCGCACAGCAGTAGATAATGAAAAACTCTGGCAAGGACTATTGGATGGGGTCATTGACTTTATTGCCACCGATCATGCCCCCCACACCCTAGAGGAAAAGGCGCAGCCCTATCCCCAAAGCCCTTCAGGTATGCCGGGGGTGGAAACCTCTTTACCCCTGATGTTGACTCAAGCCATGGCGAGTCGCTGTACTGTGCCCCAAGTGGTGCGTTGGATGTCCACTGCTGTTGCTGCGGCCTACGAAATTCCCAATAAAGGCAAAATTGCCCCCGGTTACGATGCGGATCTGGTGCTCGTGGATTTGCAGACCTATCACCCAGTGCGCCGCGAGGAACTGCTCACCAAGTGCGGCTGGAGTCCCTTTGAGGGCTGGTCATTGACGGGGTGGCCAGTTTACACCTTTGTTAATGGGGAGATTGTTTTCAGCCAAGGGCGGGTGAATACCGACGTGCGCGGACGTGCCCTCAAGTTTGGCTTGGGCTAGGGGCATTGGCCAAATGCCGATTAAAAAAAGACGCCAGCTCTGCAAAAACTTCCTCTGATTCGGGGGTTTGCCAATGGTACAGATAATCCGCGTGGGAAACAACTGTACCTCAACGACAATGCTAGCCTGTCGCAGTTGCCGTTGTAAGCCCACGGTATCACTGCGGTAAATTTAACCGCCGTAGCTCGCACACCAAAGCTAAGAGTAACTCACCCCCTGCTGACGTGCCAAAATCAAGTCTCCAACCCTGTTCATCCGTAGGGCCATGGGTCACTGCTTCAATGATGTGCTCTAGGGGTTGGGCAACGGCCTGCTGTAGTTGTGACTTGCGGCTGCGGGGACAGGTAACTGCCGAGGGGGGAGCGATCGTGGACTGGAATGAGACATTGCCGGCTTCCGATGAACTCGTGCTAATCTGAAGCAAAGGAGTAGCGTAACTCTATTTAGACAACACAATTTAGACAACACAATGCGTATTCTGGTTACTGGCGGCGCTGGGTTTATTGGTTCCCATCTAGTTGATCGGCTGATGGAAGCGGGTCATGAGGTCATTTGTCTCGACAACTACTTCACTGGTACAAAGCGCAACATTCTGCGCTGGATGGGTCACCCCAATTTTGAGCTGATCCGCCATGATGTCACCGATCCGATTCGCCTTGAGGTGGATCAAATCTATCACTTGGCCTGCCCCGCCTCGCCAGTTCATTACCAGTACAACCCCGTCAAAACGATTAAAACCAATGTCATGGGTACCCTCCACATGCTGGGGTTGGCCAAACGTGTGAAGGCACGGTTTCTCCTTGCTTCCACCTCAGAAGTCTATGGTGACCCGTTGGTGCATCCCCAATCTGAGTCCTACTGGGGGAATGTCAACCCCATTGGTATCCGCTCCTGTTACGACGAAGGCAAGCGGGTGGCAGAGACCCTCACCTTTGATTACCACCGCCAGAATAATGTAGATGTACGAGTGGCACGGATTTTTAATACCTATGGCCCAAAAATGCAGGTCAACGATGGCCGCGTAGTCAGCAATTTTATTGTCCAAGCCTTGGAGGGCATTCCCCTCACCGTTTATGGGGACGGCTCCCAAACCCGCAGTTTTTGCTATGTCAGCGATTTGGTGGAAGGGTTAATTCGGCTGATGAATAGTGATC
Organism: Thermosynechococcus sp. M98_K2018_005; assembly: GCF_015295825.1. Taxonomy (GTDB): domain Bacteria; phylum Cyanobacteriota; class Cyanobacteriia; order Thermosynechococcales; family Thermosynechococcaceae; genus Thermosynechococcus. Next base: position 9,397 of record NZ_DVEH01000034.1, read on the forward strand.
ACATTGGCCCTGTGAACCTTGGTAACCCTGATGAATATACCGTGCTGGAGCTAGCCCAAAAAATTCAAGCTCTAATTAATCCGGAGGTGGAAATACAGTTTAAGCCCCTGCCCAGTGATGACCCCCAGCGCCGTCGTCCCGACATTACCCTTGCTCGCACGGTGTTGGGCTGGCAACCGACCGTCCCCCTCCTAGAGGGGCTGCAGCGCACGATTCCTGACTTTGCTGAGCGGCTGGGCGTGCCCTATACGCCTATGATGGTGGAAGTTTAGGGAGGCCACAGGAAATGCGGGTATGTGTGATCGGCACCGGCTATGTGGGCTTGGTGACGGGGGTGTGCTTGGCACATATTGGCCATGAGGTGATTTGCATTGACAACAACGTTGATAAAGTCAAGCTGCTGCAACAGGGGGAATCCCCCATTTATGAACCCGGTCTGACGGAGTTGCTCCGTGGTTGCATTGCCAGTGGCCACATTCGCTTCAGTAGTGATCTTGGCGCTGGGGTGGAGTTTGGTGAAGTGCTCTTTATTGCTGTCGGTACGCCTGCGCTGCCCAATGGCGAAACCGATACCCGCTATGTGGAAGCGGTTGCTCGGGGCATTGGTGCCCATTTGCATCTGGGGTACAAGGTCATTGTCAACAAATCCACAGTGCCGATTGGCTCAGGGGACTGGGTGCGGATGATTATTCTCGATGGTGTGGTTGAGCGAGACCCCGATTTAGCTGATGCCATTAAAGGCGGGGCGACCCATCCGCCGTTGGATTTTGATGTGGTCAGCAACCCTGAATTTCTGCGGGAAGGTTCAGCAGTTTATGACACCTTTAATCCCGATCGCATCGTCTTGGGCAGCAGTAGCCGCAAAGCGATTCAAATCATGCAGGAACTCTATGCACCGATCATTGAGCGCAAGTATGCGGCTGATCCCACCTTGCCCCCCGTGCCGGTTTTGGTGACGGATCTCAGTTCGGCGGAAATGATTAAGTACGCTGCCAATGCCTTTTTAGCCACTAAAATCAGCTTTATTAACGAAATTGCCAATATTTGCGATCGCGTGGGTGCGGATGTGGTTCAAGTGGCCAAGGGGATTGGCCTAGATTCCCGCATTGGCGAGAAATTTCTGCAAGCGGGCTTGGGCTGGGGTGGCTCCTGTTTTCCCAAGGATGTTTCGGCGCTCGTCCACACGGCGGAAGACTACGGCTACGATGCCCAGTTGCTCAAAGCAGCAGTTCAAGTGAACCAGCGGCAACGCTTTATTGTCATTGAAAAACTGCAACAGGTGCTAAAAATCCTCAAGGGTAAAACGATTGGCCTTTTGGGGTTAACGTTTAAGCCCAACACCGATGACCTGCGGGATGCGCCTGCGCTCAGTTTGATTGAGGAACTGTATCGCTTGGGTGCCAAGGTCAAAGCCTATGACCCCCTCGTGTCCCAGTCGGGTCTGCGATCGGGTCTCTCCCATGTGATTGTGGAAACGGATTTGCTGCACCTCGCCGATGGCTGTGATGCTCTGGTGCTGGTGACGGACTGGCCACAGTTCCAAGAGGTGGATTATGGGAAATTGGCCAAGGTGATGCACCAACCTGTGATCATTGATGGCCGCAACTTCTTGGATCGCAAGGGGCTAGAGTCACTGGGCTTCCGCTATGTGGGGATTGGCCACTAGCCATGGAACTGCCCCGCCTGATCTATGAGCAGGCCTACTGGCAACAGGGGTATTGTCGCGTTGTCGGTGTGGATGAAGTGGGTCGGGGTTGTTTAGCAGGACCAGTGGTGGCAGCAGCCGTAATTTTACCGGTGGACTGTGTGCCTCTTCCAGAGGTGCGCGACTCCAAGCAGTTGAGTGCCCGCCAGCGATCGCGCCTCTTTGTGCAGATTTGCAACCAAGCGATCGCCATTGGCATTGGTAGTGCTAGTGTGGCGGAAATTGATCAGGTGAATATCCTGCAAGCCACCTATCGAGCGATGGCGCGTGCCCTAGCGCGGGTTGCCCCTTGGGATCATGCCCTGATTGACGGCAAGCTAACAAAAACAGCGCCCTTTGAAAAGGTAACGGCTATTATCGGGGGCGATCGCCACAGCTATAGTATTGCCTGTGCCTCCATTCTTGCCAAGGTGCGGCGCGATCGCTTCATGGCACGCTTAGCTCGGCGTTATCCCCAGTATGGCTGGGAACGCAATGTGGGCTACGGCACGCCCCAACACCGTCAAGCCCTTGACCAGTACGGCCTGACCCCTTGGCATCGGCGATCGTTCTTGAAATCCTTGCTTGATCGCAACTCACGGTCTTGAGCATCCGCTATCCATGGGAAAGC
>NZ_DVEH01000004.1 GCF_015295825.1 Thermosynechococcus sp. M98_K2018_005
TATGCCAAGGGATTGAGTATTGTGACTTCTTCAACTTGTTGTGTGCGTAAGGAGCATTTATTAGCTGTGGGCGGTTTTCCAGTGGGTGTAAAACTCAATGAAGACTACATCACTTGGTGCAAGCTAGCTCTGCGATTTCCTGTTGCCCATCAAGCGACAGTGACAACAATCTACAATCAGGATGCAGAGAATCGCTGCGGCGAGCCTCAAACACCTCCTATTCCTGCCTCATTACCTTTTTTAGTAGAACTTTTGCATTCTCAAGAAACGCCTAGTTGCCACTACAGAGGCATTCAAGCTTGTTTTCAGCGAATTGCCTTGGCTACTTTAACTAATGCAAAAATTCAAGGAGCTTCAGTAGATGTAACGACTCTGCTACGTCTGGCGTGGCGGGGGAAATGCTACAAAGCAATACTTGCGCTGGCTTTGCTGAATGTTTTGCCGACAGGTCTGTTGAACGGAATCAAGTCCTTACGACATCAACATCAAAAAGCCCAGCGCATTTCTTCCGGTAGGGACGGGGCTAGCTCTTTCTAGGCGCAGCCACAGCCTGTATGGCCACAACCACCGCTTTGTTTGCAGGTACCGTTGGCACAGGCTTCGGAGCAGTAGGGTTTGCCCTCGACCATGATCGCATCGCTGAGGGAGACAATGCAGAGGCAGTGGGGGCAGGCACATTTCATTTGGGTAACAGTTGTCATAGCTTTTTCTCCAAACGGGGACTGAAGGGAGGCGTAGGTCGCCTCTCTTTCAATATATCTGAATACTTGTTCAAGTGTCAATCAGTTATTGATTGTCTGGGCAGCGCCTATGATAGAAGTATGAACATTAAAACTCTTGCTGTTACCCATCCCCATCATCCCGAAGCGTTGGCACGGGCAAGCGATCGCCTGCTCTCCACGGAAAAAGCCCAACGAATGGCGCAACTTTTTGGCCTGCTAGCCGATGCCAACCGACTGCGCATTGTTGCCTTGCTTGCCCAAGGGGAGTTCTGTGTTGGCGATATTGCTGTGGCACTGGAAATGAGCGAATCTGCCGTCTCCCACCAATTGCGGATGCTCAAAGCGATGCGACTGGTGAGTTTCCGTCGCCAAGGACGACATATCTTTTACCAATTGCTGGATCACCACGTGCTGGCGCTCTACGAGGCGGTGGCGGAACACTTAGATGAGGAAGATTCAGAAACAGCCTAGGGAGAAGGACAACTGGGTGGCAATGCAATACTGGAGCCCGAAGGAGCTGCTTCTAAAATTTGAGTTGTGGTCAATGTTGTGTACGTGGCGTAGGTGCAGCCTGTCAACGCTTTCAAGTCTGGACGCTCAGGGGTGGCTTGGAATTCCGCGTAGTTACTATTCGCAACGGTGATCTGGTAATCATAGTCGGGCGTATCACTAAGGCCGATTTCTAACCTTGCGATGTCAGGGGAGAATGTGGGATTGGCTAAACGGTAGGCTTGCTGGGCACGGTTCACGGCACCAATATTCGTTTTGGCTTGGGATTCGCGGGCTTTGGTGGCCTGATTCAACATCGAAGGGAGGGCGATCGCCGCCAAAATCGCAATAATAATGACAACGACGAGTAGTTCAATGAGGGTAAAGCCTTTTGAAAAGATGAGCGATCGGTAGAACCAAGGCAGGTTGGGACGATAGGGAGACATAGGAATGCTCCAGTATTGGATTTGTTTTTACCCTAAAGTGTTCCCACAGATTTCCGTGAAATTACAGAGCTCTCCCCTAAAGTCCCAGTAGTTTTTTCTTGGCTGCTTGGAACTCTGCTTCTGAGAGTAGCCCCTGCTGGTACATGGCTACGAGTTGTTGCAGTTGTTCTAAACTAGGGGAATTCGCCGAAGTACGGGTTTCAGGTGTCGGTTCGGGTTGGGATGGGGATGGTTCAGGAGCAGGGGACGTTGGTGTGGGGCGAGGGGCTGGTGTGCCTTGAGCCAATTGATAGGTTTGGATCACCTCTTGGAGAATGGCGGCTTCCCGCTTGTATTCAAGGCTGTCGCGTCCCCCGGCTTTGTGGAGTTCTTCCTCGCGTCGCTTCAAATAGTTCAGTAGATGCTCATAGAGGGCTTGCTTTTCTTCTGGGGTTGCGGCTGCTTTGAGGATGACGGTCACTTGGCGTTGAATTTCTTCTAAGTCGGGACGGCAGGCCAGCACTTCTAGGACTTGGGTCACTTCCTCCCAGTTGCCGGCAATGTCCACATCTTCAAGGCCAACAGTAGTATGGCGGGTGTAGCGGATGGTGGCTTCGCGGGTGGCGCGGTTTTCTGCCTGTTTGAGGACACCAAGGGCGCGAGCAGTCACCACCAGTTTTAGAATTTGGGGGTTCTCTGGAAAGACATCCCAGAAGGGGGGATCTTTTTGCAGGTGTACGGGGATGGGCAAATCGCGGTTTTCTCCCCGCAGGCGGGCGCGTTTGGCGGTAATCATTTGGCCTCGCCAATCTTGGTAGGACTGGCGTAGTTCGGGCATGCCCTCAATACAGCGTAGGGAAAAGCCCCCCATTTCTTGGACAAAGACAATGCGGTGCCGCTCGCGATCGCCCAAAGGCTTAATGTCATCACTGGTAATGCTCTGGCCACTGGGTTTGACGAGGTTCTTGAGCAGGGGAATCAGTTTTTTGGCAGCCAAATCAGCCGTATTTTCACCGCCGACAATGGCGATATTCGTATTCACTGAAGGAGTAAAGCCGGCATCACGGCCACTGATGACCGCTTGGGAGAGCAATAGTAGCGGCTTTGATTTTTGGTAAGCCATGCGCAGGGCATTGAGGATCTCCGCTTCATCATTGCGATAAAACTGCAACAGGCGATCGCAGGCGGTGAGATCCCGCACAAGGCGGCTCTCTTCTGGGGCATTTTGCACGGTGCGCCGTACCGTTTCTTGGATAATCTCCCGTAGGTCACTTTCTTGGACCTCTGCCAGTTGCGCCAGATCCAATAGGCGCATTACCTCATTGGCGGCGCGGGTTTGCTTCCAGAGGGGACTCGCCTCCTGCAACACCGTTGTCGCTGTCGTAGTACAGAGTTGATTGAGACCAATGGTAAATGTGGAGGCCACACCGGTATTGGCGCCGGCATAGCGCTCGACGAGGTCTTGATAAAGGCTATTGAGTTCTTGGCGATCGTAGAGCTTCACGCCATTGATCCGCAGGGCATCGGCACTATCCGCTTGACTATCGGCCATCGCCTTGAAACCATCCCGTAAATTGAGGAGCCGCTGGTTGAGCTTGGCAAGACGTGCCTCCATCCCTTGCAGCCATTCCTCCAGTTTGTCCATCACCTCTTTAGCCAGAAAGCGGGCTTTGGCTTGAATGGTGGCATTGAAGCTGCCCTCAATTCCTTCTAGAGCCTGCTGGCAAAATTCCTCCATTTTTGCTTGCTTGGAGATGCCAAAGAGAGTGCTGAAGTGGTTGATGTCCTGAAGGGCATTTTCGTACTGCCGCTGACGATTGGTGATATTGGGTTGCCAAGTTTGCTGAATTTCGCGGTCATATTTTTCCTGCTGACTGATAAAAATTTGGCGAATTTGCCGCAGAAAGGCGTTGGCAAACTTCAGTCCCCGATTGCGATCTTCAACAATGCGGTAGAACTCCTCCTCAAGACTTTGGCGAGCTTGCTGGATAATTTGATTGCGGTTGTCGTACATGCGCTGCAAAAAGTCACCGTGGAGGCGCTCATCGGGACTCAGTTCCCGTAAGTGAGCAGCCCGGTAATTGTCGACCTGTTCACTCAGCCAAGGCACAAATTGCAAAATTTTGCCTCTTTCCGCACCAATTATGCCCCCTACTCCCTGTTGGGTACATTCAAGGCGGTTTTCACGGCTAATTTGATTACGTAGATCATTAACCCAGCGGGAAATTTCCTGCATGTAGGGGCGATCGCCCGCTGCTGCCAAGGCCAGTACCAAATCCATATCCAGCAAGTTCATGGGTTTCAGGAGACTCTCGGTGACCTCTAAAAGCTGGGGCGGCAATTGTACCGATTCATTCAGCCACCAGTCAATAAAGTCTTGGCAGAGGCGATAGGTCAAGGAGGCACGAATTTGGGCAATGGGAATTTCGACACTGGAGAGGCCAAAGGCCATAAAGCTCTTGGGATAGCTCCGCCCGCCGGCATCTTGAGACGCCCAAGCCGCCTTAATGTTGTCGCGAATGGAGCGTTTGTGGGGAGCAAAGTCAGAAGTGAGATCCAAAAAGATATTTTGGGCAATCATCTCGCGAATCTCATCGAGCTTGAATTCGCTCTCGCCATTTTTGGTGCCCACAAGGTAGGTAAAGTCAAAGGGAGGACAGTTGTAGCGCACTTCGTCGCTGAGGCTGCTACTAAATTGCGCCACGTACTCGGTGCGGTAGTCGGCAAAGTAACTGAGTTCCATGAGGGCGGCATAGCCATTGGCCAGCACGCGATCGCCGACACTAATCGCCGCAAAGGCATTGGGCATGGGCACAATTCCCGTGACGAGGGGACTCGACTGCCCCTTTAGCCAGTGGCGGACACAATAGCCGAGGTCAATGAGCATACCGCTACCTGTGCCCCCAGAGAGGGAACCCGTAATAAAGACATTTAAGCTACTATTGTTGACCTTGAGGCCGTAGCGGCTTTGCATAAAACTTTCGTGACCTTTGACGCGATCGCTAGCCGCTTGGAATTTTTGTTGAATCGCATGGTAGTTGCAAAAGAAGGCAAACCGACCACAGGCACGGATTTGACCTGCCCCGGCCTCTAGGGCGGTAATGTTGCGCTCCAGTTCCTTGGGAAACCAAGAGGCAATCCACGGGTAGTTGTCGAGGTTTTGAATGATTTGCTGCACGTTTTTGCCACTGACACTGGCCCAGTGCTTTTCGTTGTCCTTGAGGGGAGAGCCAGCGGCGAGGGGGTTGCTCACCTTGTAGTCGCGATCGGTGTCAATGGCAAGGAAGCTAATCACGGGAAACTGTTTCAGGCTGCCGTAGGTTTCCTCCACCAATCGCCGCACCCGCGATAGCACCTCAATCCCTGTGCCACCCACTCCCACAACGACCGTCGGCACAATTGATTTTTCTTCCACCTGTGCAGGCATGGTTGCTCTCTCCGCCGCAAGTCACCCCGATCCTAGCAAGGATGTCCGCAAAATCTGGCGATCGCAATGTTTCATAAAAAATTTTTGCAGCAATGCAATCTGATAGTTTTAGCGGCTGAGCGTCACCACGGCAGCATGACGATCGGCCAGCAGTTGGTTCACCGTTTGCAGCAACGTTTGGGGTTGAAAGGGTTTGACAATGTAGCCATTAGCACCCAGTTGGAAGGCTTTTTGGCGGTGGGTGTCCCCTCCCCGTGACGTTAAGATGGCAACCGGTAAATGGCGTAAACGCGCCGAAAGACGAATCGCCTCTAGCAAGCCATAGCCATCGAGGCGGGGCATCTCAATATCCGTGAGCACAAGGGACACCTGATCCCCTTGGCCAAGGAGAAAATCCAATGCTTCCTTGCCATCGCGGCATTCCACAACATCGTAGCCCGCCTGCCTTAGCACAGCATCCAAGAGCCGTCGCACAGTAATCGCATCATCAACAATCAGCACTTGGGGTATGGTGCGCTGCTGGTCTGGGGTCGTCACCGGCGGGGCTGGTACTTCCATTGGCGTAAGCAGTACTCCAAGGTTGTCGGGAGCGAGAACCGGTACCACTTCACCAGTTCCTAGAACCGTACAACCCATGACGTAGGGGGGCACGGGTACCGTTTGATCAAAGGGCTTGACCACCAACTCCCGCTCGGCAATGAGGTAGTTTACTGCCAAGGCCACCGCCTGACCAGCCACATCCACAACCACACCCACACCAAGGGGCTGCGTTGGCGCACTCAGGGGACGCTGATAGGGTAAGAATTGATGCAGTGGATACAGGGGAATGGATTGTCCCTGCCAGTCAATGGTGGCGCTGGGGTGGTGAATATCTGTGTATTCCTTCAGGGCAATGACTTCGCGGATACTCAAATCTGGGATGGCCAAGGTTAGCTCCCCGACTTGACACAGCACCATGGGCAGCAGACTGAGCGTCAAGGGAAGGGTGAGGGTAAAGGTTGTTCCCCGCTGGGGTTCAGTGGTGATCTGCAGACGTCCCCGCGATCGCTGGACTTGCTCGCGCACCACATCCAATCCCACCCCACGCCCAGAAAGATCACTCACCTGCTTGGCGGTTGAAAACCCAGGTACAAAGAGAAATTCTAAAATCTGCTCACGGCTCAGGTGGGGAACTTTTTCAGGAGGGCAGAGCTGAAGTTCCACTGCCTTTTGACTCACCCGCTGCAGATCAATCCCTCGACCATCATCGGCCACCTGAATTTCCACGGCGTTCCCCCGCAGTCGTGCCCGCAGCCAGATGGTTCCTGTCGGGGACTTGCCCAGTTGCTGCCGCTGTTGGGGCGGCTCAAGGCCGTGGTCAAAGGCGTTGCGCACCAGATGGGTCAGGGGTGCTTTAAGTTGCTGCAAAATCACTTGATCCACAAGGGTATCGCCCCCCTCAATCACCAGTTGGACGGGCTTATGGTGGCGATCGCCCAAGGTTTGCACAGCGATCACAAACTTTTCTGCCAGTTGGCGAAAGGGCACCAAGCGGGAATTTGTCAGTTCACCGTAGAGACTGTTTAAGTGCTGGCGGTTGAGATCAAGGGCTTCTTGGAGATCCCGGTTGAGCAGATCAATATCGGCGCCCGTCTCCTGAATCCGCACCAGCAATTCTTGAAAATCTTGGAGCGCGGTGTGCAGTTCTGTGTAGCGGTCAAATTGCAGCGCATCAAAGCCACTATGACGATTCGCAGCTACACCTTGACTCCCAAGGGGGGTGGCCAAGCGATCGTAGAACGTCTGTACCTGATCGCGAATGGGGCGAAATTGCTCAAGGCGGTGCTTCAGTTCGCGATTGATCCGCAAAAACTGCTGTTGATAAAGGGTGAGGCGTTCTTGACCAATGAGCAATTCGCTGACGGTATTAGCGAGGCAATCGAGACGACTGACGGGAATGCGCAGATAGCTGTCTTGGGGGGGGGCGGTTTCCGCAGGTGGGGTAGGGGTCGGTAACTTGGCCAGTTCTGCCTGCTGCAATTGCCGAAATTCAGCGACAACGGCGGGCGCTAATTCCCCAAGGGGCAAATCCGCTGCGAGCTTCGGTAATTCTGCGGCCAGTTGCTGTAACCAAGGAATTGCGCACTGTTCCCCTAGGGTTTGGGCGGTGGCAATCAGGTGAGCCAAAGCCGTCTCCCGCTCTGCATCCGTGGTACTGGCCTCTAGACGCTGCAGGGATGCCTCAAGGGTTTGCGTCAAGGCGGTGCGCAAATCGGGGGGAGGCGCAGTGGAAGACGAGGGAGTGGCTGCGACGGTGCCAAGGAGTTCCGTCAGGGCTGCAAGAAGGGCTTGATAGCGGGGAGTGGGTGTTAGGGAATGGTTCTGTTTGGCGGCAGCCAAGAGTTCTTGGGCTTGCTCAATCCCTTGAATCAGAAGACGATGGGCACGGGGGCGATCGCCCATGCGACCCTCTTTGAGGGCTTCCAGAACATCCTCTAGGCGATGGCTTAAGGCCTGTAGCTCACTGAGTTGGGCAATCCCAGCCCCCCCCTTGAGGGAATGCGCCGCCCGCATCAGCGTGTTGTAATCCTCAGCCGTATAGTGACGCTCGGGATCGGTGGCCACCTGTTCTGCCCATTGTTCGAGGAGCAGTAAATACTCTGGGGCATCCTCGTAGAGGAAGCAATGGCGTGCCTCCTGGGTAATGGCGGCAAGGTCGGCAGCGTCGAGGGTCATGGCTAGCTCTCCTTAGGCATCCACACGGAATCGGGATACCGAGGCTTGTAGTTCTGCAGCAACGGCCACTAGGCTTTCCATGGCATCCACCACAGCAGCAGCCGCTGAAGTTGTTGTTTGGGCCATCTGGGCAACCCCCTGCATAATCTGCGTCACTTCTGCGGCTGTGGACGTTTGGGAAGCAGTGCGCTCAGAAATCACTTGTAGCCGTGAATCAATCTGTTGGTTGAGGCGAGCGAGTCCCTGTAATGTTGCTTTGGTTTGACTCACCAACTGGGTGCCCTTGACCACTTGCGCCGTACTGTCCTCCATTTCCTGAAGCACCTCAGCCGTCTCCTGCTGAATCCCTGTCACCAACTGCTCAATATCCCGCGCTGAATCTGTCACCCGCTCGGCCAAGCGGCGCACCTCATCGGCCACCACCCGGAAGCCTTGGCCGTGTTCCCCGGCGCGTGCAGCTTCAATTGAGGCATTAAAGGCCAAAAGGTTGGTTTTCTCGGAAATGCTGGAGATGATGTTGATGATTTTAGAAATCTCTTGGGAGGATTCGGCAAGACGTTTCATTTTCTTGGCGGTGTTGGCCACGCTGAGGCGGATATTTTCCATACTCTCTACGGTGGTGTCCATGGTCGCATCCCCCAATTGGGCCGCCGTCAACCCCTCTGCGGCGATCGCTGCTGCTTCTTGGGCAGAATTGGCGACTGCTTGCACTGAGGCGGCCATCCTCTCGACCGCTTCCACACTGCGATCAATGTCGGCAGCTTGCTGGGTTGCCCCTGCCACAAGTCCGGCGATCGCCCCTTGGGTGGCTTGGGCAGCAGCCTGTACTTGGTTAGCAGCAGTCTGGACTTGCACGACAATTTGCCGCAAACTGCGCACCGTGGCATTGAAGGCATCAGCAATAGACCCCATTTCTCCTTCGTCCACCTTGGCGCGTACGGTGAGGTCTCCCCGCTGTGCCCCCTCAATATCCAGCAATAGGTTAATCACTGCCTCCTGCATTTTCATCCGTTCTTGGCGCTGCCGCTGGGCTTCCCCTTGACGTTGGGCTTCGAGGGTTTCAAGCTGAGCCTGCTGCTGCTGGAGTTGAGCCACCAAGGCAGCAATTCCTTGGCCGATGGCGGCGAGTTGAGGATCAGTAATCTCTGGAATCGGTGCATCCCACTCCTGTTGCTGAAGTTGCACGAGCCATGTTTCTAAGGTGTGCAGTCCCTGCCGCAACTGTTTGATTTGACCCCGTCCTAGGGGAATGGGGGTCGGCGCAACGGGGACACTGGGCAGTGGGGCGGGCGGGGGAGCAGCAGGGCTTCCCTGCAATAGCACCAAGGCATTGCGAGCACTTTGGCCAAAAATGCCCTGATCCGCTTCGGCGATCGCCTGATAGAGGGCTTGGGCGGCGGCAACATCGCCGGCCTGTTCTAGGGCAGTGGCTAGGCTCAACTGGACCAAGCGATCAGTGGGGTCTTCCTCAAGGAGGGCACGCAGGGTCGGAATATCCTGAGTGAGAATGGCATTGAAGTAGCAATCGCTCAGGGATGAGGTGGGGGGGGTGGAATTCGCAAGGGAGGTCATAGGGCAGGAGCGGGTGAACGGACGACAGCTTCAAAAATGGCCTCAACATTCAATAGTAAAATTGGCAGCCGATTCAACTGCACAAAACCCTGCAAATACTGCTGCACCTCCCGCTGAAGTCGCTGGGGCACCGGTTGCTGCTGCTCTGGCGAAACATGAATAATCCCCCGCAGTTGACTCACCAAACAAGCCAGTTGACGCGGCGATGATCCGTGACGCATCACCAGTGCCGTCCAACGTTGGTGGGGGGATCGCCCCCAATCATGCTGCACCCCCAGCAATTGCAACAGGTCAAGCATCCACAATAACCGCCCGCGCTGGTTACTAATGCCCAAAAGAGCGGCTGACACCCCCGGCACCAGACAAATATTCCGTGGCTCAACACTTAAGACCTCAGCCGTTTGCCCAAGGGGAATCGCCACATTCACCCGTCGGGGCAGTTCCACATGAAAGTATTCCTGAATGGCTGGGGCACTTACAGACATCATCGAGGCAAGGGAGGTAAGTACTTGTTAATGGTTTCAATTAAATCCTGGGGTTCAAAGGGTTTCGTAATGTAGTCATTGCCCCCCTGGCGCAAGGCCCAAAAGCGATCAAAGTCCTGATCCTTAGAGGAGCAAAAGATAATCGGCACTGTCTTGAGGAGGGGATTCGCCCGTACTTCGCGGCACAGTTCTAAGCCATTGGCTCCGGGCATCACAATATCGAGCACAATTAAATCGGGAGGCTGATGCGTGGCCAACCATTCCATAGCCTTTTCCGCTGTTTCCGCCACATGGGCTTGGTGTCCCAATTTCTCTAAAATTGAGACAATCATGATTTGCTCTGTGTGGGAATCCTCAACGACTAGCACCTGCTTCATTAATAACTCTCCATCGCCGCAGTGTGGGTAAATCGCTCTGCTAACGATAGTAACTCCTGTGGGGTAAAGGGCTTCGTCAAATAGTCCGTCGCCCCCACTATCCGTGCTCGAATCCGATCCACTAGCCCGTCGCGCCCTGTGAGCATGACGACGGGAACATCCTTAAGGGCTTCTGTTTGCCGCAGTTGACGGCATAGCTCATAGCCATCTATTTCTGGCATCGAGATATCCATTAAGACTAAGTTAGGCTTAGTGTCATTAAGGGCACCCAGGGCATGGGTTGGCTCCATCAAACCTAGCACCCGATAACCACAGGTCTCTAAAATGAGGCGGACATTGCGCTGGATGGTGGGACTATCGTCAATACAAGCCACGATTGGGCGAGTATCACTCGTGGGCGCATTGTAGGGATGTTGGGCAATCAAGCCATTGACTAAGGCAGGTTGCAACAACTGAGCTGTGGCGATCGCCTCCATGCGCAACTGAGTCGCCACTTCATAGAGTACGGGGGTCTGCTCCAAGAGTTGAGGCAACGCAGCGGCAATATCGCGGCCATAATCCATCAGCCACAGATCAGCGGGAATCCGCTCGGTGGTGGAGAGTACCAGTCGTTGCAGCGGCGAGTTCAAATAGGTGCGCACCTGTACCGCTTGGGTAATAGCTTGCCGCAGTTGACTCAGGGTTTGCTTGATCGGCACACAGAGTACCAAGTGATCCAGACCCGCCACCCGCTCCACCCGCACTGAGGCTTGGGGCATGGCAAAGATATGAACCAGCGCTTCTTGACTAAAGAGAAAGAGCAGCTTACGCAGTTGGGGAAGGGTCAATTGCCCCTGTTGCCAAAGACGACAGAGATACTGATACTCGGTTTCATCGGCTGACAATTGAGTGCTGAGTTGGGGGCAATAGCGTTGACACAGGTAGTTGAAGCGTTCCTGATGCCCGACAGTGCTATTGGCGTAATGCAGTTGACCATTGCCGACATACAGGTTCCAGCCGATGGAGGAATCCTTCGGATCGATAAAGGTTAAGTGACCGGAGAGGCGATCGCCAATCACCTTCTGAATCACCCGTGCTGGAAATGCCAATGCTTTATCGCCCACTTGCGCTACTGAACTTGACGTAGGTGTACTCATCGTCATAGAAACTGTCCCTTTGACAATCTGAATAGATCGCTGAATCAGCAATAGACAA
>NZ_DVEH01000009.1 GCF_015295825.1 Thermosynechococcus sp. M98_K2018_005
ATAAAATTGTCCCCTCAGCGTTAATCTCAGTGTGGCATTTTGGGGGCGATCGCCCGCTATAGGGTTCTTTAATTCAATTCGCTGGAGCCACTTCAGTGGTCGAGGACACGGCGGCATCTTTGCGCTTTTTCTTCTCTGTCACTGTCACAGGTCGCATTTCAATATGATTGAGCAGTGTCGTGACAAAGGCAAAGAGCAAAAAGGGCAAAGTTAAGACCAAAATTAGCCCCCCGACAAGAAACGCCTGCACTGGATTGTTGTAAAGGGTGAGGGACGCGGCCAAACCAATAAAGATCACAATCAGCCAAACAATCACTTGGCCATAAATATCCCCGAAGGTGAGGGTGCAGACGAAACGGTATTTTTGTAAGCCGTTTTGTAATTCATTGACCATAGGGGCTATCCTCGCGGCGTATGCTGAACAGTTCCAGTTAAAAAGTAAGCGTTTGACTAAGGAGGGTGAAATGGGGGTTCCGTGACAGGGTTGGCAAGTACAGAGAAACAAAGGTACCTGAATTTTAGACAACCTGCCCCCAAGATTAAAGCCCTTGCAACAAATGTACAAACTTTGGTCAGAAAAAGTGGGCACGAGCATTGTAATATGACAGATTGTATCAAAACTGCACCGATCGCCCCCGAAGCACTCTATGGGTAAGTTTTACCGTTTGACCACTACGGCGGGTTTACAGGCTGCCCTTGGCACATTATCTCCCGCAACCACCCTTGGTTTTGTGCCGACAATGGGGGCCCTTCATGGGGGTCATGCCGCCTTGATCCAGCGGGCACAGCAAGAGTGCGATGTGGTCGTTGTCAGTATTTTTGTCAACCCGCTTCAGTTTGGCCCCCACGAGGATTTGGAGCGCTATCCCCGTACCCTTGAGGCCGATACGGCGCTTTGTCAGCGGTTAGGGGTGGATTTGCTCTTTGTGCCCAGTGTCGCTGAGCTTTACCCGACAGGGATGGAGAACTTGACCGTGGTGGAGCCGCCAAGGGAGTTAACGGAACGCCTCTGTGGGCGATCGCGTCCCGGCCATTTTCGCGGGGTAGCAACAATTGTGCTGAAGCTGTTGCATTTGGTGCAGCCCGATCGCGCCTATTTTGGCCAAAAGGATGCCCAGCAGTTAGCGATGATTCGCCGCTGTGTGGCGGACTTGAATCTGGACGTGGAGATCATTGGCTGCCCCATTGTCCGCGATGCCGATGGCCTTGCCCTCAGTTCCCGCAACCAATACCTCAGTGCGGGCGATCGCGCCACGGCCTTAGCCCTAAGCCAGAGCCTAGAGATAGCGACTGCTGCTTTTCGGCAGGGCTGCTTTGCCGCCAGCGATCTCTTGGGGCAGGTTCACAACCATCTGCGCCAGTTTCCCCAGTTGCGCCTCGACTATGCCGAGTTGGTGCATCCCCAGACCCTTGTGCCACTGGAACGCATTGAGACCGTGGGGCTGCTGGCAATTGCGGGTTGGGTGGGGCAAACGCGCCTCATTGACAATTGCCTATTGGATCGCCGCCTGCCAATTCTGGCAGTGGATGGCCCTGCCGGAGCGGGGAAGTCAACCGTGACGCGACTGGCAGCCCAAGCCCTAGGGTTGCAGTACCTTGACACCGGTGCCATGTATCGAGCGGTAACTTGGTGGTGCTTGGAAAATAACATTGATCTCAGTGATGAGCCAGGGGTCGTAGAGGCGATCGCCCATTGCCAGCTGCGTCTTGAAAGCAGTGATCCCCCTCAACCAACGCGAGTGTGGATCAACGATCGCGAGGTCAGCCAAGCGATTCGTTCCCCAGAGGTGACGCAACGGGTGTCTCAAATTGCTGCCCTGCGCGGTGTGCGACGGCTAATGGTACAACAACAGCGGGCGATCGGAGCCAATGGGGGCATTGCTGCCGAAGGTCGTGATATTGGCACCCATGTCTTTCCCGAGGCAGGCTTGAAAATTTTCCTAACGGCCTCGCCCGAAGAGCGTGCCCAGCGCCGCTGGCAGGAATTACAACAGCAGGGTCAATGCGACCTCTCCTATGAGGAACTGCTCGCCCAGATTACCGCGCGCGACACGGCGGATCAGCAACGCACCTACGCCCCCTTTCGCAAAGCCGCCGATGCCATAGAAGTCTGTACGGACAACTTGGGGATCGATGAGGTGGTGAGTAAAATTGTCCATCTCTACCGCAGTCGCTTTCCTCAACCTTGATGAGGAAGGGAGATTTCCCGTAGAGTAACAAAGGATAGTCTGCTTCGGGATCAACTCACATGGATCGCAATCCCCTCGAACTTGCCCAGCAACTTTACTACACCGGTATTGGGGCTGCGGCTGCTGCCATTGAATCCCTACAGGATGAGGCCAAGCGCCAAGAATACCTCACGCAACTGCGGATGGATGCCCGCCAACTGGCCGCCATCTGTGCTGAGAAAGGCCGCCTTACCGAAGCGCAAGCACGGGAACTGATTCAAGCCTTCATCGCCCAACAGCAGCAATCCTCTTCGCCCCCTGAGCCTGCTCCTCGTGGGAGTGCTGACCTAGCCGCAGATATTCAAACGCTTCTGGAAGCGCTACGAGCCATTCGCCAAGATCTACAGCAGGATTCACAGGCACCCACGTCCTAGGATTTGAGCCTTAGGGGAAGTAGGTAACGATTGCTCTTTAGTCGTTGTCCCAGCACTCACGACCAATGAGGTCGCCAATGCGATCGCGCAGCATAAAATCACAGCGCTCTAGCTCTGCCTCAATGAGGGGCCACTCCCGAACGGGCACAAACTGGCAGAGGGTGTAAATGGGCTGCTGCCGACTCACCACACCTTTGGCCACCAGTCGTCGTGCTTCATCTTTGACGAGTTCGATGGAGTATTGAAGGGATTGAACCATAACATCCTCGTTTGGCTGAAGAGACCCTAGGATTCAGAATTGGCAAAGTGTAATATGCAATACTGAACTATTTTAATTTTTGCCCTAGGGAGCTACCTGTCATAATAACAAATGTTTCCTAAGTCAGGGGGTTCTGACCAAAAAATCCTACTACTGGTGGAAGTAGGGGGTGCCAAAGTTGCCTTCAAAGCGCAAGATCAATCCGCATCCATCCGCTCGCTAAGGGCATGCTTTATCCTAGAAGTGAATGCTAAACAAAATCTTAAAGATTGCCCCATGGCTTTCCATCTTCCCCAACTGAGCTGCCAACTACGTCCAGAGGTAGCTGCCCTACAACCCGAACTTGTGCAGTGGCGACGCTACTTGCACCAACGGCCAGAATTGGGCTTTCAGGAACACCTGACGGCGGCCTTTGTCAGTGAGAAACTGCGCCAATGGGGCATTCAGCATCGCACAGGTATTGCGGAAACGGGGATTGTGGCAGTGATTCCGGGATCGCGACCGGGGCCGGTGCTAGCGATTCGCGCCGATATGGATGCGCTGCCGGTGCAGGAGGAAAATGATAAGCCCTACCGCTCTCTCCATGAGGGGAAAATGCACGCCTGCGGGCACGATGGTCACACAGCGATCGCCCTTGGGACTGCAAAATATCTTGCTGAGCACCGCGATTTTGCTGGTACAGTCAAAATCATCTTTCAACCGGCGGAAGAAGGTCCCGGTGGGGCTAAACCAATGATTGAAGCGGGGGTTCTCGATGCCCCCAAAGTAGATGGCATTATTGGCCTGCACCTCTGGAATTTTCTGCCCGTTGGTACGGTGGGGGTGCGTAGTGGGCCGTTGATGGCGGCAGCGGAATTCTTTGAGTGTGAGGTACACGGCAAGGGGGGACACGCAGCTTTACCCCAATTTACGGTGGATACGGTTCTCGTTGTTGCCCAGATCATTACGGCCTTGCACACCATCGTCTCGCGCAATGTGGATCCCCTAGAGACTGCGGTGATCTCCGTGGGGGCAGTCCATGCGGGCACCGCAAAGAACGTGATTGCCGATACCGCGACGTTTCGGGGAACAGTGCGATACTTTAAGCCAGAGTTGGGGGACTGGCTACCCCAGCGCATTGAACAGGTGATTGCGGGTATCTGTCAGAGTCATGGCGCCACCTATCGCTTTCACTATGAGCGGATGTATCCCCCCACCGTCAACGATGCCAAGATGGCGAAATTGGTACGCTCTGTTGCTGAATCCGTCGTCGAGGTGCCGGCTGGGGTCACATCCCACTGTCAAACGATGGCAGCGGAAGATATGTCATTTTTCCTGAAAGCTGTTCCGGGCTGCTACTTCTTTTTGGGGTCAGCCAATGGCACACTGGGGTTAGATTTCCCCCACCACCATCCCCGCTTTGACTTTGACGAAACCGTTTTAAGTATCGGGGTTGAGCTATTTATCCGCTGTGTGGAGAAATACTGTGGTCTAGTGGAGACATAAATTTCCTATGTCCCTCACGGTACTCATTGCCGACGATGATCCCGGCATCCGCCTGTTGGTGAGTCGCTTTTTGGAATCCGAAGGGTACTGTTGCCTGACGGCGGGAGATGGTGCCCAAGCCTTGGAAATGATCCATCGCTATCAGCCTCACCTGCTGATTGTGGATATTGCCATGCCGAATATGAATGGCTATGAGTTGGTGCGGCAGGTGCGCCAGCATCCCTCGTTACGCTTACTGCCAGTAATTTACCTAACGGCACGCACAGAACTGGAGGAGCGGATTCGTGCCTATCGCACCGGGGGCGATGTCTATCTTTCCAAGCCCTTTGACCTCAATGAGTTGGCAGCGGTGGTGCGTAATCTGCTTGATCGGGTACAACTGGTACAAATGGAGTGGCAGCAGCGACAGCAGCCCTTCTCGCCGCCCAAAACCCAGCAGATTGCGCTTGATCTGACGCAGCGGGAAAAGGACGTTTTGGCTTTGCTGGTGGCGGGCCTCTCCAATGCTCAGATTGGCGATCGCCTGCACTTGAGCGCCCGAACGATTGAAAAGCACGTCAGTAGCCTCTTTCAAAAAACAGCGGTTCACAATCGGGCTGAACTGGTGCGACTGGCAATTGAACAGGGCTTGGTGGAGCGACAAACCAGTTCCTAAGCTTGAGCCATAGCTGTTACGGTCAAGGAAGAAAGAGTGTTGAGGAACTGAAACCCGATGCAACGGATTCCCCCTGCCCCTGGCCAAGAATCGGTTTGGGACTATCCCCGTCCGCCCCGTGTGGAACCCACCTCAAAACATCTGCGGGTGGTCTTTAATAGTGTGGTGATTGCTGACACCCAGCGAGGACAGCGGGTACTGGAAACCAGTCATCCCCCAGTGTATTACTTTCCGCCAGAGGATGTGCAGGCGCAGTATCTGGTGCCCTCGGCACGGCAAACCTTCTGTGAATGGAAGGGACAAGGCGCCTACTACCACGTCAAGGTGGGCGATCGCCAAGCTGATAATGCGGCGTGGTACTATCCCAAACCCACTGCCGCCTTTGCGCCGATCCGCAACTACATTGCCTTCTATGCTGCTTTGATGGATGAATGCACCGTGGATGGTGTGGTGGTGATTCCGCAACCGGGGGGCTTCTATGGCGGCTGGATTACTCCGGACATTGTTGGCCCGTTTAAGGGGGCACCGGGCACTTGGGGCTGGTAAGTGTTTCTCAAATCACTGCATCTGCGCCACTTTCGCAACTACAGCGAGCAATTGGTAACGTTTGCTGCGCCGAAAACCATCGTCGTCGGGGACAATGCCCAAGGCAAGTCCAATTTGCTGGAGGCTGTGGAGTGGCTGGCCACATTGCAGTCCCATCGCACCCATCGCGATCGCGACCTCATTCAGCAGGGACAAGAGAGTGCCCAAATTGAAGCCACCCTTGAGCGCCAAGGCGTCCCCCTTGATCTGGCGGTGAGTTTGCGACCCCTCGCAGGCCGTGTTCTACGGGTCAATGGCTGTACCGTTAAGCGCACTGCGGAATTTCTGGGGCAACTCAATGCGGTGGAATTTTCCTGCTTGGATTTGGAACTCGTGCGGGGCACACCGACCATTCGCCGCAACTGGTTGGATCGGATTTTAGTGCAATTGGAACCCCTCTATAGCCAAGTCCTGCAAACCTACCAAAAAGCCCTGCGCCAACGGAATGCTCTCCTCAAACAGGCGGGCAGCCAAGGATGGGATGAAGCCCTCTGGCAAGCGTGGAATCAGCAATTGGTGATCAATGGCACCCGCATCATCCGCCGCCGACAGCGCCTCATTGAACGTTTGGCTCCCTTGGCACAGGATTGGCATTGGGTATTGAGTGGAGCTCGCGAGACACTAACCTTGACTTATGAGAGCCATGTGCCCCTTGGGGATGGCACCTCTGAAGCTATTGTTGCTGCCTTTAATGAGGCCTTGGCCGCTCGCCGCGCCATTGAACTGCTGCAAAAAACCAGTCTCGTGGGACCGCACCGTGATGATGTTGGCTTTTGCCTCAATGAGCAAAGTGCCCGTCACTTTGCTTCCCAAGGGCAGCAGCGCACGCTGGTATTGGCGCTGAAACTGGCGGAACTGGCTCTTGTGGAAAGTGTGGTGGGCGACACTCCCCTCTTGCTGTTGGATGATGTCCTCGCCGAATTGGATTTGCAGCGGCAGGGAATTTTATTAGAGGTGATGGGCGATCGCTACCAAACGCTGATTACTACTACCCACCTTGCCCCCTTTGGGACCCCTTGGCGGCAACAAGCCCAAATTCTTAAGGTAACGGCGGGGACGATCGCCAGCGTGCCTGACACTGCTGCTCAAACCAGCGACTAATCTGGGGAATGGTTAGCTGAGCAATAGGCACTCCCTCACTTTCGGCAATTTGCCGCAGTTGCTTGAGGGCACTGATGAGAATTTGGCCATACCACGTCATGAATCCCCCTTGGCGCTCTTCCTCTGCCTGCAATTGGGGATCTGCTGCCACCAGTTCATAGACTTGGGCTTCTGTTAGGTCTTCAAGGGGGGTTACCTCGGTTTGGGCTTTCAGATAGCGCTGGGCATACACCGCTACTCGAATTGCAAAGCGATCTGCTGCTGGCAAGAGCAATTGATCAATCTCTTGACACTCACTGACTGCAAGCAGCTCTTCAGGGGTCATGAATGGCTTAGATCAGTCCAGCGGGGGTGGGTGTTGGGGTGGATTCTTGGATATTGATAATGCTGGGGGTAAAGAGAAAGACACCATCCCCAAGGCGCGACTGATGGCCATTGATGGCATAGGTACTGCCAGCGGCAAAATCAGAAATACGCTGTGCCTCGGTGACATCGAGGTGCTCTAGGTTGAGAATCACTGCCTTGTCAGCCCGCAGCGCTTGAACGATCAAGGTCGTATCACTGAGGGACTGCGGCTTGATTACCACTACTTCATAGCCACTACTCAAGGAATGACCAAAGGCAGTCAGTTCACTCATGACAACTCCCCCCTGGGAACATCGCAACAGTACTTCATCACCTAATGATTGAGATTAAACTTCATTCTGTTATACCGACTACATCAACATCTATGCAACTTTCAACTTTACAGTCCTGCCACCAATGAATTCTTGAGCATAGATGGCTGTTTCTAATATCTGTTGCAGCCCCCACTGGGCATATTCAAGTCACCCGTTGTGCACTACAATGAGGCGCACTTAGGTTTAGGAATGTCTCAATGATCAAAAGTAGCCAAGCAAAGCGATATGGCTCCCTTGGGGCGATCGCCCTTCTGACCGCGTATCTTGTGGTCGCGAGTCCTAATCCCGCCTTGGCGATGCACATTAACGAGGGGTTTTTGCCCCTTGGCTGGGCACTGGGCTGGTGGCTGTTTTTTTTACCCTTTTTGACATGGGGACTATGGGCACTGCGACAACAGATTCAACAGCAACCAGAGTCAACCCTGCTGATTGCCTTGGCCGGTGCCTATGCCTTTGTCCTCTCCTCGTTGAAGATTCCTTCCGTCACGGGTAGCTCTTCCCATCCGATGGGGATTGCCTTGGGGGCAGTTCTCTTTCGGCCACCGCTAATGGCAGTGCTGGGGACATTGGTGCTGCTCTTTCAAGCCCTGCTCCTTGCCCATGGCGGCCTGACCACCCTAGGAGCGAATGGCTTTTCAATGGCGGTGGTGGGACCTTGGTTGGCTAGGTTTACCTATTGGGGAGTCTCCCGTGCCACGGCTAAGCCAGCGATCGCGATTTTTAGTGCTGCTCTGATCAGTAACTTGGTCACCTACTCTGTGACCTCTTTACAATTGGCATTGGCTTTTCCCGATAGTATGGGTGGGGTGGCGACAGCTTTTGCCAAGTTTGCGGCGCTCTTTGCTGTGACGCAGATTCCCCTTGCGATCAGTGAAGGGTTACTCACGGTGTTGGTGTGGAGCTGGTTGACCACATACTGCACAGCAGAATTGCAAACCTTAAAACTCCTGCCTGGAGGGGAATCAAATGAATAAAAAAACAGTGGCGTTTCTATTGGGCGGCGCAATTTTCTTAAGTACACTTCCCCTACTGCTGGTTAAGGGTGACTTTGAAGGTGCCGATGCCCAAGCCGAAGCGTTAATTAGCGAGGTAGCGCCAGACTTTGAACCTTGGGCAGAGCCATTGTTTGAACCCCCCAGCGCCGAAGTCGAGTCACTGCTTTTTGCCCTTCAAGCGGCATTGGGTGCAGGGGTCATGGGGTTTATCTTGGGTCAGTATCGCGAACGCCATCGCCAAAAGGCAGCCGCCGCCTCAAAATCACAACAGTCCTGAGCAGTCAATGCACCATCACCTCGATGCCTATGCCTACACCAATGGTCTGCGGCATCTGCACCCTGAACAAAAGCTGATTTTCGCGACCGCCAGCCTGTTATTCACGTTTTTGGCTCGCCCCCTTGTCCAGAGTTTGCTTTGGCTGTGGCTGAGTCTATGGATTCTTGGTTACGCGCGCATTCCGTGGCGGGTTTATTTCACCCTCTTGGCCACAGTCGCTGCGTTTTGGCTGGTGAGTTTGCCGGGGTTAGTGGTACAAATCCT
The DNA here is from genome assembly GCF_015295825.1 of Thermosynechococcus sp. M98_K2018_005. Classification (GTDB taxonomy): domain Bacteria; phylum Cyanobacteriota; class Cyanobacteriia; order Thermosynechococcales; family Thermosynechococcaceae; genus Thermosynechococcus. The sequence goes on from NZ_DVEH01000009.1 coordinate 8,904, forward strand.
TCCGACGGAGACTTTAAGGGCTTCGGGGCAAGTGGTTCTCAGTGACCTCTCCCTTATGGGCTGGTCGCTTTTTGTCAGTGCCGAGAAATTGCACCAAGGCTTGGCCCTAGGATTGCGGACAATGGTTGCCAGCACCTGTTTACTATTGATTTTATTGACGACCCCCTTTCCGTCACTTTTGGGCGTGGCTGAGCGCTGGCGGGTTCCCCATTTCATCTTGGATATTCTGATGTTGATGTACCGCTATATCTTCACCCTCTTGGAAATCGCTTTCACGCTGCAATTGGCGCAGCGGGCACGCGGCGGCTATCAACGGCGATCGCGCTGGTTCTGTAGTGTGAGCCTGTTGGCGGCTCAACTCCTGCGGCAGTCTCTGTACCGCTATGAACAAGTGAACCTTGCCCTGCTCAGTCGTGGCTTTCAGGGGCAGTTTCGGGTATTGCGTCCCCAGTCCTATGCCTATTCGCAACGGTATGGTCTTGAAATCGTCATTGGTGGCGGTGCCCTCATTCTACTGAATGCAATCGCCTGAGATGTCTGTGCCCCTACTGGAGTTCCATCAGGTTGGCTTTCGCTATCCCAATACCACTACCCCTGTGCTGCAAGACTGCTCCTTTACCCTAGAGGCGGGGCAGAAAGTTGCGCTGTTGGGGCTGAATGGCTCAGGCAAATCAACCCTCTTTTATCTGGCAGCAGCCCTCTATCGGCGAGATCGCGGTGAAATTTACTGGCAAGGGCAACGGCTCCTCTATCAACCTGACAGCCTGCGGCAGTGGCGCCAACGCATTGGCTTGGTCTTTCAAGACCCCGAACAGCAACTGGTGGCAGCCACCGTGGCGGAGGACATCTCCTATGGACTGTACAACTTAGACCTACCCACCGCCGAAGTTGAAGCCCGTTTGTACCAAACCCTAGAGGACTTTGATTTAGTTCATCTCGCCGATCGCCCCCTGCATCACCTGAGTTTGGGACAAAAACGGCGGGTGGCACTGGCTGGGGTAATGGCTTTAGCACCAACCCTATTACTGCTCGATGAACCCACCATCTATCTCGACTATCAGCAGCGGCAGCAACTGGAGCAAGCCCTAGAGAACATTCACCAGCAGGGAACCACGATTATGATTGCCACCCATGATCTTGATTTTGCCTATGGCTGGGCAGACTGGATCATGGTGCTCGTCAATGGTCAAGTCACCGTGAGCGATCGCGCGTGTCACGTCTTTGAGCAGTGGCCGATCCTTGCTCCTAATCTGGGAAGCCCCATTCTCCTAGACCTTTGGCACCAATTTCCCGCTGCCTGGCGACGAAACCAGCCATTGCCCCGAACCGCCGCCGCCCTTGTACGAATTTGGCTAAAAGGCCTCCAAGTTCCACCGAACACCGATTAAGAGCGCATTCACAGGGTTTAGAAAAATGCTCAAAAGTGGGTATCCTAGAAACTGGGCACTTTACTCTAAACTGCCCAAGACAACAATCTTATTGTTTAACTAATCCACTGCGGCATCCGGGAAAACTTTATATGGCCACAATTATGATTGTTGATGACAGCCCTACCCTGCGGGCAATGATTGTTGAGCTGATGAAAGAGCAACGCTATGACGTTGTTGAGGCCGAGGATGGTGTTGAAGCCCAAGAAAAGATCAAGGCTCAATGCCCAGACTTGGTGATTCTAGACGTAGTGATGCCGCGCATGAATGGCTATGAACTTTGCCGCTGGATTAAAGGGGAGGCCGCTTCCCAAAATGTGCCTGTGATCATGTGTACGACCAAAGGTGAAGAATTTGATATTCACTGGGGCAAAAAACAGGGGGTAGATGCCTATATTACTAAGCCCTTTGATCCGGCAGAACTGGTGGCCACCGTCAAGCAACTGCTGGGATAGCACTAAACTAAATCCAAGAACGTAGCCACATTCGCCTAAAAAAGCCGTGGGGCGTCA
>NZ_DVEH01000095.1 GCF_015295825.1 Thermosynechococcus sp. M98_K2018_005
CCGCAAACCCGGCGGCAAGCCGGGCGATCGCCGCGTGGGGGTGGTCTGGCACACGCAAGGCTCCGGCAAGAGCCTGACGATGGCGTTCTACGCCGGCCGCATCATCCGCGAGCCGGCCATGGAGAATCCGACCCTCGTCGTGCTCACCGACCGCAACGACCTCGACGACCAGCTCTTCGGCACCTTCTCGCGCTGCTGCGACCTCTTGCGCCAGCCGCCGGTGCAGGCCGAGAGCCGCGCCCATCTGCGTCAGTTGCTTTCCGTGCAGGCTGGCGGCGTGGTGTTCACCACCATCCACAAGTTCTTCCCCGAGGAGAAGGGCGACCGGCATCCGACCCTTTCCGATAGGCGCAATATCGTCGTCATCGCCGATGAGGCGCACCGCAGCCAGTACGATTTTATAGACGGCTTTGCCCGTCACATGCGCGACGCCCTGCCGCACGCCTCGTTCATCGGTTTCACCGGCACGCCTATCGAAAAGACCGACGCCAACACCCGCGCCGTCTTTGGCGACTACATCAGCATCTACGACATCCAGCGGGCCGTGCAGGACGGCGCCACGGTGCCGATCTATTACGAAAGCCGGCTGGCCAAGCTCGCGCTGGACGAAACCGAGCGGCCGAAGATTGACCCGGACTTTGAGGAAATCACCGAAGGCGAGGAGATCGAGCGCAAGGAAAAACTCAAGACCAAGTGGGCGCAACTCGAGGCCATCGTGGGAGCCGAGAAGCGCCTCCGGCTCGTGGCGCAGGACATCGTCGAACACTTTGAGCAGCGCCTCGAGGCACTGGACGGCAAGGCGATGATCGTGTGCATGAGCCGGCGTATTTGTGTTGAGCTTTACAACGAGATCGTCAGGCTGCGGCCGCAGTGGGCCGGCGCAACGGATGAGCAGGGCGCGCTCAAGGTGGTGATGACCGGCTCGGCCTCCGATCCGCTGGAGTGGCAAGCGCACATTCGCAGCAAGCCGCGGCGCGAGGCGCTGGCCAACCGCTTCCGCGATCCCAACGATCCGTTCAAGATCGTCATCGTGCGCGATATGTGGCTCACCGGCTTCGACGCGCCCAGCCTGCACACGATGTACATCGACAAACCAATGCGCGGCCACGGCCTGATGCAGGCGATCGCGCGCGTCAACCGGGTGTTCCGCGACAAGCCCGGCGGTCTGGTGGTGGATTACCTTGGCCTCGCTCATGAGTTGAAGCAGGCATTGGCTACGTATACGGAGAGCGGGGGGACCGGGCGCACAGCGCTGGACCAGGACGAGGCGGTCGCCGTCATGCGGGAGAAGTACGAGGTGTGCTGCGGGCTTTTCCACGGTTGCGACTGGTCGAAGTGGAAGGTCGGCACGCCGGAAGAGCGCCTGGCGATCCTGCCTGCTGCGCAGGAGCACATCCTCGCCCAGGAGAACGGCAAGGATCGCTGTATTCGCGCTGTGCGCGAGTTATCGAAGGCATTCGCCTTGGCCGTGCCGCACGATGAGGCGCTACGCATCCGTGACGACGTGGCCTTCTTCCAGGCGATGCAGGCCGTGCTCGCCAAGCGAGCGCCGGGCGAGGCGCGGCCCGAGGAAGAACTCGACCACGCCGTGCGGCAGATCATTGCCCGCGCCGTCGCGCCGAAAGGCGTCATGGACATTTTCGCCGCGGCCGGCCTGCAAAAGCCCGACATCTCCATCCTCTCCGACGAATTCCTGGCCGAGGTGCGCGGTATGCCGCAGAAGAACCTCGCCGTTGAACTGCTGCAGAAACTGCTCAAGGGCGAGATCAGCATCCGGCGCCGCAAGAACCTTGTGCAAGCGCGCTCCTTTGCCGAGATGTTGGAACAGACCCTCCGCCGTTACCAGAATCGGGCGATCGAGGCGGCGCAAGTCATCGAGGAATTGATCCAACTCGCGAAGGACCTGCGGCAAGCGGACGCCCGCGGCGAAGCGTTGGGGCTCTCCGAGGACGAGCTGGCGTTCTACGACGCGCTGGAGACCAACGACAGCGCCGTCAAGGTGCTGGGAGATAAGACGCTGCGCACCATCGCCCGCGAACTGGTCCAGACGGTGCGCAATAACGTCACCATTGACTGGACCCTCCGCGAGAACGTGCGCGCGCAGTTGCGTGTGCTCGTAAAGCGCGTCCTGCGCAAGTACGGTTACCCGCCGGACAAGCAGGAGAAGGCGACGCAGACGGTGCTGGAACAGGCGGAGGTGCTGTCCGCGGAGTGGGCGACGGCGTGAGAGAATCGATCGCCCGTCAACGCATTCAGGCATATTACAGTGGTATTTACTCTATACCTACTTAGCAAACTCTACTGAGACATGTTCGACTGGCCTGTGCATTAGTGTGTATATCGTTGAGCGGCTTCCCTAGTTGTGTACATCAAGCAGTTAGAACTCACAAATTTTAAGTCCTTTGGCGGCACAACGGTGATTCCGCTACTGCCAGGGTTTACGGTCATTTCAGGCCCCAATGGCTCAGGGAAGTCGAACCTCTTGGATGCGTTGCTCTTTGCTCTTGGCCTTGCAGGGTCTAAGGGGATGCGGGCAGAACGATTGCCAGATTTGGTGAACCATAGCCAAACGCGGCGTGGCCATAGTGTTGTCGAAACGCGAGTCACGGTGACCTTTGCACTGGATGTCGAAACGGAATGGCGGGTGACGCGGCGCCTGCGAGTAACCAAGCAGGGCACCTATACCTCGACCTATGCAGTGAATGATCAACCCTGCACGCTGAATGAACTCCACGATCAGTTACAGGCGTTTTGTATCTATCCCCAAGGTTATAACGTGGTTTTGCAGGGGGATGTCACCAGTATCATTTCCATGAATGCCAAGGCACGGCGGGAAATTATTGACGAATTGGCGGGGGTGGCGGATTTTGACCGCAAGATTGCCCAAGCTCGCGAAAAGTTAGATACGGTCAAGGAGCGCGAAGAACGCTTCCGCATTGTTGAGCAGGAATTGATCCAACAGCGCGATCGCCTGCAACGGGATCGCCTGCAAGCAGAAAAATATCAAGCCCTACGGCTAGAACTGCAAGAGCGAGAGCAATGGCTGCTGGTGCGCCAATGGCAAGCCCACGAACAGCAAAAAGGGCAGCTCCAAGCACAGATTCAGACGCTACAACAGGAGCAAGCCCAGCGCCAAGCCCAACTCCAACAAAAAGCACGGGAGATTGAAGCGGCAACGGTTACGCTGGAACAACTCAATCAACAGGTGAAAGCCCTCGGCGAAGAAGCGTACCTCCGCCTGCAAGCAGCGTTAGCGGATCTCCACGCCCAAGAGCGGCAGTGTCAACGCCAGCAAACCGCCTACCAACAGCAGCAGGAACAGTTGGGAGAACAACTCCAGCAACGGCAAGCCCAGTACCACAGTCAACGGTTGCAGCAACAGCAACTTGCTCAAGAGTTAGAACAGCAACAGGGCGATCGCCCCCCCTTAGTCGCAGCCGTTGCCACCAGCCAAGCCACCCTCGACGCCCTACGGCAGCAAGCTCAGGAGTTGAATACGGCAGCCCAAGCTTGGTTTCAGGAGCACCGTCAGCGACGGCAGCGGATTGATGCCCTGATTCACGAACTGGAACCGAGTCGCAGTGAACTCTCTCGCCTTCAGGAGCGATTGCAACAATTGCGGCAGCGGCAAGGGGAATTGCGCCAAGCGGCCAGCACCTTAGAAGCCCAGCAATTGGAATTGCAAGACGCGCTCACAAAAGCTGCGGCAGCCGTCCAAAAAGAGGAGCAGCACCTACAAACCCTTGCCCAACAACTGGCCACAACGCAGCAACAATTGAGCTTAACAGAAGAAACCTATCAACGCCTTGAGCGAGAACAGCGCCAAAAGCAGCGGCAGCTGGATCAACTGGAAGCACGACAACAGGCGGTTCAGGAAAGCCAAGGGAGTTTTGCGGCGCGGCTCATTTTAAGTGCTGATCTCCCCGGCGTGTTTGGGCTGGTGGCACAGCTCGGTCAAGTGGAACCCCGCTATCAACTGGCGTTGGAAATTGCGGCCGGGGCACGCCTAGGCAATATCGTTGTGGCGGATGACAGTGTCGCAGCGGCAGCGATCGCCCTCCTCAAGCGGGAACGAGCCGGCAGGGCCACATTTTTGCCCCTGAACAAGATGGCACGTCCCAAGACCCTACCCCTCATCTCCTTGGCAGGCTGTATTGACTATGCCTTGAATCTTGTTACCTTTGAGCCGCAATATGCCCCCATTTTTGCCTATGTGTTTGGCAGCACGCTGGTCTTTGAGCGCCTTGAGGCGGCGCGACCCTACCTAGGGCAATACCGGATGGTCACCCTAGAGGGAGACTTGCTAGAACCCTCAGGGGCAATGACCGGGGGTAGCTATAGTCGCACAAATACCCTCCGTTTTGGTCAGGGGGTCACCCCCCACGAATCGGCAGAGGTCCAACAGGTGCGCGATCGCCTTGGGGAATTGGAACGCCTGTTAGATCGCCTCATTCAAGAGCGCACTCAGAAACAGGGGAGAGTGAATGAGCTGAACCAAGCCCTGAGTGAAGCCCGCCAAAGCCATCGCGATCGCCAGCGGCAATGGGAGCAACTTCAGCAGCAACAGCAGCACCTCAACCGCCAGCAAGCAGACTTAGCGCGCCAACAGCAGCACCTCAGCCAAGAGTTAACCGCCGCAGAGACTGAACTCACTCACCTAGAGGCTCGCCTTCCTGAACTCGAAGCAGAACTCGCCGCCGAACGCCTTGCCCTCAATACCCTTGAAGCCAATCCCAGCCATCAGCAGTGGCAACACCTTCAGGAACAGCTTCAGGCACAGGAAAAAATTCACGCCGACCATGTGGCCGCCCTGCAAGCGGTGGATCAAGCCTTGGGCGATCGCCACCGTCAACTCGAGCAACTGGCACGAGACTTGCAACAAATCGAACAGGAGATTCAGCGACTGCGCCAAGCCCAACAGGAGACGCTTTGTCAGCAGCAAGCCCTCGATCAGACTCTTGGGGACTTAGCGACGCAAATTCAAAGCACGCAAACTGCTTTGAGGGAATTGGACGCCCGCCTTGGTCACCTCAAGGGCGAGCGCGATTGCCAAGACTACCAACTACGGCAGCAGCAAAAGGACTACCAACAACTGGAATGGCAATACCAAAAAGCCAGCGACACCCTCACCACGCTGCAAGCACAACTTCAGGAACTCAGCACCATCGAGGCCCCTCCCCTACCGCAGCCATTACCTGAAGTACCTGCCAATCTCTCCCTCAGCGACATTCAGCAGCAGTGCCAAGCCCTCGAAAAACGGCTGCGCGCCATGGAACCGGTCAATATGCTGGCAATTCAGGAATTTGAGGAGACACAAGGGCGGCTTAATGAGCTACAGGAGAAGCTCGCCGTTCTAGAAGCAGAGCGCACGGAGATCTTACTGCGGATTGAGAACTTCACCACACTGCGTCACCAGTCCTTCCGTGAAGCCTTTGATGCCGTCAATGCCAACTTCCAAACCATTTTTGCCACCCTCTCCGATGGCGATGGCTATCTGCAACTGGAAAGTCCTGAGGATCCCTTTGCCGGTGGCCTGAATCTGGTGGCGCATCCCAAGGGCAAACCCGTACAACGCTTGGCCTCAATGTCGGGGGGCGAAAAATCCCTAACGGCCCTCAGTTTTATCTTTGCCCTGCAACGCTATCGCCCTTCCCCCTTTTATGCCTTTGATGAAGTGGATATGTTTCTCGATGGTGCCAATGTTGAGCGCCTTGCCAAAATGATTCAGCAGCAGAGCCAAGAGGCGCAGTTTATTGTTGTCAGTCTGCGGCGACCGATGATTGAAGCGGCTCAGCGCACGATTGGTGTCACCCAAGCGCGGGGTCAACATACCCAAGTGATTGGCCTCGATTTGACGGCTCACCATTGATGCCTGACGGTGTCTGAAAAATAATTTCTAGAATTTTGATAGTTAATCGGCGTGGATCGTAGTGAAACAATAGAATCCATTTAACTGTCAAAACCTCCAAGTTTTGCTGAGGAGTATCCCTATGAAATACTGGCAAAAATTTGGCCTGAGCCTATTGACAGTGGCCTGTTTGGGCACAATTGCCCCTCGGCCTGCCCAAGCCAATATGTTTACACAAACGGAAGTGGATCAAAGTCGCTATGTGGTGATGGCTGTGCCCCTTGCACGCGGTGGGTATCGCCTACTGGTGGTAGAGCAAATCAAGGATACTCGTCCCTGCTGGAGTGAATCGGGCAGTAACCCCGTGGTGATTAATCCGCTGTTGACCACGTTTGACTTCACGGGCATTTGTGGTCGCGCCACCGATAGCAATGGTTACTCGATTCGGGTGGCGCAACAGGATTTAGGGTTGCAGTACAACCTGCGCATTGAAGGAGGAGATGGCGAGTTGCTCCTTGTCGGCAGCAGCAATCGCGGTGGACCGCGGATGATTATTGGTCGTACCCATGGTCTCCAGGAGGGACAGTTCCTCAAGTTCCATCTGGAACCCACGTGGCGGCTAACGCGGCGCACCTATGAAGGACGGGTACTTGGCCATGTGTATTTCACCAATGACTCTTGGGAAGCGGCAACAGGAAGCGCCCCTACCCCTGCAACGCCCGTCCGCACGGAAACTAACAGTACCCCTGTACCCACCCCCCAAAGTTAAGTCTAGCGCTGCTTCATTGCCCGCTCCATTTCCCGCTTGTCCTGCCGCTGCTTGAGGTCTTGGCGTTTGTCGTGGAGTTTCTTACCACGAGCCAGCCCTATGGAGACCTTAACGCGACCATTTTTGAGGTAAAGCTTTAGGGGCACAAGGGTCAGTCCCTTTTGCTCCACTTTGCCCACTAGCTTGCGGATTTCCTGCTTGTGGAGAAGGAGCTTGCGATCGCGCAGGGGGTCATGGTTGTAGGATTGGTTCGTACTCTCGTGGGGGGAAATGTGAACATTCATCAACCACGCTTCACCATTGCGGATGCGGGCAAAGCCATCCCGTAAATTCACCTTGCCAGCGCGAATAGACTTGACCTCAGTGCCGAGTAACACGAGACCACACTCATAGGTTTCTAGAATTTCGTATTGGAAGCGCGCTTGGCGATTTTCACTCAGGACTTTGACGCTATCACCCATTTGAGACTCGCAAAGGTATTGCCAATATACCGTAGTTTAGGGGTAGGGGAAATTTTCATCTTATCAGTGCCCTCCCACCCCCCTGCTGAATAGTTATGACCCTATGCCCAAGCCACAGCCGTTAGAGTTTCTGCAAGGCTTGCCCTTGATTGCCGTGGTGCGTGCTGCTGATCCTACTGAAGCGATCGCCCGCGCTCAGGTTTACATTGAAGCAGGGTTTTCCTGCCTGGAGGTGGCTTGGACAACTCCCGATGCAGCTTCGGTGTTGCGGCAACTCCGTCAAGACTTTCCCCGCTGCACCATTGGCGCTGCAAGCCTCCAAAATCCACAAATGGTCAAAGGGGCGATCGCTGCTGGCGCACAATTTTTAGTGACCCCCCATACGGCCATAGAGGTGGTGCCCCTCGCAACGGAGGCAAACTGTCCTCTGATTTTGGGGGCATTGACACCAACGGAAATTCTCCACGCTTGGCAAGCGGGAGCAGTGGCAGTGAAGGTTTTTCCAGTGATGGCGGTGGGGGGTGCAAGCTATCTGCGGGCATTGCGACCCCTGTTTGCTGAGATTCCCCTAATCCCCTGCGGGGGTATTGGCTGGGAGGATGTGGTGCCCCTCTGGCAAGCAGGGGCGATCGCCATTGGTATGGGCAGTCAACTCGGTACGGATGCGACAATGCTCAAGCAGCAGGTGGCTGAGGTTCGTCAGGCATATCAGGAGCAGGGGTGAGGGTGCGCACCCGCTCAGCATGGAAGCGCTTGCGGCGCCAGCGTTTGCCCAAGTCTAGGCCAATGGTTTTGTGGAAATCATCCTGTACCTTTGCCGTCAGGCGGTAGGAGACTTGGCGGACAATTTGAGCCAAGACGCGATTGCCTGTCCCCTGAATCAGGCCATGGGGCAAACGGTAGATAAACCGAGGAAAGCGCATTTCCACCCGCAAATCCAGTTCCCAATTGACCCGCGTGTAATCAATTACATTCAGTGCCAACAGGTCGCTATCGGTTTCAGGGGTGGCTCGCATCGGTACCAAGGCCATGGCCGCTTGAAAATTCACCTCATAGTTCAAAAACGGCTGCTCTGGCACAGGAATCGTTGCAATCCGATAGACCCCCTGCTCTTGGGGCAGCAGGTGCAGTCCAATTTTGGGTTCCACTTCATAGCCATGGGAACCATAGCGGCCAATGGTGAGAATGTAGCCATGCTTGCCCACCGGTTCTGTCTTCATGGGATGGGCGCAGCGGTGAAACCATTCTTGGTGATTGTTCAAATAGGTCTCGTAGCGTTGCACGGGCGCATAGACTTCCATCCAGCCCTGGAACTGGTTGTGAAAAACAAAGGGGGGCAACTTTGTTCCCGCTGAGAAATCGGTCATGGCACGAAAGTTGGCATTGAGTGATATTCATCCTGACATACAGCTGGGGGCGATCGCTACTGCGGGGAACCTTACAAATGTCGTCCCTGTCCAACAGTTGATTTACATTTCGTTACATTACTATTCAGTTGCTTGAGGCTCCAGCGATGCCCCCTGTCCCTCCTTGGCTCGCCGTTGAACATTTAGACAAACCATGGCTGTTTTGGCCATTGTGCTTGATGGTGGTTCTCAGCACTATTGTTTTGCGCTGGGGGAAAGTGCAGCAGCAGTGGGCGCGGGTCATTATCGTTGGCAGTTTAATGGCCGTGATGCTGCATTATCTGCTGTGGCGATCGCTCGCTACCCTCAATCTGCGCACCCCCCTAGAAGCCACCCTTAGCCTGCTCCTACTGGGCATTGAAGGTTTTATGATGGCGGGCTATGGCCTACAACTCTACCTGCTCTTGCACATCAAAAATCGTCATCCTGAAGCCGATGCTGCTGCCCTTGCGGTCAAAAGTGGCCACTATCAGCCTTGGGTGGATATTTTTATTCCCACCTACAATGAACCCCTGACGATTTTGCAACGCACGATTGTCGGCTGCCAAGCCCTCGATTATCCCCACAAGCGTATTTATGTTCTTGACGATACCCGTCGCCCTGCCCTACGGAAATTGGCCTTGGAATTAGGCTGTGAGTACCTTAGCCGTCCAGACAATCGCCATGCCAAAGCGGGCAACCTCAACCATGCCCTTAGGCAAACCCAGGGTGAACTGATTGCGGTTTTTGATGCTGATTTTGTTCCCACTCGTAATTTTCTCACCCGTACTGTGGGCTTTTTTCAAAGGGCTGATATTGGCCTGGTCCAAACCTACCAGAGCTTTTACAACCCCGATCCTATTGCCCGTAACCTTGGCCTCGAGGATTACCTACCCCAAGAAGTGGAGATCTTCTCCCGTCATTATCAAGTCCTGCGGGATGGCATCGAAACAGCGCTGTGCTACGGCAGTTCCTTTGTCGTGCGGCGATCGGCGCTAGAAGCTATTGGCGGCTTTGTCACTGAATCCCTCAGTGAGGACTACTACACAGGCATTCAATTGGCGGCAGCAGGTCATCGGTTAATTTACCTGAACGAAAGTCTCAGTGCGGGGCTGTGTGCAGAGGAAATGGCGGCGCATATTCGTCAACGTCAACGCTGGGCACGGGGCACCCTCCAAGGATTATTCATTGGGGCAAGTCCACTGCGGGTACCCAATCTCACTGGGCTTCAGCGCCTTGCCCACCTAGAGGGGATTACACAATGGTTCCACAGTCCCATGCGTTTGCTGTTGCTGCTGTTGCCCTTGATTGCTGCCTTTTGGGGTATCATCCCCCTTGAAGCCACCCTGCGGCAGTGGCTCTACTATTTTGTGCCCTACTACTGGCTGCTGTTGAGTACCTTCCGCTGGCTCAATGGCCAAAGTCGCTCTGCCTTGGTGTCTGATATTTATGCGGTGCTTCAATGTGTGCCGTTGACATTGACAGTGATTGATACGTTGTTGCGTCCCTTTGGTCGCGGCTTTTGGGTCACCCCCAAGGGCAATTATCGCGATCGCTACCGAGTTCAGTGGCATCTTGCTGTCCCCCTTGTGGTGCTGTTTATGCTCTCTGCTGCCGCCGCTGTGTTGAATTGGCAGGCATTACAGACCAAGGGACTACTACTGGCATGGATCTGGAATCTCTATAATCTAATTATTCTTGCCCTTGCGCTTTATAGCCTCATCGATCGCCCCCGCCCCGATCCCTATGATTGGCTCAATGTGCAGCAAACAGTTGAACTCCATCTTGCTTGGGATCAAACCACTGCCCTGTGGGGCACGACTATTCGCCTTTCTGAAGGGGGGGCGATCGTTCATCTGCACCAACCCCTCCCCCCCTCCGCGATGGGTGTACCCCTCACCTGTCGGCTTTTGGAGGCAGGCATTGACCTCAGCGGCCAAGTTGTTGATATGCCCAATCCAACGACCCTAAAGATTTACTTTGACCCCCTAACCTCGGATCAGTACCGCCAATTGGTCACCTTACTTTTCTGTGAACCCAACCGTTGGCAATGGCAGAAAGCCCCCAGTGAATTGCAAACCCTGTGGCTGCTCCTGCGCACTCTCGTCTTACCTCCCCTGAGTCGTCACTGGGTGCAGATCACGCCCTCTGCTCAGGCAAAAGTATGGCATCGAGCCTACAGCTATGCCAACGAAAAATGACTTATAGGAGTGATGTGGGCAGGCTAAAACCCCTCCGCTTCAGCGAGGGGATACAG
>NZ_DVEH01000014.1 GCF_015295825.1 Thermosynechococcus sp. M98_K2018_005
AAACGGGACTGCCTTGGGTCAGGGGTCTAACATTGCTGCAGGTGCCAACGACGCCACCGCTGTGGGTCAACAAGCGGCGGTCACTGCTGCTCAAGGCACGGCATTAGGGGGCCAAGCCACAGTCAACGCCCAAAATGGGACTGCCTTGGGCCGCAATGCTCAAGTGACTGCTGTCAACAGTGTTGCTATTGGGGCAAATTCTGTTGCCAATCAGCCAAATACAGTCTCTGTAGGTGCATCAGGTCAAGAACGCAAAATTGTTCATGTTGCCCCTGGCATTATCTCACCAACGAGTACAGACGCAATTAACGGAAGTCAGCTATCAGCGCTCATCAACCAACTCTTTGCCTCTGGTATTTGCTCCATTACAGGGGCAACAGTAACTTGTGGTAACATTGCCCTTGGAAGTGGTGCAGTTCCTGCAGGAGCAGGCAGCATTACTATTGGTAATAACTCAGGTGCTACTGCAGCAGCGGCCAACGGCATTGCTCTTGGGGCAAGCGCCAATGTAAGTGCTGGCAATGCTATTGCAATCGGCACAGGTGCCAATGCAACTGACGCGAATAGCGTTGCTATTGGGTCGGGTTCAGTGACGACTGCCCCGAATACGATCTCTGTTGGTGCTCCGGGAGCAGAGCGACGCATTACCAACGTTGCTACACCAATAAATCCCACCGATGCGGTTAATAAAGCCTATGTGGATGGTTTGGGGACAGTAGCTCTAGGCGCAGCAAATGCCTATACGGATGGCCAAGTGAACCAATTAAGGGGTGAGGCTTTTGCAGGGATTGCCTCGGCAGCAGCTCTGATGCCGATTGTTCCTGCACGTTCCGGTCAGACAACATTTAACGTCGGCATTGCCACCTATGGCGGCTACACAGCGGCAGGGGTTGCTATGGCTCATCAAATTGGGCCGATTCTCATTGATGCAGGGGCTAGCTTCTCCAGTGCTGGGCATCCTTTGGCTCGCCTAGGGATTGGTGCTCGATTCTAGGTTTGGCCCTAGTTGTCCTCTAGTCTTTTGGTGAATATAGAGCCGCTTTTGACGCGGCTCGTCTTGTTTATTCGCTTTATCATAGATAAAAGTCTATGATTTTTATCAATAATACAAAATGCTGCTATAGATCAACCTTTTGGTGTTTCCTATTCATTTCACTTCAACAGTGATCCCCTTCAGTCTTATGATAGATTTAGAAACAAAAAATCAATACTCACCCAAAATCAAAATGTTTTATTAGTTCACTATAGTAGAAATTCTGTCGAATAAATTATCAAAAATGCTCAAAAAAGTAACGATACTTCCTGTGATAAACAATGATCCCCATGTGATGAACAATGATCCCCATGAGCTGCTGGACATACCGCAAACAAGCTCAGGTCAGGTATCATGCTTTTCTGTGCCATCCACATCTTCGGTATCCGTCTTTAACCTATTGATCATTGAAAACATCCCCCAATCGGGTGGGATTTTATATCCCTATCTCGCCGAAATTGATGACATTTGCTATCAAGTTCACACCTGTCTGTATTCTCATTTAACCCCCGGTGTGGTTGCTCAGGCCAAACCTCATCTCCTTGTCCTCATTGCTCAAGGGGATCACGTTCTTAAAGAAGTACAAACACTCCAGCAACGTTATCCACAATTGCCCCTAGTTGTGATTGACCTTGGCGATCGCCCTGATCTGGCCACGCAGATACTCCACAGTGGTGCTCAGGACTACTTAAGCTTTCAGGAACTCAGCCCCAACTTGCTGGTGCGCAGTATCCGCCATGCCATCGATCGCCATAAGGTGGAACAGCAACTCCTGCGCCAAGCCCAATACGATCGCCTGCTGGTACAAATTACCCAACACATTCACCAAACCCTTGAGCTTTCAACGATTCTCGAAACTGCTGTCAAGGACGTGCGAGAACTCCTCGGGTGCGATCGCGTACTCATTTATCGTTTCCTCGATGATTGGCGCGGCATGATGGAGGTTGAAGCCGTCGTTCCCCCTTGGTTGTCGGCTCTGGGGGATGTGGTGGGAGACTCCTGCTTTACGGAAAAGTATGTCGAAGCCTATAAGCGGGGTCGCATCCACGTGGTGAATAACTTAGACACAGCGGATGTTGGCCCCTGCTATCGTGAGCTGCTGGCGCACTATCAGGTCAAGGCCAATCTGGTGGTACCCATCGTCGTGGAAGCGCGGCTCTGGGGGTTGCTCATCTGTCATCAATGCGCCCATCCCCGCGATTGGCAAGACAGTGAAATTGAACTGATCAAGCAGATTTCAACCCAGTTGGCGATCGCCATCCTGCAAGCGGAACTCTATCAAAAAGCCCAAAGGGAAATTCAAGAGCGCAAAGCAGTCGAAGCCCAACTCCTTTACCAAGCTCGCCATGACCGCCTTACCCATTTACCCAATCGCTGGCTCTTTGAGGAGCAGTTGCACCTTACCCTCAACCATGCCGCAGAGCACCCCGACTTCCACTACGCCGTTCTCTGTTTGGATTTAGATCGCTTCAAGACCCTCAACGATAGTCTCGGACACTCCATTGGCGATTTGTTTCTGCAAGCATTTGCCAAGCGGCTAACTCGTTGTGTCAGTCCTCAAGATGTCGTAGCCCGCTTAGGGGGTGATGAATTTGCCGTGTTGCTCAATGACATTCAGGGCGGAGAACAGGCTCAAGCCATTGCCCAAAGATTGCGGGAGCGCCTCAGCCAACCCTTTGAAATAGATCATTACACCCTCTACAGCACTGTGAGTATTGGCCTAGTGATGGGGGATGCCCACTACAAGAGTAGTGAAGAACTCCTGCGGGATGCCGATATGGCTATGTACCACGCCAAAACCAAAGGGCGCAATCGCATTGCTGTCTTTGACCCTGTCATGCTGCAACAGGTGCGCGATCGCCTGCATTTAGAAGTGGAACTGCGGCAAGCCATTGAACGGGGTGACCTAACCTTACACTATCAGCCCATTGTCAATCTCCGTAGCGAATCCCTGCGGGGTTTTGAGGCACTGCTCCGCTGGCAAAAGGGCGACACCTTCATCTCTCCGGAAGTCTTTATTCCCGTTGCTGAAGAAACGGGGCTGATTTTTGAACTCTCCCGCTGGGTTTTGCACAATGCCTGTGAACAGTTGCAGCAGTGGCAGCAAAAGTACCCCAAACTCCAGTCCATGGGCTTTACAATGAGTGTTAATCTTTCTGCGAATCAATTTTCTTTGCCCACCCTGGTGTCCGAAATTCAACAAACTCTTGAGGAGCATCACTTAAGGGGGCCGTTTCTCAAGATCGAAATCACTGAAAGCGTGCTGATGCAGCACCTAGACTCTGCTCGCGAAATTCTCGCTGAGCTGAAGGCGATGGGCGTGCGCATTAACATTGATGACTTTGGCACTGGGTATTCCTCCCTGAGTTATTTGGGCAATCTTCCTCTGGACGGTATTAAAATTGACCGCTCCTTCATTTCCCAAATGGATCGCAGCCAAGCAGACTTAGAGGTGGTACACACGATTTTGGTTCTAGCGCACAACCTCCACCTCGATTGCATTGCCGAGGGCATTGAAAACACAACTCAACTGCAACTGTTGCGATCGCTGCGCTGTCCCTCTGGCCAAGGCTATCTTTTTGCCCCACCGCTGAGGACGGATAAGGCTGAGGTGTACCTCCAAGAACACATCCTCTAAAGTGCTGCAAATCAATCTCAAGCCTAAAGGTTGGTAACAAATTGATTTGCCATCATTCCTCACCTCCTTTAATTAATGGGGCAAATTGTGCTGATAGCGGGGCTTAATTAGATTAGCTTAGGTTATAAATTCGATAAAAAAGTTCATCTCCGTTTATAGTATAGGCTTATGTCTTTTTGACGCCCTGGGGTGATAGATTGTTCTCAATCCAAATTTCGGTCTTTCATCACCGCTAATTGGAAAACCTGTCCCAAGGTCTAGGGATCGGATTTTTTTGTCAACTATTTACTGTTCTCGATATAGGTCACGCTATGTCTCAATTGTCGCGTCGTCGTTTTTTAATGACTGCCACTGCTACTGCTATGGGGGCGATCGCCCTCAAGGGATGTGCGCCCGCCGAAACTCCCCAAGGACAACAGCAGGGAGGGGGAACTGCAGTGGAAACGGACACCATTAAATTAGGTTTTATTCCCATTGTTGAATCAGCCCCTCTGATTATTGCCAAAGAAAAAGGCTTTTTTGCCAAGCATGGTCTCACCAATGTTGAAATCTCCAAGCAGGCCAACTGGGCCAGTGCCCGGGACAATGTGGTGATTGGCGCTGCTGCCGGCGGGATTGATGGTGGTCAGTGGCAGATGCCCATGCCCTACCTGATCAGCGAAGGCATTATCACCCTCAACAATCAAAAAGTGCCAATGTACGTTTTGGCACAGTTAAATACTCAAGGCAACGGGATTGCCATTTCCGGCGCTAACAAGGGCAAGGGCTTACACCTCAAAATCGCCGATCCCGACTACATCAAAGGCTTTGCTGCCAACAATGGCCGCAAGTTCAAAGCCGCCTACACCTTTCCCAATGCCAACCAAGACCTGTGGATCCGCTACTGGTTTGCCGCCAATGGCATTGACCCCGATCGCGACATCGAACTCCTAGCCGTTCCTCCCGCTGAAACGGTTGCCGGTATGCGCAATGGTACGATGGACGCCTTCAGTACCGGTGATCCTTGGCCCTTCCGCATTGTCAGTGATGATATTGGCTTTATGGCCACCCTAACGGCACAGATGTGGCCCTAC
Source organism: Thermosynechococcus sp. M98_K2018_005 (assembly GCF_015295825.1). Taxonomy (GTDB): domain Bacteria; phylum Cyanobacteriota; class Cyanobacteriia; order Thermosynechococcales; family Thermosynechococcaceae; genus Thermosynechococcus. Next base: position 4,745 of record NZ_DVEH01000014.1, read on the forward strand.
CACCCCGAAGAGTACCTAGCCGTGCGGGCTGACTGGGTGGATAAACACCCCAACGCCACCAAAGCGCTCCTGAAAGCGGTGATGGAAGCTCAGCAGTGGTGCGATGACAAGGCCAACCGCCCGGAACTCATTCAAATTTGTGGCCGCCGCGAGTATTTCAACATTCCCGGCAATATCCTCACTCCTCCCTACGAAGGCACCTACACCATGGGGGATGGTCAACCGAATTTCAACGACTTTAATATGGGGCCCCTCTACTGGCGCGATCCCAATGGCAATAGTATCTCCTACCCCTACAAGAGTCACGACCTCTGGTTCTTAACTGAAAACCTGCGCTGGGGCTTCAACGCCAATCAACTCAAAGACTTTGACAATATCAAGCAAATGATTGGGCGGGTCAACCGCAGCGATCTCTGGCAAGAGGCCGCCAAAGAGTTAGGGGTGCCAGCGGCTGAAATTCCCACCACTGACTCGCGGGGCGTTGAGACCTTCTTTGATGGCATCAAGTTTGATCCCGATAACCCCCAAGCCTATCTGGACAGCCTCAACATCAAGGTCAAGTCCTAATCATTTCGTTGCTACTCAATAGGAGACTTATATGGCTGTTGCATCTGTGCGCCGTAATGGCAATGCTCATCCCCTCACGAAGTTTCTGCGCCAGCAGGGGGCGGATTTTTATCTACCAATGATCGGTGTGATTGGGTTTCTAGTAGTCTGGCAGATTCTCTCTTCAACCAAAATTCTCTCGCTCCCTGGCCCGATTCAAGTGTTTGCCGATGAGCGCAGTCGCTATCTGATCTTTCACCCCTTTTATTACAACAGCCCCCTTGATCAGGGGTTGGCACGCCAGACCCTCATCAGTTTGACCCGCGTTGCCCAAGGCTATGGGTTGGCTGCCATTGTCGGAATTACGCTGGGGATTTTGGTGGGCACTAGTAAAGCCCTGAATAAGTCCCTCGACCCCATCTTTCAATTTCTGCGCATGGTGGCTCCCTTGGCGTGGGTACCCATCTCCCTTGCAGCGTTGCGCCAAAATGAACCCGCCGCAATCTTTGTGATCTTCATTACCTCTATCTGGCCGATTCTCATCAATACTGCTGTGGGCGTACGGGAAATTCCCCAAGACTACAAAAATGTGTCGCGGGTACTGCGGCTGTCAAAGAAAACGTTCTTTCTGAAAATTCTCTTGCCCTCGGCATTGCCCTATATTTTCACAGGCTTGCGGATTGCCATTGGCTTGGCATGGCTGGCGATTATTGCCGCTGAAATTGTCATGTCGGGGGTAGCAGGCATTGGCTTCTTTATTTGGGATGCCTACCAGCAAAACTACGTCACGGAAATTATTGTGGCGGTGGTCTATATCGGTGCCATTGGCCTGATTTTGGATCGCTTGGTGGGCTTCCTGCAAAGCAAAATTGCACCGGCAAATCGCTAGGAGGGAATCATGGGCGTTTTTGTGGCTGTAGATCAGGTGGAGAAGGTCTTTGACCTCACGAATGGGGGACAGTATCTCGCCCTCAAAGGGATTGACCTGACGATTCAAAAGGGGGAGTTTATCTCGCTGATTGGTCACTCTGGCTGTGGCAAGTCCACGTTACTCAATATGATTGCCGGCTTAGACCTGCCCACCTCAGGGGTAGTGACGTTGGAGGGACAGCGGGTGCGCCAACCGGGGCCCGATCGCATGGTGGTCTTTCAAAACTACTCACTGCTGCCGTGGCTTTCCGTACGCGAGAACATTGCTCTAGCGGTGGATGAAGTGCTCGATCACCTCACTCCGGCTGAACGGCGGCAAATTGTTGAGTCCCATATTGACCTCGTGGGGTTGCGCCCCCATGCCCACAAGCCACCCACCATGCTCTCTGGCGGTCAGAAACAACGGGTGGCGATCGCCCGTGCCCTCGCGATTCAGCCGAAGCTGCTGCTCCTGGACGAACCCTTTGGTGCCTTGGATGCCCTGACGCGGGGTAATTTGCAGGAACAATTGATGAAGATCTGCGAAGCCCAGCAGGTGACGGCGGTGATGGTCACCCATGATGTCGATGAGGCGGTGCTGCTCTCGGATCGGATTGTCATGCTCACCAATGGTCCCGGCTCCAAAATTGGCGGCATTCTTGAGGTGGATATTCCCCGTCCCCGGCAGCGGATGGCCGTTGTCGAACACCCCAGTTACTACAGTCTGCGCAGTGAAATCATCTATTTCCTCAACCAGCAGAAACGGGTGAAACAGTTGCAGGCGCGGCGCAAACCGGCCATTGCCCGCCATGGTCTCGAAAAAACGAATCTGGAAATTGGCTTTGTGCCCTTGACCGCCTGCGCTCCCATTGCCATTGCCTACGAAAAGGGGTTCTTTGCCCACCATGGCCTAGAGGAGGTCTCCCTTGTGCGCGAGAGCAGTTGGCGAGGTATTGTGGATGGGATTGCCGCAGGCTACCTCGATGCCGCGCAGATGCCGGCGGGGATGCCCGTGTGGTTTACCTGTGGCGGTCATGAAGAGCAGCCGCTGCCTGTGGTCAGTGCCCTCACCCTGAGCCGTAATGGTAATGGCATCACGCTGAAAAAGGAATTTGCCGAGCAGGGGATTCGTACCCTCAGTGACTTTCACCGCTACTTGCTGCAAACGCGCGATCGCCCCCACCGTTTGGGGATGGTGCACGCCTCCTCCATGCATAATCTCCTATTGCGCTACTGGCTAGCGGCAGGGGGCATTCACCCCGATCAGGATGTCCACCTCCAGACGATTCCACCGGCACAAATGGTTGCGGATCTGCGTTCTGGCAGTATTGATGGCTATTGCGTCGGTGATCCTTGGAATCTGCGGGCGGCCAAAGAGGGAGTGGGTTTTACGATTGCCAGCGACATTGACATTTGGGCAGGACATCCAGGGAAAGTCCTAGGCGTGCGCGAAGATTGGGCGATGGCCTATCCCAATACCCACATTGCCTTGGTCAAAGCCCTACTAGATGCCTGTCGTTACTGTGCCGACCCTGCTCACAGTGAGGAGATTAAGCAAATCCTCAGCCGCAAGGCCTATGTGGCCACCAACCCTGAGTATTTAGAACTGGGGGTGGATCAAAAGGGTGGGCCCGTGCATCATTTGTTCTTTGGCGACGGTGTGAATCGTCCTAGCCGCACTGAGCACCTGTGGATGATGACCCAGATTGCCCGTTGGGGCACGATTCCCTTTCCACGCAACTGGGTGGAAATTCTCGAGCGGGTGTGTCGGGTGAGTGTCTTTAGTACAGCGGCGCGGGAGTTGGGACTCTTGGACATTAAGTATCGCACTGGGCCGATCCAACTCTTTGATGGCACCACTTTTAATGCCGATGACCCCATTAGCTATCTCAATAGCCTAAAAATCAAACATGAGGTCTATATGGCAGAAATTCCCTTGAATTTGCCCGTGCCCCGTGCCGCCTAAGCCCAATACGTTAGACGATTGGAGTTGCCCATGATTAGCCAAGGAAGCCGAGCCATGACTACCCCCGTAGCCTCCCCTGAATCCTTTTTGCGCCTAGAGCAGGTGAGCAAAGTCTATCCCACCCAGAAGGGTCCTTTTACGGTGCTGACGGATATTACCCTCGATATTCAAGCGGGGGAGTTTATCTGCGTCATTGGTCACTCTGGCTGTGGCAAAACCACCTTACTCAATATGGTCTCGGGCTTTGTGCGTCCCACCACTGGGGAAGTACGCCTCAAGGGACAACCTATCAAGGAGCCGGGGCCTGATCGCATGGTGGTATTTCAGAACTATGCCCTCTTGCCGTGGTTAACTGCTGCTGAAAATGTCTATCTGGCAGTGGATGCTGTCTGGCCAGAGAAATCCCGTCCGCAAAAGATGGCGATTGTCCGCGAACACTTGGCAATGGTGGGCTTGGCGGAAGCGGCCAATAAATATCCGGCGCAGTTGTCAGGAGGGATGAAACAGCGGGTGGCGATCGCCCGTGCTCTTGCGATTCGGCCAGAGATCCTCATTCTCGATGAACCCTTTGGTGCCCTCGATGCCATCACCAAGGAAGAACTGCAAGAGGAGCTGCTCAACATCTGGCAGGAACACCGCTGCACCGTGTTGATGATTACCCACGACATTGATGAGGCGCTGTTTTTGGCCGATCGCCTAGTAATGATGACCAATGGCCCTGCTGCCAAAGTTGGTGAAATCATGACAATTCCCTTCCCACGGCCGCGCGATCGCGAGCGCATCCTCGAAGATCCCACCTACTATCAACTGCGCAACGATGCCCTTGACTTTCTCTATCGTCGTTATCATCTCGACGAAGAGGCAGAGTAGGTCTCATTACAGGAGGGAGAGAAAACAAAAGTCCGCGCCACCACTGGCAATGGGTGTACCCATAGGATTTAGGATAGTGGCAGTGCTCTTGGATTTCTCAGATGGCCAGCTTATTTGACCAAAACTTTCGCTATACCGATCGTGCCCGCGCCATCCTCAAAGAACTGCAACGCAATCTCTATCCTATCTATATGGAGCTACTGGAAGAAGGGTTCTCTCCTCGGGAAATTACCGCCCTCGTCACCAGTGCTGCTGCCCAAACCGAAAATGCTGCTATTGCTGAATGGGAAGAGGCGCGGGGGGGCTCCTACAACCCAGAAGAATCCCAGACCACGGCCTAGGGGATGACTTCTCGAGCGCGCATCTTGGAAATTGAGTCCCTGAGTGTCCACTACAGTGGCATTTGCGCTCTGCGCGCGGTGAGTCTGGCCATTGAAGCCGGGGAGTGCATTACCCTTCTGGGCGCCAATGGTGCTGGCAAAACCACCCTCCTGCGCGCTATCTCTAAACTCGTTCCCAGTGAAGGTATCATTCGCTTTGCGGGTCAATCTATTGCAGGGCGATCGCCCCATGAATTAGTCAGGCTGGGCATTGCCCATTGTCCAGAGGGACGTGAGGTTCTCGCCCGCCAAACCGTACGCGACAATCTCCTTCTCGGTGCCTACTGTTGTCGAGATAAGGCGCAGATTACACAAAACCTCGAAGAGCAACTCAAGCGCTTTCCCAGACTACGGGAACGGCAACACCAACTCGCGGGAACCCTCAGTGGGGGTGAACAGCAAATGCTGGCGATTGCCCGTGCCCTGATGAGTCGTCCTCGCTTGCTGCTCCTTGATGAACCCAGTTTAGGCTTAGCGCCCAATTTAGTGCGGGAAATTTTTGCCATCTTGGCACAACTGCGGCAACAGGGGATGACAATGCTACTGGTCGAGCAAAATGCTCACCTTGCCCTACAATTGGGCGATCGCGGTTATGTCCTTGAAGCGGGTCAAGTGACCCTCAGCGGTAGTGCAGCGGAGCTCCTGAATGATCCACGGGTTCAGCAAGCCTACCTTGGTTAATGCTATGATGAGAAAATTGGACGTGTGGCTCAGTGGATAGAGCATCAGATTCCGGTTCTGAGGGTCGGGGGTTCGAATCCCTCCACGTCCGTTAATCAAGCATCAGCATCATGACTGAATCCGTTACCCGTTCCGAATTGAGCCAAGTCTTGGATGCCATCCAAGGAATGCAAAGCAATTTGCAGACAATGCAAGCCGCCATCCAAGCCATAGAGAAAAAGCTCGATATTCACATTGCCACCAATAGCGAGAAGTTCCAAAGGCTTGAGGACAAAATTGATACCGTCGAGGCCAGGCTAGAACAACAGATGAATGCTGTAGAGGCCAAGCTCGAACAGCGGATCAATGCCGTCGAAGCCAA